>DASTUM010000112.1:0-6153 GCA_035759665.1 Micavibrio sp.
GCGGATTTCCGTCTGGGCCGGATGGAGGGCGCCGATTCCGCCGTCTGCCTTATTTCACTCGACGCGCCGCTGCCCGATCCGCTGTTCAAAGAGGTTTCCTGCCTTCCGCAGGTGAAAACGGCAAAGCGCCTGAGCTTTTAAAAAAAGACCCGCCTTCCGGCGGGTCTTTTTTGCACGAAGCAAAACCAGCGTCTAAAGGTCGGCGGCTTTCTTCACGGCCTCTTTCGTTTTTCCGGCAAATTGCTGGGCTTCGCCCTTGCGTTCCTGCGCGATGCCTTCACCGTGCAGCGAAGCATTGTCCGTGGCTTTGCCGATGCCTTGCTTTGCCTTGCCAACGCCTTCATTGACGAGGCCTTTCATTTTATCGGAATGGCTACCCATATTGTTTCTCCTTGGATGCTATGGTTTCGATGCCATGCCAACAAGCGGACTAGCCGCCCGGTTCCGAAAAAAACTATGTTTTTGAATTATTTGCCGAATTTTTTGTTGTAATAACGGTCGCAAGCCTGCTGCAGCTCGGTGACGAGCGCACGCCCCGCATCGCCGCCGCCGCCGCGTATCTGCCGCACGATAATCATATGCAGCGTGTCGTGGTGGGCGTTGATGATGTCCAGAACGTCGTTGTCTATACTCTGGATGGCTTCTAGAAAGTTGAGCATGACGTTGGCAAGATCGCCGATCAGCGAGTAATGGAAAAGCGCCGCATGCGCCTTCAGTTCCATAACCGCCGCCGTTATGGCCGCTTTGATATCTTTTGCGCTGGCCGCCGGATCTTTTCCAAGTTCTGCCGCCTCCTGCATTTTGGTCAGAATCGCAAGGCCGATGGGTACGAAATCGACCGTGTTGTTATCGATCACCAGCTGCGATTTTAATACTGTGCGCGGGTCGAGCGGGCCCGCCCCCACTTTATGCTGCAAGCGGTAATTCGCCTTGATTATCTTTCCTTTATCGTTCGTCATTTATGCTCCGCGAAATGTAATATCTGGTACCTTGAGGTTGTTGTTGTCCTTGCGATCCCCCTGCCGGCGTTGCGGGCCTGTATAGGTTATGGCGTCGTCATCCTTGCGTCGCCGGCGATCCGGCCCGAAGAAATCCTGGGAATCGATGAAATCGCGCGGTTTATTGATGACATAGGCGATGCGGCGCGCGAGATCGTGCGCGGTAAAAGGCTTCACGAGGAATTCGGTCACACCGGCATCGCGGGCCTCTGCCACGCGCGGCCATGCGCTGTACCCTGTGATCAGGATGATCGGCGTCATTCGGTTGGGAGATGCCTGATGCGTGCGGACAAGACGCGCCAGCGCGATCCCGTCAATAGGCTCCATCTGCCAGTCCGAAAGGATGATGTCGTGATTGTGGTTGCAGAACTGACGAAACGCCTCCTGCCCATTGTTGCATGCCTCGACGTTTTTAATGCCAAGCGCTTCGAGAACCGAAATCAGAAGCTTTTGCATCGGTTGGGTGTCTTCGACCACCAACATGCTTAGTTTCTCGAATTTAAAGCCCATGCGTCCGTATTCCAAATATTAGAAAAAACTTAAATTTAGACTGTAAAACAAACTCTTCTTTCATTTTATCACATTGGCAACGCTGTGTGCATATCGCTTCTTTCGTTTTTTGTTTCAAATTCTTCCCCGCTGGCAAGAAGTGTGAACTAGCTGAAAAACAACGGCGACGGCAAGGAACGAACCGGGGCTGTTCAGCGTTGTCGAAGCGGGGAGCTTCATTGCAGAATTCTCACATCAAAAGTTTAACTTTTTCGGGATATGGTTAATGGCTGGCAAAAACACTGCCATCAGAGATAGTGTACGTGGGATAATGGGGCCGGACCCGCATTTGATCAAGAACCTTGCCTATATTGGCGGCCGATGGGTTGCGGCGCAGGGGGAAAAGACTTTCTCCGTGCTAAATCCTGTCGATCTTGCCGTTCTTGCCGATGTTCCGGACATGGGAAAGGCAGACGTACATGCCGCCATCGACGCGGCCGCGCAGGCCTTTGCGTCCTGGAGCGCTCTTTCACCCGTGGAACGGGCGGATATCCTGGAAAAATGGTCGTCCCTGATCGCCCAAAAAGCGCAGGATCTGGCGCTTTTAATGACGTACGAACAGGGAAAACCCTTGTCCGAAGCCCAGGGAGAGGCCACAGCTGCCGCCGCCACGATCCGCTGGTGCGCGGAAGAAGGGCGCCGCCTGTACGGCGAATTTATCGAAGGCCACCGCCCCGGAACGAACATCGTCGTCAGCCGCCGGCCGGCCGGCGTATGCGGCGCTATCACCCCGTGGAATTTCCCGGTCGGCATGATTACCCGCAAGGTCGGCCCGGCTTTGGCCGCCGGCTGTACGGTCGTCCTGAAACCCGCGGAGGCGACGCCTCTTTGCGCCCTTGCCCTTGCGGCGCTGGCCGAGGAGGCGGGGATTCCGCCGGGCGTTCTGAATATCGTGACATCGGCGAATGCCGCGGAAATCGGCGAGGTTTTAACGTCCGACCCGCGCGTACGGAAAATTTCTTTTACCGGATCGACGGCGGTCGGCCGCAAACTCATGGCGCAGGCAGCCAGGAATATCCAGAAAGTCTCGCTGGAGTTGGGCGGCAATGCGCCTTTTATCGTTTTCCCGTCCGCCGACCTCGAAAAAGCGGTCTCCGGCGCCATCGCTTCCAAATTCCGCAATGCAGGACAAACCTGTATCTGTGCCAACCGGATATACATACATACAGACGTTTATGCCCCGTTTATAGAAATGTTTTTAAATAAAATCAAGGAATTAAAGGTTGGCCCCGGCTGGGAGCCGGACGTGGCCATCGGCCCCCTGATTGACAAGGAAGCCGCTCAAAAAGTTGAAAAATTGGTCGCTGACGCCTCTGCAAAGGGAGCTAAAATCCTGTGCGGGGGCAAACGCCACGCGCTGGGCGGAAGCTTCTTCGAGCCGACCCTGATCGAAAACGTCCAGGACGACGCCCCTATCGCCCGCGAGGAAATCTTTGGCCCCGTCGCCGTGATCTATTCTTTCGAAACGGAGGACGAAGTCGTCGCGCGGGCCAACGCGACGGAATACGGACTCGCCTCTTACATATATACACAGGATCTTGCCCAGGCCTGGCGGGTGTCGGGTTCGCTGGATTACGGAATGGTCGCCCTTAACGAACCGCTGCTGGCCACAGATCTTGCGCCATTCGGAGGCATAAAAACTTCGGGCATTGGCAGGGAGGGCGGCAGGTACGGTCTGCTTGAGTACACTGATTTAAAATACCGATTATTCGGTTGATCTAATGTAACAAAAACCAAACATTCACCTAAGAAAAAAGCACGTAAAACTGATTAATAAATAATTAACATAACAATTGACTTTTTGTGCGGGAGTCTGTAAAAACGTGGCGTTCATGTTAGGAAACTGTTAACACTTGGGGCCTGCCGTCAAGCATAAGGCCTCAGATTTTTTGAGAGCGAAATAGGAGTATAAACTAATGGCATCTACCAACCTTATTCTGGCTGTTCCCACCGCGGACTCCTCGGTTAACTACGATCTTCCGGCAAATGATTCTGCAAAACTTTCGTTCTCTCCCGAAGACATAGACGGTCTGAAACTGGACGCGGATGGCGGGCTGGTAATCAGCTTCGTCGAAGGCGGTAATGTCACGCTCAACAATTTCCAATCCTTCATCGATAACGGCAACACGCTCTCTCTGGCTGACGGTACAGAGGTTGATCCCGCTCTCCTGTTCAAAGCAGTCGGCGGTAAAGAAGGCGCGCACTCCGATGCTCTCTCGGACGCCATTAAAATCGACATTCCGGCTGAAAACTCCCAGCACGACATCACGCTCGAATCCGGCAAGAAATACCTGTTCAATTTCGACCTTTCCGAAACGCAGGGCGCCGATATCAAAGACGGAAAGATGGTCATTTCCTTCGCCAACGGCGGGAAGATCGTCGTCGACAATTACGAAACCGCGATGGCTTCCGATATTCCTCCGGAACTCAGCCTTGCGGCCAAGACCTGCGTCGTCACAGGCGACGAGCTGATCACCAACATCCAGGCTCTCGCCAAATCCGGCGTCCTTGAAGAAACCGCCATCGTTGAAGAAGAGCAGGAAACGAAGCCGAAATCGAAAATTGCCGATGCGGATATGGAGGGCAACGAAGCGATCGGCCCCGGCGACGAAACCGACCTTTCCTACAAAGCCGCAAAAGTAGAGCCTGCCGCAGGCGACGAGCCCACGGCGGAGCAGCTGGCGCAAATCGAGACCGCAGCTGGTGGCCCCGCCGGTGGAGCGCGTAACTCCGGCTACGGTTACGGCAGCCGCCCGGGTGCTGATCCCTTCATCACGAATCCCGATATAGGCCCGATCGACCCGACGCAACTCGGCTACCGCGCGCCCTTGCTCGAGCCTTCGCGCTTTCTCGACCGCGACGAGGACAGCAATCCTCTGGCCGGGAATCCGAACGCTGAGTTTATCGATGAGACGGATCTGTCCGCGGGCCCGATTTCCGTGTCCGACAAGATCAAAATTAATTTCGGCGCCGACGGCAACGGCGGCATCACGCCGAACGACAGCTTCTCTTCCTCCGGCTCCAAAACGGGCGGCGATCTCAGCTCGCACGGCGTGCCGATCGACGTCCAGGTTGTCGGCAACAGCTATGTCGGCATGGCCGGCGGCGTAAAAGTATTTGAAATCGTCCTGAACAAAACGACGGGCGATTATACATTCACGCAATATGAACAACTCGATCACGCGGACGGCTCCGATCCGAACGACACGATCACGCTGAAATTCGGCTTTACGGCGAAAGACGGCGACGGCGATTCCGTCAAGACGAGCGTCACGGTCACGATCGCCGACGACGCGCCTTATATCGAAGGCGATGAAAAAACCATCGACGAAACCAATCTAGGCCCGATCACGGTCGGCGGCACGCTGGATCACGATTTCGGCCAGGACGGCGCAGGCGTCGTCAACACGACAGGCGGCTTTCAGGCCTCCGGTTCCGTGGACAACGGCGTTCTTACCTCGAGCGGAGCACAGGTTGTGGTCACGCACACGGCCACGGGTTACGTCGGCACCGCCAACGGCGAGACGGTTTTCACGCTGACGATCGACCCGCAAACGGGCGAATACAGCTACACGCAGTTCAAAAATCTCGATCACGCGGACAACAACGACCCGAACGACATCATCACGCTGACCTTCGGTGCGAAGATCGTCGATTACGATGGAGACGGTGATACCGCCCCGATCATCATCAACATCAAAGACGACGCTCCGACCGTTCCGCCGCCCTGCGGCTGCCACGGCGGTGACGACCAGGATTTCACCAACGCTGAAAAAACGGTCGATGAAACGAACCTCACAGGCGTTGTTTCGCAATCGGGCACGCTGGTTGCCGATTTCGGCGCCGATGTTCCGGGTTCCTATTCCTTCAAGGCCGGCGACTTTCAGTCGGGCGGCTCGCAAAAAGGCGGCGCGCTGACGCACAACGGCATTCCGGTTACGGTTTCCGTTATCAGCGGCGTTTACACCGGTATAGCCGGCGGCAAGACGATCTTCACGCTGGAACTCAATACGCAAACGGGCGATTACAAATTCACGCTGCTCGACAACCTCGATCATGCCGATGCCGGCAATCCGGATGATGTGATCACGCTGGACTTCGGCGTTCTGGCATCAGACTTCGAAGGCGATTCCATCGAAGGCAACATCCACATCAACGTCAAGGACGACGCTCCGGTCGCCAACAACGACGTCAATACGTATGACACGACCTACGGCACGGCGACGGGCAACGTCGTCACGGGCCTGAACGGCGGCCCCGGCGCGGCGGATCATCTGTCCACGGACGGCTGGACGAACACCGACAATTCAAACAAGGTCGTCAAGATCGCGTTCGAAGGCAACGAAGTCGACGTTCCGGCGGCTGGCACAGTTTCGATAGACGGCCAATACGGCACACTTACGATTGCCGCAGACGGCTCTTACTCCTACAAATTGTTCGATGACAACGGCCAGGGCGGCGGCACGCAGGAAAAAACCTTTATCGTCGGCCCGGCTTTGCCCGACTTCGACGATAAAGAAACTCTTGACGGTGTCGAGCAACAAGCCCTGGGCATTGCGCCCGGCAACCTCGGCGTCCAGGCAGGCGATGTCGTTTCTGCCAAGTT
>DASTUM010000113.1:0-5541 GCA_035759665.1 Micavibrio sp.
ACTCTCAATGAGCATCGTCGACGTCCGCACTCCCGATCCGAAACGCTTCATCCCCGGCGCCACCGGCGACTGGGAAGTGGTGATCGGCATGGAAGTCCATGCCCAGGTCACGGCCAATTCCAAGCTTTTCTCCGGCGCCGCCACCGATTTCGGCGCGCAGCCCAACAGCCAGGTATCCATGGTCGATGCCGCGATGCCGGGGATGCTCCCCGTCCTCAACAAATACTGCGTCGAGCAGGCCGTTCGTACGGGCCTCGGCCTCAACGCGCAGATCAACGAATACTCGGTGTTCGAGCGCAAAAATTATTTCTACCCCGACCTACCGCAGGGCTATCAGATTTCGCAGTTCCTTTATCCGATCGTCGGCAAGGGCATCATCGAGATCGACCTCGCTGACGGCTCGACGAAAGAGATCGGCGTTACGCGCCTCCACCTGGAACAGGACGCGGGCAAATCCCTGCACGACCAGCATCCGGGCAAATCCTATGTGGACCTGAACCGATCCGGCTGCGCGCTGATGGAAATTGTTTCGGAGCCTGATATCCGCGGGCCGGAAGAAGCCGCCGCGTACCTGTCCAAGCTGCGTATGATCCTGCGCTATCTCGGCACCTGCGACGGCAACATGGAAGAAGGCTCGATGCGGGCCGACGTCAACGTCTCCGTCCGCAAGCCGGGCGCCGGGCTTGGCACGCGCTGCGAGATCAAGAACGTCAACTCGGTGAAGGCCGTCCAGCAGGCGATCGAACACGAAGCGCGCCGCCAGATCGAGATCATCGAAGGCGGCGGGGAAATCAGGCAGGAAACCCGCCTGTGGGACCCGAACAAAATGGAAACGCGCTCGATGCGCTCCAAGGAAGAGGCGCATGATTACCGCTACTTCCCCGATCCCGACCTCCTCCCGCTCGAACTCGACCCGAAATGGATCGCCGGGATCAAGGCGACTCTGCCAGAACTGCCCGACCAGAAGAAGCATCGCTTCATGAAGGATTTCGGCCTGCCGCTCTACGACGCGTCCGTCCTCATCGCCGAAAAACCGCGCGCGGAATATTACGAAAGCGCGGCGAACGATTCCGATCCCAAGATCGCGGCCAACTGGGTTTTGAACGAACTGCTCGGCCTCCTTAACAAGGATGGCAAGGACATCACCGAAAGCCCGATCAAGGCAAAACAGATCGGCGGCCTCGTCGCCCTTATCAAGGACAACACCATCTCCGGCAAAATCGCCAAGGACGTGTTCGCCGAAATGTACAAGACGGGCGAAGACGCCGCGAAAATCGTCGAGGCCAAGGGGCTGAAGCAGATCACCGATACGGGCGCCATCGAGGCTATTATCGATAAAATCCTCGCCGCAAACCCCGACGGCATCGCAAGTTACAAGGCCGGGAAGGACAGGATGCTGGGCTTCTTCGTCGGTCAGGTGATGAAGGAAACGGGCGGTAAGGCCAACCCCGCCATCATCAACGACCTCCTTAAAAAGAAGCTTTCCTGACGCCGGGGCCTTTCACAATTTAGCCACAATCAAACGCCGGGAAAAATTACGGCGGATTGCACGTGAAATCGTTAAGATTTTTGTTGTCATACGGCACCGTTTTTGGATAGAACCCTTTCCACATGATCATGTGGCGCGTTACCATTTTTATCGTCCTTATCTCGGCATGTCTGATGGCGATGCCGCCCCTGTATCATTTCAGCCAAGGCAATCTTTCTTCCAACGAACCCCTCCCCCCGACTGAAAAGGCGGACGCCGTCATGGTGTTCACCGGATCGTCGGACAGGCTGGTCGAAGGCTATGAAGCCTACATCGAAGGGATTGCCAGGAAGATCATGGTGACGGGCCGCGATTTCCCGACCGACGCACAGGAACCCGAAGTGCGCCAGCTTTCCAAAAAAATCCGCCGCAAGGATATCTTCGTCGAAACCGCCGCCGAAAATACCATAGAGAACGCCGAGGAAGGCGCCGAATGGGCCTTGCGCAACCATGTGAAATCCATTGTCCTCATCACCACCGAAAACCACATGCCGCGCGCCTATTTCGAATTGCGCCGCCTTCTGCCTGACAGCGTGAAGGTTTATACCGACCCGGTTCCCGGAGGATCGCGCAGATACAGCAAGGTGGATTCCGAAAAAAGCCGCCTGTTCTGCCGCCTTTACGAAACCGCGACCGACACGGACTTCTGCTACAAGACGCGCGAAATCGTTCGTAGCCTCGGCATGTAGAAACGGGCAGACTGGCCCGTCATGACCATCCCCTTCCAACTCTGCGAAGTACAAGGATTGACGATCCTCCGTGACGACCTCGTCGCCGGCGGCACAAAGCGCCGCGCGCTCGATCTGCTTTTGAAGGATATGAACGCAAGCCGTGTGGCCTACGCCGGAACGGTCATGGGGCATGGCGCGCTCGCGCTGGCCTGCGCCTGCCAGGCCGCGGGAAAAGAGGCGGTCATCTTCTTGTCCGGCGGCGAAGACGACCCCGTCATTAAGCGCCTGCGCGAAACGAACGCCGTGCTTCATCTCTGCCCGCCCGCCCCCGTCGCCGCGCTCTACGAACTGGCGAAGGAGCAGGCCGGCGACATGCCCGTGCTGCCCCCCGGCTTCGACACGCCGGCCTTCGAAGAGGCGATGGTGGCCGCACTCGCCCCCTTCTCCGTGAACGATTATCCCGAACTCTGGACGACGGCGGTGACGGGCACGCTCACCCGCGCTCTGCGCCGCGCCTTTCCTGATACGCCCCTGAAAACCGTCAAGGTCGTCCGGAATTCCGGCCCGCTGCCCTCCGATGCGGTTTACGACGCGCCGGAAAAATATCATCAGGCGGCGAAAAACCCGCCGCCCTATCCGGCCTGCCCCTTTACGGACGCAAAACTCTGGCAGTTCGCCGCCGCCCACGCCGGTTCCGGCGCCCTGATATGGAATACGGCGGGATAAACGCCGCGCAGGGTTGCGGCGGGGGAAGCCCCGTATTATCCTTTCCCCATGACACAGGCCCGCGAATACAAGGTCGTTTTATACCGGGAAGGGATGTTCGGCTCCCTCTTCCTCGGATCGTCCAAGGTCGATCCCGAACGCTTTTCCGAATTTCTCAACCGCAACGCCGCGCAAGGGTGGCGCGTCGTGACCATGGAAAAAGAATCCCGCCGCATGCTGCTCTTCTTCGAACGCGAGGCATTCCTCGTCGTCATGGAAAGGGAGAAGCAATAATGTCGTTGCAACGCGCCCTCACCTTCTCGCTGATCGGCCTCGTCATTCTCGGCGGCGCGCTCATCATCCTCAATATCTGGGGCGTGTTCATCCGCGGCGACATTCTGTTCAAGCTTCTCGCCACCATCGGCATCCTTATTCTCGTGATCGGGTTCGTGCTCGTCGCGCGGCTGGATTTCGCCGAACACAAACGCCTTAAAGACAACGATTTTATAGATTGAGTGTATTGCCATGAAGACGCCCCTGCTCCATACGACGAAAGGCCGCGAACGTATAATCGTCGCGCTCAACTGGGATGAGCGCGAGCGCGCGACCTTGATGGATACGCTTAAGCGAACCAACAAGCAGCATGATCTCGACCTCGCCTGCTTCGTCTACAATAAAAATGGCGAATATATCGATTTCGTCGGATCGATGGCGCAGGACAATATGGACCAGACCGGCTGCATCTATCACAGCGGCGACGATTCCGGCGGGGCGGGCGGCCTCGACGACGAATATATCTCGGTCGAACTTGCCGACCTTCCTTATGATACCACCGATCTCGTCTTTGTCGGCGAAATCCGTTCCGACCATACGTTCAAGCAAATCGCCAACCCGTCCTTTCGCATTGCCGACGGCGCTTCGAACAAGGAACTGCACCGCGAACCCATGGTTCAGGGCGGCAAGGGCGGCGACAGCCAGGCCTGTGTCCTGGCGCATATTTACCGCGACGCCGGCTCGGAAACGGGCTGGAGCCTGCATATCATCGACCAATATCCCAAACTGGACGACGTTTCCGACTGGGGCGGCTATTTAACCCGTTATCTTTAGTTGATCTGCCCCCGAAGTTCTGTTAATTCATGGGCTTACCCGTGCGGAGACGTGGCCGAGAGGCTGAAGGCAACGGTTTGCTAAATCGTCATACGGGTTATACCGTATCGAGGGTTCGAATCCCTCCGTCTCCGCCATTTAATCGTTCACCTTTTTAACGAATTCAGATTTCAGCCCCATCGGGCCAACCCCTGGCACTTTGCAATCAATATCGTGATCGCCATCAACAAGCCGAATATTCTTAATTTTTGTTCCCACCTTAACGACATCGGACGAGCCTTTAATTTTAAGATCCTTGATGACCGTCACGGTATCTCCGTCTTTTAATTCTGTGCCGTGGGCATCCTTGACGATTTTCACGTCATCATCGCCTTTGCCAACCGTGGCCGTGATAGACCATTCATGGGCACATTCAGGGCAGATATAGAAAGGCCCATCTTCGTAGGCGAAGGGGGAATTACATTTTGGACATGCAGGAATTTTGGACATTTTTATTCTCTAAAGGGTGGTATGACAGGATTGTGAAAACTACAGCTTTTTAGCATATTTACTGGAAAGAACGCCAACAACCTATGTTAGCCCAGAACTCCCTTTCTCAAAAATCAGCCATATCCAAGCGATTAACACATAGATAAATTGGAAAATAGATCAGATTTTTTACCGAAAATTATGCAACGAAAAGAAAGACTGAAATGAAACAAAAACTATTGTTGCCGATAGCGGTTCTTTTCGCGGCGACGCTTTTGATTTCGAACACGCTGGAAACGAAACTTTTTATGCTGGGTAGTCTTGTGTTGCCCGCCGGGATTATCCTTTTCCCGCTCGCCTATCTTTTCGGCGATATTCTTACGGAAGTTTACGGGTATGCCGCCTCCCGCAAGGTTATCTGGAGCGGCTTTGCCGCCGTTGTCCTTATGGTCGTTTTCTATGAGCTGGCGAGCGTCCTGCCGCCTGCGCCGTTTTGGAAAAACCAGGAAGCGTTCGACACGACGCTGGGCAACGTTCCGCGCATCGTCGCTGCGTCGATGATGGCCTATCTATGCGGAGAGTTCGTAAATTCCTACGTGGTCGCGAAAATGAAGGTCAAAATGGCGGGCCGGAAAATGTGGCTGCGCTTTCTGGCCTCGACCTTCGTCGGGCAGTTCGTCGATACGGTTGTTTTCATCGCTATCGCTTTTACAGGCGTCTTCGCCTTTCCCGAACTACTATCGATCGCGGTTTCCGCATGGCTCGTCAAAGTCGGCTGGGAAACGCTTGCCCTGCCTGCAACTCTGCTCGCCGTGAAGTGGATCAAGAAGGTGGAGAACGAAGACTATTACGACACGAATACCAACTTTAATCCCTTCGTACTCAACAACGCGAAGGCTTGACGGGAGGATTATGCCGCGTCGAAAAATTTCAGGCGGTGCGGTGCACAAACTTTCCGCCGATTTAAGGAAGGCCCTTGAGAACGATCCGAAGGCGCTCGAAACATGGGAGGATATCACCCCGCTTGCGTGCAACGAATATATCTGTTGGATAGAATCCGCG
>DASTUM010000114.1:0-23429 GCA_035759665.1 Micavibrio sp.
GTTGCTCTACCGAGCCAACCAACTGCCATATCCTACTTCCTCTCTCCGCTCAGAAATCCATTCATCAATAGCGGAATTACATTAACTTACCCCTAAAATACAGGAATCGGATTTCGATTCTCAAATCGGGGTGGAAATATCTATAAATTTCAAAGGATTAAAGGCTTTCAGCGGAAAAGGCGTTTTTGGCGGAAAGCGGCTTTTATCCCTGTTCAACGGCCGCTTTGGCGGCTCTTTATCGTTGGAACAAGTATAGCGGAAATCGCGTGAAAAGTCATCCTGCGCCGCGATGGCTTCGCAGGATGCTGGGTGTTTAATGGCGGAAATGCCGCATGCCGGTGAAGACCATGGCGAGGCCGCGTTCGTCGGCGGCGGCGATGACGTCGGCATCTTTGATAGAGCCGCCGGGCTGGATCACGGCGCTGACACCCGCTTCGGCGGCGGCGATCATGCCGTCGGGGAAGGGGAAGAAGGCGTCGGAGGCGACGACCATGGGCGTTTCGCCCGTCGGTTTGAGGCCGTATTCGGCCATGCGCAGCGCGGCGATGCGGGAGGAATCGAGCCTGTTCATCTGGCCTGCGCCAATGCCGATCGTCCGCTGCCCCGCGCCGTAGACGATCGCGTTGGATTTCACATGCTTGCAAACCTTGAAGGCGAAGAGCATCTCGTCGTACTCGGCTGGTGTCGGCGCGCGCCTGGTGACGACCACGAGGTCGCTTTTCGTGATCGCGCCGTTGTCGTGGTCTTGCACGAGCAGGCCGCCCGCGACGGGCTTATAGGCCAGGCGCGTGGCCGCGGCATCGGGCAGGCCGCCGGTGCGCAGGACGCGGATATTCTTTTTCGGCTCGAGAACTTTGAGCGCCTCGGGTTCGATCTCCGGCGCGATGATGACTTCGCAGAAAATCCCGATGATCTTTTTCGCAGCATCGGCGGTGAGGGGGCGGTTCAGCGCGATGATGCCGCCGAACGCGGAAACGGGGTCGCATTCATAGGCGCGGGTATAGGCGTCGAGCATATCCTTGCCGATGGCGACGCCGCACGGGTTCGCGTGCTTAATGATGGCGACGGCAGGCTCTTTGAACTCGGAAACGAGTTCAAAGGCGGCGTCCGTATCGCTGATATTGTTGTAGGAAAGCTCCTTGCCCTGCAGGATTTCGGCGGTGGCGGCGCCGGGGCGCTTTTCGTGGGTGAGGTAGAGCGCCGCGCGCTGGTGCGGGTTCTCGCCGTAGCGCAACGATTGTTTCAACGTGCCCGCGAACGCGATCTGGCGCGGGAATTCGGCGTCCTGTCCTGCGAACCATGCGGAGATGGCTGAATCATAAGCCGCCGTGTGAGCATAGGCGCGGGCGGCAAGTTTCTTGCGCAGGGCGAAATTCGTCGCGCCGCTATTGGCGTTCATTTCCTCCAGAACGGTTTCGTAATCGGCGGGATCGGTGACGATGGCGACGAAGGCGTGGTTCTTCGCGGCGGAGCGCACCATGGCGGGGCCGCCGATATCGATGTTCTCGATGCAGGTGTCGTAATCCGCGCCCTTAGCGACGGTCGCCGCGAACGGATAAAGATTGACGACGACGAGGTCGATATCGCCGATATGATGATCTTCCTGCGCCTTCTTATGGTCTGCGTTGTCGCGCACCGAAAGAATGCCGCCGTGCACTTTGGGATGCAGGGTCTTTACCCGCCCGTCCATCATTTCGGGAAAGCCCGTATGTTCGGAGACTTCCTTCACCGCGAGGCCCGCATCCTTGATCGCCTTATATGTGCCGCCCGTGGAGAGGATTTCGACGCCGTATTTGGAAAGCCCTTTGGCGAAATCCACCAGGCCGGTCTTGTCGGACACGGAAATAAGGGCGCGTTTGATTTTTACGGGGGCGGGAGAGGGCATGGGATTTTCTTTGCAGGCTGGGTTGGTCATGCGCGTCAAACTACAGAGTCGGAACCGGGCAGGCAAGTTTCGCTTGCTTTTTTTGTTCGCTTCATGTATTTACATAAACCTTAACGAAAGATGAAGAGCCATGTTGTCGTTCCGCGAAGCTAAGATTTTAGACAAACCGACGACGCTTGCCGCGTATTTTCAGGAAACCGTGTTCCTGACGGCGACGGACGCCAATGCCAAAAGCTCTTTCTTCCGCAAAGTTTGGGGCACGAATTACAAGAAGGCCGAAGATACCGCGCGGCTGTTCATGGCGAACGGCCTGCGCCTGTCCGCGCGGATGGACGATCGGGATTACAGTTTCGAAGACGCCATCGTCGCTCTCGTTGATCATCAAAGAAAGAAGTTGGGCCTTCCCGTGAGCAAAATGGTTTATTACAAGAAAGGCGATGTCAATCGCCTGTGGCCGGGCCTGCATATCGCCGGCCTTAATTCCTGAAACGTTAAATCTTCGTCGCAACGGGGGCGGACGCGGCGACAGAGCCAGCCGACTTGATATAGATGCCGCGCGCGTTCTCCATCGGCTTGAATGCATCCGTGACTCCCAGAACCGTTTCCGCGCCGCCTAAAACCACAAAACCGTCTTCGGGGAGCAGCTCAGCCATGTTTTGCAAAACCTTCGCTTTCGTTTCGCGGTCGAAATAGATAAGGACATTGCGGCAGAAAACGATATCGAACTTGCCAAGCGCCGCCATCGGCTCCAGCAAATTGAAATGGTTGAATTGTACCATCGATTTTATGTCCTTCCTGAGAAGCCACCGGTCGCCTTTTTGCTCGAAATATTTCATCAGCATCCGGATGGGCAGGCCGCGCTGCACTTCAAACTGGCTGTATTCGCCTTTTTTGGCGGATTCCAGAACAATGGTGTCGATATCCGTGGCCACGATTTCGAACCTCCAGCCCGGCATTTTCGCAGCCTGTTCCTTAATAATCATGGCGAGCGAGTAAGGCTCCTGTCCCGTCGAACTGGCGGCGCACCAGATGCGCACGCGTTTGGACGGGCGGGACTTCATGAAGTGGGGGAGGATGACGTCGCGGAACTGGTCGAACGGTTTTGAATCGCGGAAGAACGATGTTTCGTTGGTCGTCATCGCCTCGACGACGTCCTTGATAAGGTTGGGGGACGGGACGCCGTGCAGGGCCATTGTCATCGCTTCCAGATTCGTGAAATTCCATTTGCGCGCGACGGGCGTCAGACGGGAATCCAGAAGATAAGATTTATCCGGCGTCAAAGTGAGGCCCGATTTTTCTTTCAAGAGGTCTTTGTAAAGGTCGAAATCGTTGATCCGCATGGTCTACTTCCCGAAAATCTGTCTAACAAAGGAGCCGATGTCTGGCAATGGAAGCACGGCGCTGCATAGCCCGTTAATCGCCACGGCGCCGGGCATTCCCCATACGACGCTCGTTTCCTGATCCTGCGCGATGACGCGTCCGCCGCCCGCCGCAACCGCCTTGGATCCGCTCAGTCCGTCATGCCCCATTCCCGTCAGGATAAGGGTGAGGAATTTCGATCCCCAGACATGGGCGGCGCTGCGGAGCATCGGATCGACGGACGGTTTGCATAAATTTTCCGGCGGGCCGTCGTCGAGGACGATTTCCACGCCGCCGTTCCTGCGAGCGAAGGTCATGTGCCGTCCGCCGGGCGCGACGTAAACCTTGCCGTTTTCCACCTTCATGCCGTTTTCGCCTTCCATCGCTTCGACGCCGGTTTGCTGTGCGATGTGCTGGGCGAGAATTTTGGTGAAGGTGGCGGGCATGTGCTGGGTCAGGACGATCGGCACGTTTAAATCTTTAAAGCTGCCGATCACCTTGAACAGCGCCTGCGGGCCGCCGGTGGAACTGCCGATCGCAAGAAGGTTGGGGCGGAATATTTCGCCCGGCAGGTGTTTGCGCAATTCATACGGAGTCTTTTGTATCAGCGCGGCATTGTGCCTGCCCGCATACATGCTGGCGGCAGCGGCGGCGGTGCGCGGCGGGGTGCCTCTGCGATGGCCGAGAGCCTTGACGCGGGCAATGAGGTCTTGCTGGAAATCGCCCGCAGAGCGGATGTCGTCACCCGAATTGGACGGCTTTGCGATGCAATCGGTCGCGCCCAGCTGCAGCGCCTTCAGCGTGATCTCGGCATTGCGCAGCGTCAGCGTCGAACAGATGATAACGCGCACACCGGGCGAAGCGGCGAGGATTTTCGGCAGGGCAGTGATGCCGTCCATCACCGGCATTTCGATGTCGAGGATCACAATGTCGGGATTGTGGCGGGCCGCCGATGTCACGCCCTGTTCGCCGTTGGCGACGGAGCCGACGAGCTTGATGCCCGGATCGGATTCCAGCGCGCGGCCCATAAACCCCCGTACCACGTCGGAATCGTCCACCAGCAATACATTGATGGGGCCGTTCGTGTAGGCGGTGGAGGAAGAAAGAGGAGACATAGAATACCTTTTTATAATCAGGCCGCGTCGATCAGGCCGATTTGCGTGAATTTGGATTCGATGATTTCGGAATCGAACGGCTTCATGATGTATTCATTGGCGCCGGCGTTCATGGCGCGGGTGATGTGCGCCATATCGTTCTCCGTGGTACAGAAGACAACCCTGGGCCCGTCGCCGTTCGGCATCTGGCGGAGTTTTTCCAGAAATTCGATTCCGCTCATGACCGGCATGTTCCAGTCGAGCAGGATGGCGTCGGGCATTTTCCCCGTGCAAAAATCATAGGCCTTCTGGCCGTCTTCGGCCTCGTCACAAGTGAAACCGAGATCTTCGACGATGCGGCGGGCGACCTTCCGGACGACGCGGCTGTCATCGACAACAAGACAGGATGGCATTGTACTTATCTCCTCATTTCTTACGGCGTTTGCAGCCCTTCGAGCAGCCGTGGAATGTCGAGAACCACAAGCAGCTTGTCCTTCAACCTGTAAATCCCCTGGCACATAGCGCGCCATTGGGGATCGAGGGTCGATGGATTTTTTTCATAGGCGGAATAGGGAAGATGCATCACATCACCGGCGCGGTCTATCATCAGGCTGAACAATTCGCCCTGGTATTCGATGACGACGCCCATGCTTTTGCCCGCGGGCCCACGCGGCTCCATGCCGAGGCAGGCGCGCATGTCGATGGCGGTGACGATGCGGCCGCGGAGATTGAGTGCTCCCGCAACCTCCTTCGGGGCGAGGGGGATGCGCGTGATCTTCTGTGTGCCGAGAACGTCTTGAACCTGAAGGATCGGAATGCCGAAAAGCTGGCCGCCGATTGTGACGGTCAACAACTCACGGACATTGGATGTTTCCGTTTTTTCCATGGCGGCGAGCGCGCTCATTGCACATCTCCGGCGATTTTGAAATTTTTACCCGCCTCGTTGGAAACCAGCGTCTCGCTGAGCGTGCTCAGTAGCGTATCGCGGTCGAACTTGGCGATGTAGCGGGAGAAGCCTGCATCCATGCCGTGATCGACATCCTGCGGCGTTGCGTGCGAGGTCAGGGCCACCATCGGTATGTCTTTCCATCGGCTGCTATTCTCCCGCACCTTCTGGGCGAATTCAAAACCGTTCATCTGCGGCATTTCGATATCGGAGACGATAATGTCGAATCTTTCGCCCTCTTCGCGCATCTTCAAGGCGTGCAGCGGGCTTTCCAGCGTCGTCACCTGATAGCCCGCTACTTTCAGCAGCGGCGTGAGCATGTTGCGGAAGAACGGGCTGTCGTCGACCAGCAGAACCTTGCGGCCCTGCGCCGGAGCTTCGCCGAAGGCCTCGTCGCCGTGGCGCTTGAACCAGTCTCTGTCGGTTGAGCGGACGAAATGGCCGACATCGATAACGTCCGTGGCCTTGCCCGCGATGATCGCGCTGCCGATGACGCCCGGCGCATCGGTTGAAATCTGCACATTGACGGATTCTTCGGTGATATCGATGATTTTGTTGACGGCGAGGCCCATCGCGCCGGTTTCATCGGCGAAAACGAGGACGGGTTTTCTGCCGGGCGCGTTCAGGTCGACGGAAGAGTCGAAGGGCATGACCGGCATCAACTGGCCGCGATACTGGATCATCGTCTTGCCGCCGGATATTTCGATTTTCGATGTGTCGATTTCTTCCAGCCGGGCGACGAGCGAAAGTGGAACGGCCTTAGGCGCGCTTTCGGCGGTGTTGAAGAGCAACAGGGCCGTCTTTTCCACCTTGCGTTCGTCCTGCGCGCCCGCTGGAAGCCTGGAATCGACGTCGGAGATATCCGTTTCGCCCATGGCCTTGGCGATGCCATTGGGATCCAGGATCATAATGACGCTGCCGTCGCCGAGAATGGTGTTACCCGAGAAGATTTCAATGTCCTTGAGGAGGCGCGATACCGGCTTCACGACGATTTCCTCGGTGTCGAACACGCGGTCGACGATGATGCCGAACTGGTAAGCGCCGATCTGCGTGACTATGATATAACGGCTGCGCTCGTCGTCCCCGCCGCCGTCGAGCTGCAAAAGATCGGCGAGCGAGATCAGGGGCAGCAGCTGGCCGCGCAGGCGGTAGAAGGGCGTGCCCTTGATCGTTTCGATCCTGACGTTCGACTTGGGAGAGGCGAGGACGAGCTCGCGCACCGACAATTGTGGAATGGCGAAACGTTCGCCGCCCGCATCGACGATAAGGGCGGAGACGATGGCGAGGGTGAGGGGGATTTTGATGAGGAAGGTCGATCCTTTTCCTTCCGCCGATTTCAGGACGATGGAGCCGCCGATCTTTTCAATGTTGTTGCGCACGACATCCATGCCGACGCCGCGCCCTGATACGGATGTCACCTGTTCGGCGGTAGAGAATCCGGCCTTGAAAATATATTGCTGAATCTGCTGGTCTGTCATAGCTGCGATTTCGTCTTCGCCGGCAAGACCGTTCTTGAGAATCTTCGCCTTGATCTTTTCGAGGGGGAGGCCTTTGCCGTCATCCGTTATCTCGATGATGATATGGCCGCCCTCGTGATAGGCCTTGAGCAGGACGCGGCCCGTTTCGGGCTTGCCCGCCTTGATGCGGTCGTCGGACATTTCGATGCCGTGATCGGCGGAGTTGCGCACCATGTGGGTGAGCGGGTCTTTGATCATCTCGAGAACCTGACGGTCGAGCTCGGTGTTCTCGCCTTCCATGACAAGGTCGATCTTCTTGTTCAGTTCCATGGATAAGTCACGGATAATGCGCGGCAGTTTCGACCACGCATTGCCGATAGGCTGCATCCGCGTTTTCATCACGCCTTCCTGCAGATCGGAGACGACATGGTTCAGGCGTTGCAAGGGGGCGGAAAATTCCGTGTTCTTTTGCATCCGCAAAATCTGGAGCAGCTGGTTGCGGTTCAGCACTAGCTCGGAGACAAGCGTCATCAAATCTTCGAGGACATCGACATTGACGCGCAGCGATTGCGCCGCCGCGCCGGCTTCATTCGCACCGTGATCGTCGCCCGCCGGAACGGGAGCGGGAACTGGGGCAGGCGTCGCTTCGGCGGCGGCTTCCCTGGCTCTGGCGGCATTATTCGGATCGTTTTCGGGAAGCGTGACGGTAGTGTGCCACTGATCTTGCGGCAGGACTGGCGTTGCGTCGAAGAGGGCCTGGAGTTCGTCTTCCTTGCTATCGCCTTTCGATCCGGCCTCGGTGTTCGCGGCATTGCCGCCGCGGTCTTCATAAACGGCGTCGAGCTTTTCGATCAGCGCGGAATCGTCGCCTTGCGGTTCGCTGCCAGTTTGCTCAATTCCCGCGACGATTAGTTTGATGCGGTCGAAGGCTTCGAAAATAAGCGTGACGTATTCGGGCGTGACCTGCAAATCGCCATCGCGGAAGCGGCCCATCACGTTTTCGGCGCGGTGCGCGACCGTCTCAAGCCGGGGCAGGCCGAGGAATCCGCACGTGCCCTTGATCGTGTGCATCAGGCGGAAGATGCTGCCGATCAGTTCCTTGTCGTTGGGGTTTTGTTCGAGGCGCACCATGTCGAAGTCGAGGGCGCCGAGGCTTTCATTCGTTTCCGTCAAAAATTCGGCGATAAGATCGTCCATAAAACATTTCCCCATGGCGCGCGAAATCCGCGCGCCCGATGGCCCCAAAATTCTAGAAAAACGCTTTTACAGTAGAAAATGACAGAAGAGCGTTAATAAGCTGCTACCGCCATATTAACGGATGGAGGAAGAAAGAAAAGACGCAAGTCACGACCGTATGATCTGTCGGTCCGAACCTATGCGCTTTGCGGGGCGGGGCAATCGAGGGCGAAGGTTACGCGATCGTCGCGTTTGTCCTTTACGCGCAGATTATATCCATAATGCTCCGCGACCACGGAAATTGCATAAGGATGGACGAGGCGCGGATCTAGGTCTTCCGTCTGTATTTCCTGACGCAACGCCGCCTCGACATTGTCGCGCAGGAGAACGCCCGCATCGC
Organism: Micavibrio sp.; assembly: GCA_035759665.1. GTDB lineage: Bacteria > Pseudomonadota > Alphaproteobacteria > Micavibrionales > Micavibrionaceae > Micavibrio_A. The sequence goes on from DASTUM010000114.1 coordinate 8,318, forward strand.
TTTCGGCGATGATGAGGGTCTGGTTGCCTTCGCCGGGCCGGACGGATACGTACCCGCCCTTGGTCAGGCATTCCATGGCGAGCATCATGCCGGCCATCAGCATCTTGCAAAAGGCATAGGGCAGGGGCTTGGGGCCGAGATTGCCGAACGGGTCCCATGTCTGGGAAATCTTGCCGTCGGCGGAAATCAGTTGTGAAAAGGCCTTTTGCACGTCCTCAGGCTTGATGTTCGAATCGCGCCCGCCTGCGCCGTAAGCGATGCGGAACGCCATGAGCTTGGCCGAAGCCTGGCTGGCGCTGTGCTGGATCAGGCCAAGCGCTTCCTTGCGCTGCTCTGGGTCGTCGCCCATTTCTTCCATGAATTCAACGCCGTTGTTGATCGCGCCGACGGGGGAGACGAGGTCGTGGCAGATGCGGGAGGCAAGAAGTTCGATGACGGACGCCGACTTGCTGGACTTGCCCCCCGTTTGTTCGGAATCGGGGTGCGGCTGGGCGGAGGTCATAATCGGATATCCCTTTGGTGGTTGAGGGTGGTTAAAAGGTCACCCCATTCTGGGGATGTATCCGAATTTGTCCAGCAGTTTCCGGACCTCTTGTCCGATATCCGGATCGCGCAGCCCGTAGGCGAGATTGGCCTCGATAAAGCCGAGGCGCGAGCCGCAGTCGTAATGCCCGCCTTCGAAGCGCAGGCCGTGGAAAGGTTGCTGGCCGATCAGTTTCGCCATGGCATCGGTGAGTTGGATTTCCCCGCCCGCGCCGGTCTCGAAAGCGTCCAGATAATCAAAAACTTCCGGCTGGAGGATATAGCGTCCGACGACGCACAGGCGGCTGGGCGCGGATTCCGGTTTAGGTTTTTCAACCAACCCTCTGATGGAGACTGTTTTTCCGTTATCGCTCTCGACGCTCAGTATGCCGTATTTCGCCGTGTCTTCCAAAGGCACTTCCTTGGTCGCGACGACGTTGCCGCCATGCTGGTTATAAGTTTCCATCATCTGGGCCAGACAGCCTTTGGGATGGTCGATGACGTCGTCGGGTAGGATGATCGCAAAGGGTTCGCGGCCCACAAGTTCCTTCGCGCACCAGACGGCGTGGCCGAGGCCGAGGGGGGTGTCCTGAAAGGTCGTGCCGAGCGTGCCTTCAGGAAGGTTGGAGGCGCGCAGTTTTTTGAGGATATCCGCCTTGCCGCGTTTTTCGAGCGCGGCTTCAAGATCGCCGTGTTTCTGGAAGTGGGTTTTTAAAGCTTCCTTGGAAGGGCTTGTTACAAAAATAAATTCTTCAATCCCGGCCTTTTGCGCCTCTTCGACGGCGTGCTGGATCAGCGGCTGCTCACCCACGGTCAGCATTTCCTTGGGGATGGCCTTGGTTGCGGGAAGGAAACGGGTGCCGAGTCCGGCAACGGGGAAAACGGCTTTGCGCACGCGTTTGAAAGAGGATGGATTTGTCATGCCGGTCATATTGCATCGGGCGGGCATGAAAGCAAGTTATTTTGGAAAATTAACGTTGGAATACCAGATATTTAACCCAGAAGCCGGTCGCGCGCGGCGTTAATCTTTTTGGCCAGCCAGTCCGAGCCCGCTTGATCGGGATGAACTTTTTTCATAAGGCGCAGATGCGCGGCCTTGATCTCTTCCTCGTCCGCCCCCGGTTTCAGCCCTAGCACCTCATAGGCTTCTTGTGCCGTCAGGGTAAGATTGGGTTCCTGCCGGGCGGATGGCTGCTGCCTGTTCATTTTCAGGTAGGACGCGCCGATCGGCCAAAGCGCCGTCAGGATGGCGATCGCCGCCGGGAGTTTCCCCGTAACGGTCAGAAAAAGCGCCGCGATCCCGACCCCGACCGCGGCGGCGGCGAGGAACAAGGTCTTGATCTCGCGCGGCGGCGCTTTCAGGAGATAGCGATAAAGGCTGAAGACCGCGAGGATCAAACCGGCTGCAAGAATGAGATAGACCATACCGCTTTATATCACACCCGTCCCTGCGAGGCGAAGCCGAAGCAATCCACGGCTCGCGCGCAATGACGTTGAGGGGGGAGGGTTTTCCTTGTAGGATTTCCCTCATGACCCAAAGCCGCGCCAATAAACTAGCCGCCCTTCGCAAAATTCTCGATCAGGAAAAAGTGGACGGGTTCATCATTCCGCGCGCCGACGAGTATCAGGGTGAATATGTGCCGGAATCCGCCGACCGCCTTCGCTGGCTCACGGGCTTCACCGGCTCTGCCGGATTTGCGGTTATTATGAAAGACAAGGCGGGCGTGTTCAGCGACGGACGCTACACCATCCAGCTCAAACAGCAGATCGATCCGAAACTCTTCGAAACGGGGGACAGCACGAAAATCTCGGCGGCGGACTGGATCGCCGCGAACGGGGGTGAGGGGTTTACGCTGGGCTACGATCCGCGTCTTCACACGCCGCGCGAAATTGCCGTCTTCGAAAAGAAGGGCATCAAGCTCAAAGCCCTGCCGCAAAACCCGCTCGACGCCGTATGGGAGCGCCGCCCGGCCGCGTCTGCCGCGAAGGTGGAATTGTTTCCGATGGCGTCGGCAGGCATTCCCGTACAGGACAAGCTCGATCAGGTCGCGGAAGCCCTGCGCGCAAACAAATGCGACGCCGCCATACTGGCTCTGCCGGATTCCATCGCGTGGCTGCTGAATATCCGCTCGAACGACATTCCGCATATCCCCGTCGCTCTGTCCTATGCCGTCGTGCGAGACAATGCCACCATGGACTGGTTCATCGACGAGGGCAGGGTGCCGGGTGAAGTACGCGCATCGTTCGGCAACCGCGTCATGATCCTGCCGCCGGACCATCTGGAACAATCGCTGGGCGGTCTGGCCGGGAAGAATATCCTCGTCGACGAACGCCGCACCGCCGTCTGGTTCACCGAAACCCTGAAGGCAAACGGTGCGCGGGTCGTGGATCTGAAAGACCCCGTCATCGCGCTCAAGGCCCGTAAAAACAGGGCGGAGCAGGAATCCATGCGCGCCGCACATATTCGCGACGGCGTGGCCATGGTAAAATTCCTGAAATGGTTTTCGAAAGAATCCGTCAAGGAAACCCTTACTGAAATCGACGCCGAACGAAAGCTGGAAGAATTCCGCCGCGAAGCGCCCGAATATCGCGACAGCAGTTTCGACACAATCGCCGGTTTCGGCGCGAACGGCGCCATCGTCCATTACCGGGCGAGCGAGAAAACGAATGCCCGCATCGAACGCTGGAATATGCTTTTGCTCGATTCCGGCGCGCAATATGCCGACGGCACGACGGATATTACCCGCACCGTCGCCGTGGGTGAACCGGCGCAGGAAATGAAAGAGAATTTCACGCTGGTGCTAAAGGGCCATATCGCCGTCGCCTCTGCCCGCTTTCCGCTCGGCACGACGGGCGCGCAGATCGACACGCTGGCGCGCGCGCCCCTCTGGCAGCGCGGGCTTGATTACGCGCACGGCACGGGCCACGGCGTCGGCTGCTATCTGTCCGTGCATGAAGAGGCGGCGAGCATTTCCAGCCGAGGTCAGGACGCCATAGAACCCGGCATGATTCTCTCCAACGAGCCTGGCTATTACAAGGAAGGCGAATACGGCATCCGCATAGAAAACCTGCTGCTGGCTTATGAGGACGGGCAGTGCGAATCCACGGGAAAGCCGATGGTGGCGTTCGAGACCTTGACCTTTGCGCCGATTGACAAAAGGCTGGTCGTCTCCGAACTTCTGACCCCTGACGAGCAATTCTGGCTTGCGAACTATCATAAGCAAGTATTTGCTAAACTGTCGCCTTACCTGGACCCCGCAACGCTCGACTGGCTTCGGGAGGAAACGCATTGAAACGGCCTATCACGTCGCATGGGAAGTTCGGTACGTCTTTAACGCGGGAATTTCTGAAAAACTGCGTCCTATCCCTGCCGCTGGCGATGACCACACCGTCCGCGGCCGCCGAAAAAATTCCGGATTCCGTATCGCTGCAACTGGGCGCGAGGACGTTCGAGCAGGCTGGCCACATGGCTTTTTGCAAAACCCATGCCGATGAATGCAATGTCCGCTCAGACGACACAACGCCTCTGCGACTTACGCGAAAAATCTGGAACAATATCGTTGCGGTCAATGTCTTCGTCAACAAATCCATCAAAGGTGCATCCGATACGAAATTGTACGGCGTTGAAGAAAAATGGGCTTATCCCGTAAAAGCCGGCGATTGCGAGGATTTCGCTCTCCAGAAACGCAAACTTCTTTTGAAGCAGGGCATAGCTGCTTCCAGTCTTATTCTTACAGTCGTCGAGAAAAAGGACAAAAAAGGACATGCCGTTCTCACGGTTCGCACCGACCACGGCGATTATTTCCTCGACAATCTGGTTCTCCGTCCCTATCCAGTCAATAAATACAAATACAATATCCTCAAAGCGCAAAACCCGGCGCATAGCGGTGAATGGGTCTTCGTAAGCAAAGATTTCATGCCCGCGCCATCCACCGTTCCCAAAGCCATGAGCACGGGGGCCTCCGCCCCAGGCCCGCGATAAGCTCCCACTTATTAAGATTTGCGTAATATTTAAAGTTTATCGTATCGTAAAAGCCGGGGGTTTTTATGAAATTTCGCAACAGCTTTGTCAGTTCTGCTATGCGTTCCGTCGCCGGGCATGCCGTTATCGGCGCGGCGATGATGGGGCTTGCCGCCACGGCGGATGCTTCCGAAGCGCCGCCGCCGAGAGGTGATGGCAATGTTGCCCAGACATTGCCACCGCACGAAGAATTGTCCAAGGCCCTGAGCGAGGAATTTTTTTCATCCAGCGGCCCGGCTGTGGACACATCTTCTTATAAATTTCTTCAAATGGGCAACTTGGTGCCGCCGTTGTGGGGGCAGGTGGAGCTTTGCAAGCGCCTTCCGGATACGTGTTTCCGCCAGACAAAAGAATACGTGCCCCTGCGGGTCGATGCCGCTTTCATGCAAGAACTGACGACTGAAAATATCCGTATCAACAAAATGGTTACGCCCGCGGGCGACAAGGACCAATACGGCCAGGACGACTACTGGAATTTTCCCGACGACGGGAAGGGCGATTGCGAGGATTACGTTCTCGCCAAGATGAAGAGCTTCCATGAAAAATTCGGAATCCCTTTGAACAATATGTCGCTCGTCTATGTCGAAATAACGCCTGATAGTAAAGAAGATGTCGGCAGGCATGCACTTCTGGCTTTGCGAACGTCCGATGGCGATTACCTGTTCAACAACCTGACCAACGATGTGGTGTTTCCCTATCAAACGTCCTACAAATTCGTTGCGACGACGACCTTCGAAGATTTCAAGACATGGAAAGATAACGGCAGCGCCATATATTCGCTTATTGCTGACAAGGACGGGCACCCCCTGCCGAATATGCTCGCCGGCGCGCCGCTTGTGAATGTGTCGGTGCCAGCCTTGAGGCCGGGGAAGCCCTGAAAACAAAACCGCCCGGAAAGGGCGGTTTCGATTTGATAGGTTCAGGCGGTTCGCGGATGGTTAGTCGCGGTCCTTGCGCTTGCGCTCCATTTTACGCCAGCGGCGTACAGCTTCGGATTTCTCACGCTTCTTCTTTTCAGAAGGCTTTTCGTAGTCACGGCGCAGCTTCATTTCGCGGAAGATACCTTCACGCTGCATTTTCTTTTTCAGAACGCGCAGGGCTTGGTCGACATTGTTGTCGCGAACACTTACAGTAACCAAATCAAATCACCTCTTTCCTTCTAAAAATTCTATGAGTAAAATCATAGATGTAGGCTGTTTCCTACAGAGTCCTCCGCGGAAAAGCAAGCCTTTATGAAACGCCATACCTGCAAGTTTAAACCGATTTCACGGCGCGCGCAATTTCTGGCGCTCTTCGTTGCGCTTATTACCGTTCCATATCAAGGGGTTATGGGCAAATCTCCGGTGCCCGCCAATCCGGAAATCGCGACCCCTCTGGCACCCTCCGGCACCAAAACGGCCCATGGTTCGCGCATCATGGTTGTAACCGCCAATCCCGAAGCCACGCGGGTTGGATACGAAGTTTTAAAAGGCGGGGGCAGCGCCGCGGACGCCGCCGTGGCGGTGCAACTTGTCCTCGGCCTCGTCGAACCGCAAAGCTCCGGGATCGGCGGCGGCGGCTTCGCCCTCTATTACGATAAGAAAACCAACCAGGTTTACAGCTTCGACGGGCGCGAAACTGCTCCGCTTGCCGCCGGCAAATATCTCTTCCGCGGCAAGGACGGCAAGCCGATGGATTTCTACGATGCCGCCGTCGGCGGCCGTGCGGTCGGCGTGCCCGGAACGCTGCGCCTGCTTGAAATGCTTCATAAGCGCTTCGGCGCGAAACCGTGGCGGGATCTGTTTTCCCCGGCGGTCGCTCTGGCCGAAACGGGTTTCATGGTGTCGCCGCGCCTTGCCGCGATGATCGAACACGATGCGATGAAGCTGCGCAATTTCACGCCGACGCTTTTGTATTTCTTCCCCGATGCGGCCACGCCCGTCGATGCGGGGGGGCGCTTGATAAATCCGCCTTACGCGCGCGTTCTGCGCAAGGTTGCGATAGGGGGGGCGGATGCGTTCTACAAGGGCGAAACGGCGGAAGCCATCGCCAAGGCCGTGCAGGAAGATCTGGAGAATCCCGGCCTGCTGTCGCCCGAAGACATGGCGAATTATAAGGCCATCGAACGCAAAACGATTTGCGGCCCTTACCGCGCCTATCTCGTCTGCACCATGGGCCTGCCGTCGTCCGGCGGCCTGATGCTGCTCGGCGCGCTCGGCATCCTGCAGAATTTCAACATGGCCGATCTCGGCCCCTCCAATCCGCTGAGCTGGCATTATATCGCCGAGGCCAGCCGCCTGATGTTCGCCGACCGGAATTATTACATGGCCGATCCGCATTTCGTGCAATCCCCCGGCACGCTGCTGATCGACCCTGCCTATCTGAAATCCCGCGCCGCGATGATCTCGAACAGCAGGTCTATCGAAAAAGTCATGCCGGGCACGCCCGCCGCTTGGAAGCAAAGAAAACCCGCCGCAGAGCCTGTCTATCCGAAACCTCCCGGCACCACCCATTTCACCATCGTCGATGCCGCGGGCAATATCCTCTCCATGACAGACAGCATCGAGGACTCTTTCGGCTCGCGCATGTATGTCGACGGCTTCATGCTCAACAACCAGCTCACCGATTTTTCTTTCGTGCCGGAGATAGACGGCGTCCCCGTCGCCAACCGCGTCGAGGGCGGCAAGCGTCCGCGCTCGACCATGACGCCCGTCATCATGTTCGCGCCTGATGGAAAACCTGCGCTAGCCATCGGCTCGGCGGGAGGAAGCGCGATCATGGGCTACGTCCTGCAACGCATCGTCGCCGTCGTCGACTGGAACCAGGATATCGCGACCGCCGTGGCCGCGCCGAACCTCATCAACCGCGGCCAGAAAATCGAATTCGAGGTCGGCGCGTCCGAGCTTGCGGAACCCTTGCGTAAATTCGGCCATCCCGCGGAATTGTCGGAACTCAACAGCGGCCTGACCGCGATCGAATGGAAAGACGGGCTTATGAACGGAGCCGCCGACCCGCGCCGCGAAGGAACGGCGATGGGCGAATAAAATAAAGGAGAAAGACGATGAACAAACCGGGCGCCATTTCACTGGCAAAGCAAAGCGGCAGCTTTGTCTTCGACAATATGAACATGCTTATGCGTCATCTGCGGTATTTGTTTCCGCTTCTGGCGTTATTGAGCTTTGCCGAGGCGTTCTGCGCACAGCAAGAAGTGAAGTGGGTGCCCATCGCGCTTCTGATTCCCAATTTTATCTTTTTATCCCTGTTCGTTCTATCATGGCATCGCGCATCGCTGCGCGGAACGGGCGAAGATCATTCGATCAATCCTTTTGACATCTCCCAATACGACTTCAGGTTTATCGGCGTCATGTTCACCCTTGCCCTTGTGCCCCTCGCGGCAGGGGTTGTTTTCGGGGCGGCTGCCGGAATTTTGACCAAAATTGCCGGTTTGCCGGATCAAACAGAAAAAGCGCTTTTCTTACTGCTGGGCGTTCCTCTTATCGCGCTTTTGCTGATCACGATGGTAAAAATGTATTTCGTTTTGCCAGCCCGTTCCGTGGGCGTGAAGCTCGGTTTCGGCGAGGCGCGGAAAATTTCAAAAGGCATGGTGTGGCCGGTAATCGGGGCAAATATCCTGTTTTCGACCGGAATGGCTCTGGCAGTTATACTTTGCGGCGGTGTTTTAGGATTCGTGCTTTATGTCGTAACGGGGCAGGAGGCGAATTGGATCTCGAAATATATCGTGTCGCTCGTGGGCTTGCTTTTTGGACTGGTCTACATCGCCCTGAACGTCACGGCGCTGTCGCGGGCCTATCGCTGGGGCGCGGAAAACAATTCGAGCGTCTAGGCCGCCTTACGGGCCTTGAGGTTCAACGCCGCGTCCATCAGGACACGGGTGTAATCCTGATGCGGTTCTGCGAATATCCGCGCGGCGGAACCCGATTCCACCACCTTTCCATCCTTCATGACGATCAAATCGTGCGCCATGGCGCGGACGACGCGCAGATCGTGGCTGATGAACATATAGGCCAAATTATGCTTCGCCTGTAACTCCCGCAGCAGGTCGACAATCTGCGATTGCACCGACACGTCGAGCGCCGAGGTGGGTTCGTCCAGCACCACGAATTTCGGCTCGAGAACCATTGCGCGGGCGATGGCGATGCGCTGGCGCTGCCCGCCGGAAAATTCGTGGGGGTAGCGGTGGCGTGTGTCCGGTTTCAGGTGAACATCCTCTAGAACCTTGACCACCAGCTCGTCGCGCTGCCCGTCGGTCAGGTGGGGGCGGTGGACTTTCAACCCTTCGCCGATGATTTCGGCCACGCTCATGCGCGGGGATAGCGATCCGAACGGGTCCTGAAAGACGATCTGCATATCCTGGCGCAGCGGCGTCATCTGTTTGCGCCCGCGCGTGGAAATATCCGTGCCGTTGAAACGGATCGAACCCTGGCCGTTGACGAGGCGCAAGAGCGCGAAACCCAGCGTCGATTTGCCCGACCCGCTCTCGCCGACGATGCCGACCGTGTGTCCGGCTTTGATGGTAACATCCACGCCGTCCACAGCTTTCACGACGTCCGTTATTTTTCCAAGGAAATTCTTCTTGCGCGGGAAATGCACACGCACGTCTTTCGCTTCGATCACCATGGGCGCGTTCGCGGCCACGGCGGGCGCGACTCCGCGCGGCTGCGCGGCCAGAAGCATTTTCGAATAGTCGTGCTCCGGCCCCGCGAACAATTGCGCCGCCGGCGCCTGCTCGACGATCTCGCCGTTCTTCATAACGCAGACATGGTCGGCGAATTTCTCGACGATGGACAGGTCGTGCGTGATGATGAGCAGGGCCATATCGAGCTCTTTTTGCAGGCGCTGCAGCAATTCAAGGATTTCCGCCTGTACGGTCACGTCAAGCGCTGTCGTAGGCTCGTCCGCGATCAGCAGTTCGGGGTTGTTGGCGAGCGCCATGGCGATCATCACGCGCTGGCGCTGCCCGCCCGACAATTCATGCGGATAGGCGTTCAGGCGGTCTTTGAGTCCGGGTAGCTGCACGAGATCAAGCAGTTCGAGCACACGGGCCTTCACCTGCGTGTCGTTCATGCGTTTGTGGAGTTTCAAAACCTCGCCGATCTGCCGCTCTATCGTGTGCAGCGGGTTGAGCGCCGTCATCGGTTCCTGAAAAATCATGCTGACCTGCGCGCCGCGTACGGTGCGCATAAAGGCGTCGTTCTTGCCGACCAGCTCGTCGCGCCCTTCGAACACGATCGACGATCCCGCCGGATGCGAGGCGAGCGGGTAGGGCAGGAGCTGCATGATCGACAAAGCCGTGACCGATTTGCCCGATCCGCTCTCGCCGACCAGCGCCACGGTTTGCCCGCGGTCGATGCTAAAGGAAACGTTTTTAACGGCATTGAAAACGCCGTCCGTGGTCTTGAAATCCACGCCGAGATTTTTTACGTCGAGAAGTCGTTCAGCCATAAGGTTTTGTAGCAGGAAATTGCTTCCCGCTACAGCCCCCAATCACCCTTTCCCCAGAATACGGCAGGCCAGCGGCACGCCCCTGACCTCCGCATGATCGACGACGGATTTGACGACCACGCGGATTTCGGCGGAATTGCTTTGCTCAAAGGTCGTGCTCAACCATTCCTTCGCGAAGCCGACAGCGTCCTGCGTCTGCGCCCAGATACTCACCAGGTAGCCTCCGACGGAATGATTGCCCTCGGCAATCGGCGTTTTGAGCGAATAGGTCGTCCAGAACGAGTCGGGATCGGCGGTCAGCGTGCGCTTCATAGCGTGAATGCCATCGAGCAGGCGAGGGGCTGGCCTTCGCGGTTGGCTTCGTTGATCCCTTCGAGCAGTACCGCATGCGCGGCGGGGAAAGCCCCGTATTCAAACGCGAGTTTAACGTCGGTGCAGAGTTTGCTGGCTTTGCCAAGGTCGTCCGATATTGCAGTTATGGTTGTGTTTCCTACTTCTTCGATGCATTCTCTGGCTTCGTCCGGCAGTGCGAAATCGCTTTTCAATTCGATCGTCGTGGTCATTTTACCCTCTTTTTTAAAATATGAATGATAGTCATTCTCAATTAATATAGGACAAATTCAGTCCGTCAATAACGAAGTGAGAATTATTCTCATTAAGTGGTGCATTTTTTCAAAGATAAAATATGTAAACATTAGGATGCGAGCTGGATATTCTCCTTCCCGCGCTGCTCTTCGGTCAGGAAGCTGGCATTCACTTCCGCGCCGAGCAGGATCGTCAGGGCGTTCAGCCAGAACCACAGCAGCAGCACGGCCACCGCGCCGAGCGAACCGTAGGTTTCGTTGTAATTGCCGAAGTTGGACACGAAGAGGGAAAAGAGTGACGATCCCCCGACCCAGAACAGCATCGCGACGACAGACCCGCAACTATACCAGGCGATTTTTTTGCCGCGTGGATGGCACGGCCCGTAGTGATAGATGATTTGCAACCCGATCATCGCGCTCAGCATCAAAAGCGGCCAGCGCAGCATGAGCAGGGGCGCCGTCACGTAATCCGGCATATGCAGGATATTGAACAGCGCCGGCATGAACGCGATCAGCGAGAGCGAGAACAACAGATACACCATCATGCCGAAGGTCAGCATGAAGGCCGTATAATTCTGCATCACCATGTTGCGGCGCTCGCGCACGTTATAGGCGATGTTGAGGCCCTTCATGAGCGCGCGCACGCCCTTCGTCGTGGCGTAGATTGTCAAAATCAGGCCGACGATAAAGCCCAGCCCCAGCGCGGCGTTGTTGGACGATGAAATCGACGCCGCCTGATCCGCAAGGATTTTCAGGGATTCCGGCGGTATGAAATTTTCAAGGTTTTTAAGCTGATCGGAAATAAAGACCGGATCGGAAAAAATCCCGTAGAGGGAAATCAGCGCCGCAAGGGCGGGAAAGGCCGCCATAAAGAAATAAAAAGCCACGCCCGCCGCGAGCAGGCCGATATAATCTTCCTCGATATTCTGATAGAGGCGAAGCATATATTGCATCGCCGGTTTTTCCATCAATCTCTTTAAGAATTCCATCGGTACACTATGCCTTTAAAACGCCAACTCATAAAGGGTCAATTGGTTTCACAGCCCTGCAACCCGTCATTGTGAGAAGCCGCAGGCGACGCGGAAATCCATAAGGCTGTTATAAAAAATTTGCGGATTAAGCCGCGCGTTTGATGCGGACGCCGGCGTCTTCGAGGCACCACGCCAGAATGGCTTTCTGGGCATGCAGGCGGTTTTCGGCCTCGTCATAGATGATGCAGGCGGGGGAGCGCAGGACGTCTTCCGTGACTTCCTCTCCCTGGTGGATCGGCATGCAATGCATGAACACGGCATGCGGCCTCGCGGACTTCATCAGATTCGCATTGACCTGATAAGGGCGGAACGCCTCGATATCCTTGCCTTCCTGCCCCATGGAAACCCATGTGTCGGTGACAAGAACGTCGGCGCCCGCGGCGGCTTCCTTCGCATCGTGCGTGACATGCGCGTCTTTGTCCGCCTTCGCCGCAAGTTTTTCCGGGATGGCGACAATCAGGTCGAACCCGAATTTTTCCGATGCCTGCACGAAGCTGCGCGTGACATTGTTGTAATCTCCGAACCACGCGATCTTCTTCCCCCTGATATCGCCGAGCTTCTCTTCGATGGTCAGGAGGTCTGCCATGATCTGGCAAGGATGCGAATAATCGGTGAGGCCGTTGATGACTGGAACCTTCGAAAATTCCGCGAGTTCGCACAAAGCCGCGTGGCCGCTCATCCGGATCATGATGGCGTCCACGAAGCGCGAGAGGACGTTGGCGGTATCTTCGATGCTTTCCGCGCCCGCGACCTGCATATTGACCATATCCATCACGACCGTATGGCCGCCGAGCTGTTTCATGGCGAGTTCGAAGGAGATACGCGTCCTTGTCGATTTCTTGTCGAACATCATGGCGAGCGAAAGCCCTTCCAGAATCTGCCGCGGCGAAAATTTTTCCTTCTTCATCGCATGGGCGTTGTCGAGGATATTCCGAAGCGTGGCTGCCGGAATGTCGGCAAGGTCGAGAAAGTGGCGTGTCATTTCGTCTCCATTGTCATTCCGATTGCCTCTACTGTCATTCTGAGCGAAGCGAAGAATCCCCCAGAGATCCTTCGCCTGCGGCTCAAAATGACAAAAAGATTATTTTATCTGCTCCAAAGTTTTCCTGAGGATGCCAAGTCCTTCCGTGGCCTGTTTTTCTGTAAGGATCAGCGGCGGCACGAAGCGCAGCGAATTTTCTCCGCACGACAACGCGATCAGCCCGTTTTTCAGCAGCATCTTGACGAAATCCTTCACCGGCCCGCCATTGTAATCGACGGCGATCATCATCCCGACGCCGCGCACGTTGGAAAGCATGTTGGATTCCCGGGCGATTTCCTCAAGCCCGTCTTTCAAAACCTGACCGACCTTATCGACATTTTCGAGAAATCCGGGTTTCAAAATTTCTTTCAGCACCGTGGTGACGACGGCGCAGGCGAGGGGATTGCCGCCATAGGTGGAGCCGTGTGTGCCCGCCGTGATGTGGCTGGTGAATTTCTTTTTGCCCATGAAAGCGCCCACGGGGAAACCCGCGCCCAGCCCTTTGGCGAGACAGATCAGATCCGGCACGACATCGTAAAGCTCATAGGCGAAGACCGTGCCTGTTCGCCCCATGCCGCATTGAACCTCGTCGAAGATCAGCGCGACATTGTGCTTATCGCACAGCGCGCGCAGGCCTTCGAGGAATTCCCTGGTCGCAGGGATGATCCCGCCTTCGCCCAGGATGGGCTCGACAATCACAGCGGCGGTTTTCGGGCCGATCAGCCGGGCGACGCTTTCCAGGTCGTTGAAGATCGCCTCATGCGTGCCTTGAATCAGCGGCTCGAAACCCTGGCGGTATTGCCGCTGCCCGTTAACGGAGAGTGCCCCCATCGTGCGCCCGTGGAAAGAATTTTTGACATAGATAAATTCATACGCATCCGGCACCTTGGTTTCGGTCGACCATTTGCGCGCCGTCTTGAGCGCGCCCTCGACGGCCTCGGCGCCGGTGGAGCAAAAAAATACCTGTTCGAACTCGCTTACGGCCAGAAGGGTTTCGGCGGCTTCGATCCGCTTCTCGTCGGCGACGTAGCACAGGCCCATATGCAGCGTTTCCACTTGCTTCCTGATCGTCTTGACATAGGCGGGATGGCCGTAGCCGAGCAGGTTCACCGCGATGCCCGCGCCGAAATCGAGGTATTTTTTACCCTCGGTATCGGTGATGTAAACGCCCTTGCCCTTGGCGAACTGTACGGGCCAGAAGCCGTAAACATTGATGAGTATATCGTTTGCGTGTTCGAGGAATCCGGTGTCCGCCATGACTGTCTCCATATTTATAGAGTTTTCTAAGATACTCTATTTTAAGCCATTTTAGACCCTAAAGCCACCCCGCACCGTGACGCGGGGCAGCAACATAAGGAATCAAAGGGCCAGAAGAGGGTAGACCTTGCGGCTATCCTGGCCTTCGATCTTCGTGTCGAAGTCGAAACCGCCGAAGATGGCCAAGCTGGGGGCGTTTTTCTTGTCCACCTTGGCGCGGAAAATTTCCTTTCCGTCTATGACGGCGATATCCATGCCGATCTCCACAGCCTTTTTCGAATAGCCTTTTCCCACATGCTCTGGGTCCGTCCATACGGCGGAGATGACAGCCGTCTTGTCTTCCATGCCGCCGAAGTCATATCCCGGCAGGTAATCGGCGATATCCTTGTCGGATGTGTAGAGTATCGCGCAGCCGGAAACGATCCGGTCTCCGACGAAAACGCCGATGACCGGCATGTTCTTCGCCATCAGCAGGCTGAGGACTTCGGGTCTCAACTCTTTCATGAACTGGCGCTGTTCTTCGGGAAGGCGCAGCCGCGTTTGCGTGTGGCCGTCAAAAAAAGCCAGCGCGTCTTCGGGGGCCAGTCTTTTCAGGTACGGCTTTTCGCTACTGTTCAAAAATTGTTCGGCGAGCAGCCCTTCGATTTTTTTTAAGGCGTTCCGGGCAGGCGCCGCGTACGCGTCGCCCTGAGAGTAGGACTCGATGTCGTCTTTGTCTATGTTGAGCATGTCTTCACACCTTGCCGTCATATCTTTTGTTCGTCTGGGATAAACAAAAGAGCCCTTCTCCGTTTTCAGAGGGGGTCTCGATGATCGCTGGCGATGGAAGGCTTATGATTTTTATTATGCGGCGATAGGCGCCGCGTCCTAACCTGAACCACGCGGGCGATCAGGATATTCGTCGTCGCTGGGAATTGACGATATCGTGTGACTGCAAAATCATATCTTAATGTATAAAGCATTATGGCTAAAGATTGCAATAAAAAAAGCGTCTTACGCGGCCAGAATGAAAGGGCGGCGTCGCATTTGGGCACAATCCCGGCCTTCCCCCCGTCTTTTAAAGGGGGCGGGGACGCTATATTTTCGGGGAGGGAGCGTGTCCAGCGCGCTGGCGCAGGGGCGCTTCCGGTGCCGGAACCCAATCCGGCAGGGCGGAAATAATTCCGGCTTCGGCCATGACCTGCAGGGCGTGGATGCCTTTGCCCGTGCGGTTGAACCGGTCGCGGTAATGTTC
>DASTUM010000115.1:0-5105 GCA_035759665.1 Micavibrio sp.
AAAAAAACACGGGCCCAACAAGGCGAACCTCGAAGCGACGCGGCGGGTTTTCCTCCATATCGCCAGAAAAAGAATTCTCGACGCGTGACTATTCAACACCTCCACGCCGCTATCGTCGGGGAAAGCAGCATGGCCCGCAGCTCCCTCTATTATCATTTCGGCGACAAAAAAGGGCTGTTTCGCCGTCTATGAGGAACTGATGACGGAAACGAGGGGCGCCGTCCGGAAAGATGTGCGGGTGCCAAGAATCCCTGAAAGCGGGGGCTTGATCTTGCTTAGCAGGATTAAAGGATGGACAGGGAAAACATCTTTTATGCAAAAGGGCGTCAATCTATGAAAGTTCATTAAATGAAAGCAAGAATTCGTTAAGAGTTTGATTCTTCCTTCTTCGCCTGCTAAAGCATTATTGCTTTTAGCTAAAATGTAAATTTGGTTTTTCTGATTGCTCTGGATCCTCAGGAACGCCAATCTTTCAAGAAGTTTATATGCACCCATTTTTATACTTCATGAAGACGCATAGACAGGCGATAAAAATTATCGCGGTTCTGTGCATTTTCGCCCTCCTTGCCTTGAAGATGGACTGGGCATCGGTTGAGAACCTAGCGCGCAATATTTCATTGAGTTACACATCCATCGCCCTGCTCCTGATTATCGGCCAACTTCTGCTGCTGGCTTACCGATGGAAGATTTTCATGAACGCGGAAAAAAATCTGATAAAATATGACATCGCGCTCAACATCACCGTGGCAAGCCAACTGGCGAACGTTCTTTTCATCAACTCCGTCGGCGGAATCGTGGTTAAAATCGCGCTCGCGCGCCATTACGGGCTAAGTATTCTTAAATCCATTTGCGCCACCATTGCCGACCGTTTAATGACTCTGCTTGCTATCGTAGTGTACGCGGTGCTGTTCCTGCCCTATTTCAAAGGTTTCGTGCCGCCCTCTGTCCTGGATTCCCTGATTGCCCTCATCGGCGTCTCTCTGGTTATCGCGTTCCTGTCTCCGTCCCTGCTGGTGAATTTCATGAAACCTTTGATCATGAAAAACCGCCATATGACATCGACCTTTATTTACTTAAGAAAAATCATCCGTCGTTCCGATCTGGCAGGCCCCGTTCTAGCAACCAGCTTCGCGGGGCAGCTTTTCTATTTTATGGCTGTCTGCTTCGCTGCTAAATCCATCGGGCTTCAATTCGAAATCACGCATTTAATGGCCATGCTGCCAGTCATCACTTTAATCTCCAGCCTGCCCATCAGCTTCGGAGGCTGGGGCATCCGGGAAGGCGCGTTCGTGTTCTGGTTGAATTTAGTGGGAATTCCGGCGGAGAGCGCATTTCTCATATCGGTTGAGATCGGTTTTCTGGGCATCCTGTCCACCCTCATCATGGCGCTTCCCGCCCTTTTTAGCGGGAAACTCCAAAGCGTCATCCAAAAAGCGACAGCGTTCCGGTACGAACACGGATGATGACAGCGTATGATACTAATATGAGCTACCTTAATCGCGGGCTTATTGCTTTAAGCGTGTTTCTTGCCGCTGCCCTGCAAATCCAGTGCGACCTATATGCCACATCTGACTACCTCGGCCTGCGTATCAATATAGCCGACCTTCTGGTTCCAGTGGCCGGAGCAGGGATTTTTCTCAGCCTTATGCTTAAGCAAAGTTCCTGGCCGCAATTCACAATTGCGCATGGATGGGCATGGATTGCGGGGCTGACGCTCGTCATGACCCTCTCTCTTGTCAGGGGCGAGTGGACGCAATGGGGATTCCTGAACAAATATTGCGGCTGGCTTGTTTTGCTTTCACTGTTCCTGTGGGGCGCATGGTTGAACACGAATGCGCCCGCCGTGTTCGTAAAGAGATTCCTGCAGATCATGGCTTACACAGGCATTGCAATCATGGGCGTGGGCATGATTGCTCTGTTCCTGCGTGATTCCGGAGTCCTGCCGGCAAACGGCCTGTTCGGTTATCCTCTCGCCGGATTGATGGCTAACCGCAATGCCTATGCTCTTTTCGTCTGCGCTCTATCCATCCTGCTCAGCCTTTTTCATTTAAAAGGGCAGGATCTGGTTCCCATCTGGCTCCTTCGGGCCATGTGGATTTTCCTGCCACTATGCCATGTCCTCATCGGATCGCGCGCGGGATGGATTTGTCAGATCCTGATTATCCCCGGATTATTTATATATGGAGTCCGGGAATCGTTTAGATCCATACTGGCGCCGCTTCTGGCCGGCCTGGCTCTTGTCGCTTTATTATCCGCGATGGGACAGGTTGTTATCTCACGCGGGAATCAATTGCGGCTGTTCAGTCAGATGACGGAAGTCGTGCAGGACCCCAACCTCAATTACGAGCCTCGTGAGATCAAAAAAAAATACAAAGTGCGAAGCGATATTTATCGCGTGCAGGCCGCCAGGGATGCGTTCGAACTCTGGAAAACTTCCCCCATTCTCGGGGCAGGACTTGGATCTTTTCTGGTATTTCAAGAGCAGAAATACGGCAAAATCATAGATTTGATCGATAACTCCATGCTTTGGCTCCTGACCGAAACCGGATTGCTGGGGCTGGGTGCTTTTCTGGGATTCTATATGGTCTGCCTCTATAGGCTGGCCCGAAACCCGGACCCGCTTTCCATCTCCATAGCGGGTATTTTACTGGTGTTCGGCATATTCTCCCTGTTCCATGAAATTCTCTATACGCGTTTTATCTGGTTTTTGCTTGGCCTCGGCATGGCCTCAAAAGGCGTCATCGCGGATAAAGGGATCGAGCCTGTCCGGATCAATAGTCAAAGCCTCTGAAAAACCAATTCCAGTTCGGACAGGCGGCGATATTGATCGCAGGCGACCAATCGCAATACCGTGTTGACATACTGACATGGTGCCAATATTCTTTTCCGATATACTCTTCAGCCAACTCTTATGCAACGACGAAAGCATATGTCAGAGGATTGATTTCTATGGGAAAAAAACACGGGCCCAACAAGGCGAACCTCGAAGCGACGCGGCGGGTTTTCCTCAATATCGCCAGAAAAGAATTTTCCACCCAGGGCTATTACAATGCTTCCACGGCCCATATTGTCGAGGAAAGCGGCATGGCCCGCGGCTCCCTCTATTATCATTTCGGCGATAAAAAAGGGCTGTTCCGCGCCGTCTATGAGGAACTGATGACGGAAATGAGGGACGCCGTCAAAAAAGACGTGGCAGGCGCCAAGGATTCCTGGGACGCGTTCATTGTCGGCGGCCTCAAAATCCTCGATTTTTGCATGACCAACGAAATCCGTCGCATCGTCATCGACGTCCACACCGCCCTGTCCTACCGCGAAAGGCTGGAGGTGCTTCAGCGCACGCTGCTTTACGAGCTGCGCGCGGTTTTACAGGGCGTCTATAAAATGGGATATTTTAAGGGGCACGATCCGCGCTCACTCAGCATCATGATTTTCGGGATTTTAAGCGAAGGCGGGCGCAGCCTCGAACTCGCCGACGACATTCACAAGGCGCGGGACGCTCTCGGAAAAAGCTTCGTCTTGCTGATGGAAGCGGCGCGTGAGTAAGGTTATCGATCCGCGCGATCTCGTCCCCATGGATTTGCTTGCGGGCGAACCGATGGCGATCGATCTCGTTTACGCGAACGCGGGGCATCCTGAAAATATCTTCGGCGCTGCCGTCTATCATCCCGATGCGCGCCTGATCCTTCACAAAGACCTTGCCCGCATCGTCCTTCTCGCCGCGCGCCTTTTGCATGCGCAATACGGATGGACGCTGATCCTTAAAGACGGGCTGCGCCCCGTCGAGGCGCAGGCGGCGCTGATCGAAACCGGCATCGTAAAAGCCAATCCGCACTGGCTCGGCGAGCCGCGTCTTCTTTCCGGCCCCGGCATGGGCGGGCATCCGCGCGGCATGGCAATCGACGTATCGGTCGAGGGCGTCGATATGGGAACGGTGTTCGACGCGATGATACCGCAATCGGCGCGGAGCTATAGGGGCTTCGATCCAGACATTCTCGAAAACCGCGCGCGGCTGGAAATGGCGTTCGTGGAATCTGCGCGGAAGCTGGGCCTGCCGCTGCTGCCACTGGCTTCCGAATGGTGGGATTTCAGGCTGCCCGCCGCGTATAGCGGAACATTCGCACCCCTCTCCGACGCGGATCTGCCGGGGCCTTTGAAAATATGTGGAAAACCCGTGGCGGACGCCGCGTGGGACGATCATTTTGCGGGCCTTGCAAAATCGATCCCCTTGTCCGTATAAGAACGGATGACGATTTACACGCAATTGCATGATCTTCCCAAAGGCGCGGTCATTGCCATCGGCAATTTCGACGGCGTGCATCTGGGCCACCGCGCGCTGCTCGCGCAGGGGAAGGCAATCGCGTCCGCCGGAAACAAAACCTTCGGCGTACTCACCTTCGAACCGCATCCGCGCAGCCTGTTCCGCCCCGACGAAGCGCCTTTCCGCATCACGCCGCCCGCGATCAAGCACCGGCTGCTCCAGGATTGCGGCGCCGATTTCATCGTCTCCCTCCCTTTCGACTGGGACTTCGCGAGTCAGAGCGCAGAGGAGTTCGTGCAGAAAATCCTCGCGAAAGCGCTCGCCCCTTCGCATGTCATCGTCGGGCACGATTTCCGGTTCGGACAACTGCGCAAAGGCTCCGCCGAAACGATCGAGGCCGCCGGCATCGCCGTCACCAAATTCGCGCCCGCCATCGGCGGCACAGGCGAAAAATATTCCTCCACCGCCGTGCGGCAGGCGCTGCGCCTCGGCGATATCGACGGGGCGAACGCCATTCTCGGCTGGGAATGGGAAATCGACGGGCCGGTTATGCGCGGCGACCGCCGCGGCCATGATCTCGGCTTTCCCACCGCCAACGTCCTGCTCGGCAATTTGCTGCATCCGTCCTACGGCATTTACGCGACGCTCGTACAAATCGAGGGCGAGAAGCAATGGCGGCCCGCCGCGACCAATATCGGCATCCGCCCGATGTTCGAACTCAGGCAGGGACAGGTCGAAGCCCATATCCTGGATTTCGAAGACCGCGACATCTACGGGAAAAAATTGCGGATCAAGCCGGTAAAAAAACTGCGCGGCGAAGCGAAATTCGCGTCTTTGGAAGCGCTGG
>DASTUM010000116.1:0-2946 GCA_035759665.1 Micavibrio sp.
ATGGCTTGCGCGTCGAAGGCAAGGATCTGAACGAAACCTACATGAAAACCCGCGCCGCAGGTTTTGGCGACGAGGTGAAGCGCCGCATCATGGTCGGCGCCTACGTTCTGTCCGCCGGCTATTATGACGCCTATTACATCAAGGCGCAGAAAGTACGCCGCCTGATCCTCAACGATTTCCTCGAAGCGTATAAAAAATGCGACGCCATCCTCACGCCCTCGACGCCGTCTGCGGCGTTCGCCATCGGCGAGAACGAGGACGACCCGATCAAGATGTACCTCAACGACGTGTTCACGGTGTCGGTCAACCTCGCGGGACTTCCAGGCCTGTCCGTTCCGGCGGGGCTGAACAGCGAAGGACTCCCCCTCGGCCTGCAACTGATAGGCCGCCCGTGGGACGAGGAAACGATCATCCGCGCCGGCGGCGTTCTCGAACGCGCGGCGAATTTCCAATCCATTCCAACCCTGTTATCGACGAAACAAAAGGCGGCTTAATATGAGAACGATCCTGTGTCTTGCCATCCTTGCCCTGCTGTCCGGTTGCTGCTGCCCGTGGGCACAGGTGCCGGAAAACCCGCATTACAAGCCCGTGCCCAAAGAAAGCGCCGAATAAAGGAACTTCCGCCAAGGCCGTTTGTTTTCCCTTTACGACAACCAATGAAAGGTATTTTTTTATGCGCTCTGCAAAAGTGATATTATTGGGACTGACCCTTTTGGGACTGGCGGGATGCCACCACTGGCACCACCATCCGCACGACGGGCACTTCTGCCCGCCGGGACAGGCGAAAAAAGGCAACTGTTAACCGTAAAAGGAACGAGCATGAAATTTCTCACATTGTTGGCCATTATCCTGCTCGTTCCTCTTTCGGCTCAGGCGCAGGGTTTTACCCCCGTTCCCAAAGAGATGGCGAACCAATATTTCAGCAACTGCGTTCAAAGCTCCGCCAAGACCGAACAGCGTTTTTCACCGCAGGCCCAGCAAATGCTCTGCGCCTGCACCGCCGCCCGCCTGACCCAGTTCTTCAGCGTCGAGGACATGCAGACGATGGCGAATACGTCCGATCCGAACGCCCGCATCGCTTTCAACAAGATGCTCATAAATATTTATGCCCCCTGCATGAAGGAGCCGATGCGCGAATATCATTACGCCCAGTGCATATCGAACCCGCAGACGGGGCGGCTTACCAACAATCCGCAAAAGATGTGCGCCTGCGCCGCCGACCAGCTCGGCATACAGATGGAAGTCTACGGCAGCCAGATGTTTGAAAAAATCCTGTCCCAAAATCCGACCATCGAAGACCCGATGGGCGCCGTCTACAGCGATCCCGAATTCCAGACTTTGGCGCAGAAAAAGGCGCTTGAGTGCCTTAAATAAATCATAATACACGGGTAATCCCCGCAGTTTTTCTACGGGGACTTTTCCATGACTATTACCAAGAATAAAGCGATGCTGGGCATGATGCTGTCCGCATTCGGTTTCAGCCTTTATTCCATCGGCGATATATTTATCAAATTCTCGGCGGCGCATTACCCGCCGGAAAAGGTCGCCTTTTTCATCAATATGTTCTTCTTCCCCCTGATCCTGACCGTGTCGAGCAAGGTCGGCGGGCTGAGGGCCACCCTGAAGACGAAACATCTGAAGCTTCACCTGCTGCGCTCCCTCCTCGGGATGGTTGTGTTCTTTTGTATGACCACGGGGTTCGTCAAGCTCGGCATGGCGATGTCCTATACGCTAATCTTTTCTGGGCCGTTTATCGTTTCCATCCTGTCGATCTTTTTTCTCGGCGAGAAAATCGGGATTCACCGCTGGTCGGCCATCATTATGGGCTTTGCAGGCGTGCTGATCGTCCTGCGGCCCGGGCTGAATATGGAACTCGCCGCCGCGGGCATCCTTCTCGCCGCCTTCTGCTACGCCGGATCGACTCTAATCATCCGCAAGATCGGCGAAGGCGAACCCCTGCTCGCCTTCTCTTTTTACGGCCAGATCGTCTCGACCACGCTCTTCGGCTCCATGATGCTCTATAAGGGCGAGATGAGCCTCCCGGCCATCGAGCATCTGTGGTTCTTCGCCGCAACCGCCGTTTTCCACGTTTTCGCGAATTTTTCCGTATCTCGCGCCTTCCAGATATCTGAAACCTCGGTCGCCGCGCCCTTTCAGTATGTCCAGCTTCTCTGGGGGATCGGGGCGGGTCTGCTTCTTTTCCATCAGGGCATTGATGTCTGGACAGGCCTCGGCGGGGCCATTATTGTGGGCTCCGGCGTCTATATGATCCACCGCGAACGCGTCCGCCACAGCGAGCTCAATACGGGCGTTGTGGCCCATGGCGGCGCGCTGGAAGACACCGGACTGAACATTGAGAAAACCAAAGAATACAGCAGCACGGAAGTAGCGAACGGCGATGACATATATGCTCAAGGGCGACACGGGTGAATGGGAAGTGGTGATCGGCATGGAAGTCCATGCCCAGGTCACGGCCAATTCCAAGCTTTTCTCCGGCGCCGCCACCGATTTCGGCGCGCAGCCCAACAGCCAGGTGTCCATGGTCGATGCCGCGATGCCCGGCATGCTTCCCGTCCTCAACAAATACTGCGTCGAGCAGGCCGTTCGTACGGGCCTCGGCCTCAACGCGCAGATCAACGAATACTCGGTGTTCGAGCGCAAGAATTATTTCTACCCCGATCTGCCGCAGGGCTATCAGATTTCGCAGTTCCTGCACCCGATCGTCGGCAAGGGCGTGATCGAAATCGACCTTCCGGACGGCAGCGTGAAAGAGATCGGCGTGACGCGCCTCCACCTCGAACAGGACGCGGGAAAATCGTTGCATGACCAGCATCCGGGGAAATCCTATGTCGATTTGAACCGCTCGGGCTGCGCGCTGATGGAGATCGTTTCGGAACCGGATATCCGCGGGCCGGAAGAAGCCGCCGCGTACCTGTCCAAGCTGCG
>DASTUM010000117.1:0-4755 GCA_035759665.1 Micavibrio sp.
CAGATTTATATCGGCACGCCGCACAGCTATTACAGCCTCTACGCCGATACGCCCCGCCGTGAGATCGGCGAAGAGGATATCTTCCTCAAACACTATAAACGCCTGTCCATCCCGCTTCTGGATAAAAAGGGGGAGAGCGCATGGCCGGAACGCTACGGCGCGGCGGAGATCGAAAAAATCCGCCGCGACACAGGGCCGTCCAAATTCGCTTCGCAGATGATGCTGACGCCCGCCAATATCGCGGACAGCAGGCTCGATGTGTCGCTCTTGCAAAGATATGAAGATGATCTTGCCGTTCAGGAGGTGCAGAAAAACATCATCCTGTCCCTCGGCGGGCGCAAGCTCGTATCTGCCTCGGCATGGTGGGACCCGGCCTTCGGCTCAGCTTCCGGCGATGCCAGCGTGCTTGCCGTCGTCTACACGGACGAGGAGGGAGATTACTGGCTCCACCGCGTCGAATATATCGTCGCCGCCGCGAAAGACGATGAGGATGAAGCCGGCCTGCAATGCCGGCGCGTGGCGCAGATCGCAAAGGAACTGTTCCTGCCTTCGATCGCCGTGGAAACGAACGGGATCGGGAAATTCCTGCCCGCTATTTTGCGGCGGGAACTTGCGGCGGCGCGTTTGCCCTGTTCGGTTCTCGAAAAACACAGTACGCGGCAAAAATCCGTGCGCATTCTCGAGGCGTTCGATGCCGTCATGGCGGCGCGCGCCCTGCATGTGCATGGGGGCGTTTATAAAACGCGCTTTATCACGGAAATGCAGGAATGGCGGCCCACGAACGCGGGCGGCTATGACGACGGGCTCGACGCTGCGGCGGGGGCGCTGTCTTTGGAACCTGTCAGGCTGCGCCGCCAGTATGCGGCGGGTGGAAAAATATGGTCGGGATCGGGCGGCGGCCATGCGGCCATCACCGATTTCGACGTACTTGGATAAAGGAAATATCATGGAAACATTGTTCGACAGTGGCCTGATCTGGTGGATCACGGCCATAGATCTGCCTGTTCTCTCGGGCCTCTTCTGGCTGATGCTGAAAATCCGCCATGACGCGGACGCCGCCATAGACGCGCTCTATGAAACGCTCGACGTCCGCTGCACGCAGCTTCGCGAAGGGCTTTCGGCGTTCAAGCTGGAAGTCGCGAAATCCTACGCATCCGTCACCGATATGAAAGACCTGGAATCGCGGATCGTCTCTCATTTATTGCGGATTGAATCAAAATTGGATCGAACCGCCCTAAAAACCGAAGCGTTGAAAGCGCTCAGACCGGAGTAACCACACATGAAGAATTTTATCAGAACCCTCACCGGAAAAGGGGAGAGGGAACCCGAAAACGCGGCTGAATTTTACCACGAAGTCGCCGTGGACGTCCTGGCCCGCACCCTGTGGGGTGAGGGACGCAGTGAAGGCCAGCGCGGCATGGAAGCCATCGCCAGCGTTGTCCTGAACCGCGTGGCCGTTGCGCATGAGCGCGGCGGATACTGGTGGGGCAACGATATCGTGAGCGTCTGTCAGAAGCCGTACCAGTTTTCCTGCTGGAACCGTTCCGACCCGAACTACAAAAAACTTCTGGCGGTAACGGACAAGGATGTCTATTTCGCAACTGCCATCCGCATCGCCCGTCGCGCCGTTGCCGGAACGCTTTCCGACTGCGCGAACGGTGCGACCCATTACCACACCAAGGCCGTCGCGCCCTTCTGGGCCGAAGGGGCCGATCCTGTAGCCATCATCGGCACCCATATTTTTTACAAACTGATCGAGGTATAAATTATGTTAGCAACCATCATCTCCAAACTCGGCATCCCGCTGCTTGTCAGCGTCATCGCCGGTGCGCTGGGCCGCGTCGACAATCCCGTCGCCAAAACGGCTTCGGAGGCCCTGAACAATTTCGAGGCCGCGATAGCAGGCGGCGCCATTTCCGCCGAGCAAATGGCCGAGGCGAACCGCCACGCCGAAGAAATGGCCAAAATCAAAGCCAGGGAATACGAAACCGCCATCAGCGAGATAAACCAGAGCATTCGGGCGGAATCGGAATCTTCCGATCCTTATGTTCGCCGGATGCGGCCAACCTTCGGCTACCTGATGGCGATTACATGGGCGGCGCAGATGCTGGCGCTGGCCTATGTAGTCATCTTCGAAACGGACAAGGCGCCGGACGTCCTCAACGGCATGGACGCGCTCTCCGCCATCTGGGCGGTCGGCCTCTCGGTTCTGGGGATTTACGTCTACAAGCGCAGCGAGGAAAAGCGCGTGACGCCGATTTCCTCGCCCAGACCGCTCGAAAAGGTGACCAACATTACGGTGACGAAATCATCGCAGCCGAAGATGAACAATTAATTCATGTTATGCACGATCTTGTATTCCCGCCACAGGGAATACAGGCCCGCGCCGATGACCATGGCGAGCCCCGCCCATGTCGCCGCCGTGGGCATCGCGCCGAAGAAATACCATCCGAAGGCGACGCCCCAGATGATCTGCGTATACTGGAACGGCGCCACGACCACGGCTTCCGGCGCTTTGGCGAAGCCGATGGAAATGAAAAGCAGCGCCAGAATCACGACCGGGCCGTGTATGAGGAAATAAGGGAGATATGCCGCTTCGAACGGTTTATAACTTCCCGACGCTTCCATCATAAAGAGATTGAACGCGGTAAATGCCAGGAACACATAAAATCCGTATAGCGGAAGCGGTGCGTCTTGGCCTATTTTTTTCAGCGTCACGATATTCCCGGCGTTGCAGACAGCGCCGAGAAGGGCATAGACTATGCCCTCGCTGATATCGTCGAATTGCGGGCGCGCCAGAATAATAATTCCCGAAAACCCCACCAAAGCGGCCCCGCAGCGGCGCCATCCTACACGCTCCCCCAAAAAAACAACCGCCAGAATCATTACGAAAAACGGGACAATGAATGTGATTCCGTAAAAATCCGCAAGCGGCAGCGTTTGCAGCGATTTCACCATCAAGTTGGAAGAGCCGAGCACCAAAAGCGCGCGAAACAAATGCATTTTCAAATTATGCGGCACGAACGCGCCGCTTCCATGCCGCGCCAGCAACCATACGCCCGTAATTATAAGGCCCACGATACCGCAGACGGCCAGAATCTGATAAACGCCATAGACGTCCTGTAGTTTTTTCGAGCAAAAATCGGCAACGCTGTAGGCGAAATAACCGGCAATGACCAGACAGACTGCTTCGAGAAGGCGGGCTTTATGCGAAAAGGAATTATCAGGCATTTTATCCAATTTTTATAACCAGATAAGGAATATGCCGATATACTGAATCGATGACAAGCGATAAACCTCCGTTTATGGCGAGGCTTTTTGAACGCCTGAATCCCCGGCGCATCGTCGATGCCGGGCTTGAATTCCTGCGGGTCGAGGCCTCCGGCGGCGTCATCCTGATTCTCGTGTCGGCGCTGGCGCTGCTCGTCGCGAACAGCTCGTGGTTTCATTGTTACGATTACATTCTCAACCATCTCAACCTGCGCATCGGCTTTTCCGACGACGGCGGGGCCAATTTCTACGTCGAAAAGAATATCCTGCACTGGATTAACGACGGCCTGATGGTGCTGTTCTTCCTGCTGATCGCGCTGGAGATCAAGCGCGAGATGATGGCGGGTTCTCTCGATACCCGCGAAAAGGCGCTTTTGCCCATCCTGACGGGAATAGGCGGGATGATAATTCCGGCGCTGCTTTACATGAGCATTAACAAAGACAATCCGGCTACGATCGGAGGCTGGGCGATTCCCTGCGCGACAGATATCGCCTTCGCCCTCGCCATCATTTCCCTTCTCGGGAACCGCGTTCCAGCGTCGATCAAGGTGCTGCTGCTGGCCGCCGCCATCATCGACGATCTTGGGTCTATCCTGGTCATCGCCGTCTTCTATTCGACGGAGCTGCATATGAACGCGCTGCTTTTCGCCATGATCCCCATCACGGGCATGTATCTTCTCAACAGTTTCGGGGTTTACCGGATCGCGCCTTATATGGTTTTGGGGGTGATGCTCTGGCTGTCCGTCCTGCAATCGGGCGTGCATGCGACGCTGGCGGGCGTCATAACGGCGCTGTTCATTCCGCTGCATGTCGAGGGGGAGCGGCGTTCGCCGCTGCAAAGGCTCGAAGGCGACCTTCATCCGTGGGTCGTTTATGCCATCCTCCCAATTTTCGGTTTCGCCAATGCGGGGGTCCCGTTCACGGGGCTGACGCCCGCATCGCTTCTGGAACCCGTTACCCTTGGCATCATCGTCGGCCTGATCGCGGGAAAACAGGTCGGAATTTTCGGCACGGTCTGGCTGTGCGTTAAATCCGGCCTGTGCCCGAAACCCGAAGGGGCGACGTGGGTACAGATATACGGCATGGCCATTCTGTGCGGGATCGGCTTTACCATGTCGCTGTTTATCGGCGGGCTGGCCTTCGACAGCATCGAAATGCAGGCGGAAGTTCGGCTCGGCGTCCTCACGGGGTCTTTCATTTCCGCCGCGCTGGCCTATATGCTTCTCAGAGCCACCAGTCGCAACAAGGCCGCTTGAAATGAGATATTTATTCCTAATAATGCTTCCCGTCCTGATGGCGGGATTTGCCCATGCACAGGAGAGCGCCCCCATGCCCACCCCTAAAACCAGCTATCAAAAAACCGACGACGCCGTGAACAACCTCACCGAGATGCAAAAATATGTGACCCAGCATGAGGGCACCGAGCGTGCCTTCGACAACGAATACTGGGACAATCACGAAGAGGGCATCTATGTCGATGTCGTG
>DASTUM010000118.1:0-7152 GCA_035759665.1 Micavibrio sp.
ATCGAAGTCTACACAACACGCCCCGACACATTGTTCGGCGCATCCTTCGTCGGCCTCGCTTTCGATCACCCGCTCGCAAAACAATTGTGCGGCAATAAAGAAGGCTTTGATGACTTCGTGAAGCAGTGCCAATCCACAGGCACCTCCGAAGCGGCCATCGAACAGGCCGAAAAAATCGGCTTCGATACCGGCCATAAGGTCGCCCATCCTTTCATCGAAGGAAAAGAGCTGCCGGTCTATCTCGCCAACTTTATCCTGATGGATTACGGCACGGGCGCGATCTTCGGATGCCCGGCGCATGACGAACGCGACTTCGAATTCGCCACGAAATACAATCTCTCCATCCTGCCTGTTGTTGATATGCCCGCGGATGAAAAACTTCCCTACACAGGCCCCGGTAAAATCATCAATTCCGGTTTCCTCAACGGCAAGACCGTCGACGAGGCGAAAGCCGCCGCGATTTCGGAACTGGAAAAACAGGGCAGGGGCTTTGGCAAAACACAATACCGCCTGCGCGACTGGGGCGCGGTGCGCCAGCGTTACTGGGGCTGCCCGATCCCGCTCGTCAATTGCGACAAATGCGGCATCGTTGCGATTCCGGAATCGCAGCTGCCCGTCGAACTTCCCTACGACATCAATTATGACGCGCCGGGCAACCCACTCGACCGCCATCCGACATGGAAACATACGACATGCCCGACCTGCGGCGGCAAGGCGACCCGCGAAACCGACACGATGGACACGTTCGTCGATTCATCTTGGTACTATCTGCGCTATCTCGACGCCCGCAACGAAAACGAAGCCTTCTCGAAAAAGGCGACGGATTACTGGGGCGCGGTCGATCAATATATCGGCGGCGTCGAACACGCCGTTCTTCACCTGCTCTATTCGCGTTTCTGGACGCGCGCGCTGCGCGATTGCGGCTATCCCGTTCCGGCGGACGAGCCCTTCACCGGCCTGTTCACGCAAGGCATGGTCACGCACGCGACCTTCCAGACCGATGACGGAAAATGGCTCTACCCGACGGATGTGGAACAGAGCCATAACGGCGGGTGGATCACCAAGGACGGCGGCAAACCCGTCACCATGGGCCCCCAGATCAAAATGTCGAAATCGAAGAAAAACGTCATTGACCCGCAGGACATCATCGACACTTACGGCGCCGATGCCGCCCGCCTGTTTATTCTTTCCGACTCCCCGCCCGACCGCGATCTCGAATGGTCGACGTCCGGCATCGAAGGCGCATGGAAATACATCAATAAAATCTTCCGCCTGATCTCGGAAAACGCCGGCCTGCCCGCGTCTGACAAACCTTCGTCTTTCTCCGACGCCGCGACGGATCTCCGCCGCGCCACGCACAAGACGATCGACGCCGTGGCGAAAGACATCGAAGCGTTCCACATGAACAAGTCGGTCGCGCGCCTGCGCGAGCTTTCGAACACGATCTCCTCGTTCACAGCGAAAGACGATGCCGGCAAATGGGCGCTGCGCGAAGCGCTCGAATCCTTCATCGTCATGGTGAACCCGATGATCCCGCACTTCGCGGAAGAGGCGTGGTCGATGCTCGGTCACAAAACGCCGCTGACGCAGACGCTCTGGCCCAAAACCGACCCGGCGCTGCTGGAAGCCGACACCGTAACGCTCGCCGTCCAGGTCAACGGCAAGATGCGCGCCACGATCACGCTGCCCGCGAACGCCGACCAGAAGGCGGCGGAATCCGAAGCGCTCGCACAGGATACCGTCAAGGCCGCGCTGGAAGGAAAGTCGGTCAGGAAAATTATCGTCGTGCCGGGAAGGATCGTCAATGTCGTCGCCGCTTAAAGTCCTCGCCGCGTTTTCGCTGCTTATCCTTGCCGCCTGCGGCTTCACGCCGATGTACGGATCGGGCGCAGGCTCTTCGGGCGTGTCCGCGCCGCAAGGGCTGGACAAGGTCGATATCGCCCTGATCCCCGACGAATCCGGCGTGTATTTACGCAACCTTCTAATCGACAGCTTTTATCGCGGCGGCTATCCGTCCTCGCCCACACATGCGCTGAAGATCGAAAACCTGAACGAGCGCGAATACAGCCTCGACATCACCCGCGAATCCGAAGCCACGCGCAAGCAGATCCGCCTGAGCGCGACGCTGGTGCTCACCGACCGCGCCACCGGAAAGCCCGTTCTGACGCGGGCCCTGACGGCGATCACCAGCTACAACGTGCTGGGCAGCCAGTTCACGACGCGCGTCTCCGAAAACGACGCCCGCGAGGCTGCTCTGACCGACCTGGCCCGCCAGATCGAAATCCAGACCGCCCTTTATTTCAAACGCTAGACTGAAAATTATTGACAGAATACCCGTATTACGTCTTTAATTGGATCGTTATCGGCTTTCATCCGGCCGATGCTCGCGGATTTTGATGGGGCAGCTTGCACCGCGTAAAAAAGGCCAAAGAGCGCCGCGGCTCATCGGAAACGCCGTGGTCCCATAAGGATCATGGCAGATGCGCAAACAATCCAACGCCTCTGTCTATTTCATCCCGCTTCCCGTGAAGCGGGCTCTTTGTAACATATGAGGTATACATGCACGATATATTTGCCGGTTTCGCCGAGAATATTGACGAACTCAGCCAAAAGACCAAAAATCACAGCAAAGTCGAATATATCCACGGCAAGGCCCCGTATGCCGGACCGATCCATCTTGCCGTGATCGGTGAAAATCTCGAACGGCACAGCATGCACCTCCAGACGGTTTCAAACACGCCGTCCCTTCAGGGCGGGCTTTATGCAGGCGCCGCCGGATTCGTCAATCTAAGCTACATGGCGGCGGCAAAGGCCTCTGCCGGGCTGCTTTTCGACATCAACACCTATCAGACCCTTTTCTGGAACATCGTCTTCGACAAGGTTGCGAAATCCTCCACGCCGGCGGCATTCAGAAAAAATCTTTCCTCGATAATCCCGGATATCGAATCCGCTGCGCTGCGCAGCTTCAAAGAGCCGCTGCGTGAAACATTCCGCCGCAATTGCGACTATGCCAACGGCGCCCTTTTCAAGGGGCTGCCCGCCGGTGAACTCTCACACTGGATCATGACCCCTAGCCGGCCCGCTGGCCTCTGGATGCACGACCCGGCGCTTTACAGCCATGTGCGCGCTTTGGTGCTGAACAAAGCCATCGGCGCCATTACACTGGATATTTCCAGCAGGAAAGCCTGCGACGAAGTGCGAAAATTCCTCGACGGGCACGATATTTCCGTCCGCACGCTCTATGTCAGCAACATACTGAATTTCATGCAAAGCCCAGTGCGAAAAACCGATTTTATCGGACGAGACGTTCTCGTGGATTCACGCCTTCGCGCGGAAATGAACGTCTATCGCTGGATGGAAGAAGACGGGCGCATCATAGAATGCGACAATCTGGAACGCGGCACACCTTTGCTCGTTGCGGCCAAATCCTTCAGCCACCCGTCTCCCGCCCTATAAGCCGATTAATGGTTGACGGGGCAGGGAGGCGGGCGGATATACTCCCCCTATGAAGCCCGGCTGGAAAGACATCGAACCGTTCGTGAAAAAACCGAACCCGAAGGCGCGGGCGATCCTCGTCTACGGCCCCGATAGCGGGCTGATGCGCGAACGCAGCGCGGCGATGGGAAAATCCGCTGTCGCCGACCTCAACGACCCGTTCAACGTTACCGTTCTTACCGGCGAGATTCTATCCGACGATCCGGCGCGCCTGTCCGACGAAGCGAAAGCCATGTCACTGATGGGCGGCGCGCGTCTGATCCGCATCGAAGGCGCGAGCGACAAACACACGCTTCTATTAAAAGATTATCTCGCCGATCCTTCGCCCGACAATCTCGTGATTTTAGAGGCGGGCGAACTCACACCCCGCTCCAGCCTGCGCATGCTTTTCGAAAAAGCTGAAAACGCGGCTGCGATACCTTGCTACGTCGACGACGAGCGTGGCGTGTCCAACATCATCCGCACGACGCTCTCTGAAAACGCTTTCACGATTCAATCCGACGCCACGCAGTGGCTTGCGCAAAACATCGCGGGCGACCGCGGCCGGGTGCGCGGCGAAATCGACAAGCTGATGCTGTATATGGGCACAGACAAAGCCATTCGCCTCGACGATGTGCGGGCTGCCTGCGGCGAAGCGGGCGATCAGTCTCTCGACGATCTTCTCTACGCCATCGGCAACGGCAAGACGGAATCGGCGCTGCGCGCTTACAACAAGCTGGTCGAGGAAGGTGTCGCCATCGTCACCATCCTGCGCGCACTGCAAGGGCATTTCCGCCGCCTGCATTATACGCGCTCGCTGATGAATGACGGGCTCGACGTCGAAACGGCGATGAAAAAACTTCAGCCTGCCGTGTTCTTCAAATATGCGGATTCTTTCAAGGCGCAGTTGCGCAAATGGCCGGAAAACAAATTGCTCTCGTTCCTGCAAAGGCTCTCGCAGATAGAAGCGCAGACCAAACAAACCGGAACTCCCGTCGAAACGCTGGGCTCCCAGGTCGTCCTCTCTTTGTCCGCTCAGGCTTAACCTTCCACGTCATTGCGAGGAGTCCTGCGTAGCCTTGGCGATGCAGGGCGACGCAGCAATCCATGGATTTCTTCCCGCGGCTCAAGGCCGGGTCGCAATGACGGAGAAACTACTCCAACACCCGCGGAATTTTCGAAAGACGCAGCATGACGTCATCGAGCTGATCCAGCGTCTTGAACTCGACGCTGAGCGTGCCGTCCGTGTCACCCTTCATCGCTATAGTGACCTTCAGGCCCAGGATATTCGTTAAGTCTTTCTCCAGCGCCAGCGTATTGGGGTCTTTGAAAACCGGCTGGCCCTTCGCAGCTCTGCCGCCGCGCGCCTGATACGCCTCACCGGCATTTTCAGAAGCGAGCTTCTCCGTCTCGCGGACGGACAATCCTTTTTGCACGACGTCCTGCGCGAGCAGCGCCGGATTTTTCGCGTTGATCAGCGCGCGCGCATGGCCGGGCGTCAACGTGCCTTCAACCACCATCGTCTGCACACTCTGCGGCAAGGCAAGAAGGCGTATCATGTTGGCGATGTGGGATCGCGACTTGCCGACCGCCTCGGCAACATCCTCGGTTCTGAATCCGAAATCGTCGACCAGCTTCTGGAAGCCCTTCGCTTCTTCCATCGCGTTCAGATCCTGCCTCTGCAAATTCTCGATCATGGCGATCTGGAACACTTGACTATCGTCCAGCTCGCGGATGATGACGGGCACTTCATGCAGTTGCGCTTTTTGCGCGGCGCGCCAGCGGCGCTCTCCCGCGACGATCTCGTACAAATCCTGACCGCCGCCGACGGGGCGGACGAGGATCGGCTGGATCAGGCCGTGACGCTTGATCGATTCCGCCAGCTCCGCAATCGCCTTGGGATCGAAATGCGTCCTCGGCTGATCGGGGTTTGGCGTAAGTTGGCCAATGCCAAGTGCTCTGCGCGGCCCTTGCGGCATCAGCATCGGCGCGTCTTCCTTGACGGCGAACGTCGCCTCTTCGTCTTCGAACAGCGCGTCCAGCCCGCGTCCCAGTCCTCTTTGTTTCGGTGTCATGCTTTTTCTTTCTTTATCGTTCCGACGTTTCTTTTGTCATCCTGTTTTGCCGCCCGTCTTTTGGCAGCCTGTCTATTCTCGCCCCCCTTTGCCACTCCGCCCATCCTTTCCATTCCGCCCTCTGTCATCTGAGCGAAGCGAAGGATCTCATGGCACCCGCGCAGGGCTTGCCTCACGCCGCCTGCGTTTCGCCGCGCGGCGCTTCCGAAGGCGCGGGATTCAAAATTCTTTTCTCGCGTTTCAAAACTTCTTTCGCAAGATTGATATAGGCGCGCGCGCCCGGGCATTTCATGTCGTAGACGATCGCCGGCAAGCCGTAGCTCGGCGCTTCCGAAAGCCGCACATTGCGCGGGATGACCGTGTTGTAGACCTTGTCGCCAAAATGCGCGCGCACATCCGCCGCGACCTGGTCGGACAAATTGTTGCGCTTGTCGAACATGGTGAGCGCGATGCCGTGAATATCGAGGCGCGGATTGAAGGATTTTTTGACGCGCTCGATCGTCTTGGTCAGGTGCGACAATCCTTCCAGCGCAAAAAATTCGCATTGCAGCGGCACGACGATCGCGTCGCTCGCCACCAGCGCATTCAGCGTCAGCAGCGAAAGCGAAGGCGGGCAATCGATCACCACATAATCGTAGGGAAGCGGGACGCGCAGCGCGCGCTGCAGGCGGAATTCACGGTGCTCCGCCGAAACCAGCTCGATTTCCGCGCCCGACAGGTGGATGGATGACGGCAAAACGAACAATCCCGGCACTTTCGTCGGCTGCACGGTTTCAATCACGCTGGCATCCTCGAAGATAACATCATAGGTGCTTTTGCGGATTCCGGCGCGCTTGATGCCCAGCCCCGTCGAGGCATTGCCCTGCGAATCCAGATCCACCAGCATCACCTTCTTGCCGATGGCCGCCAGCGCCGTGGCGAGGTTGACGGAGGTCGTCGTCTTGCCGACGCCGCCTTTCTGGTTGGCGACGGACAAAATGCGGGGAATGCGGAGCGGGGAGACTTTGGGCGGTCTGGGCGATGGCGTTTGGGTGTCGAATTGCTCAGACATGCGCGGCTCCGTTTTGTTTCATGTGAAATAGAAGGCCACTATGGAGAGAAGGCCGCTTCAACGTCAAGAAGATTCCGTATTGCACAGAATACGAACAGCTTATCCCCAGTTTTTGCCCAGCTTTGTCACCGTCAGAATTTGCGCTTCGGCTTCGGTTTTGCTGGACGTTAAAGCCACCTCGAAAGTCCACCCCGCAGCCTGAGCGGTCTTGATTTCAGTTTGAGCCTGCGCGCCTTTCGGGAAGATCTGGCGCAACTCGGGCTTTTCCCGCGCCCAGGCCCAGACATAGCCGAAAAGCTCCGAAAGGCTCGCTAGCGCCCGCGCCGTCACCAGATCGGGAGCCGGAAGCGCCCGCGCCGCTTCGATCCGCTTGTTTACAATCGTCACCGGCGTACCTGTTTCCCGTGAAACAGCGGACAGAAAAGCGCATTTCTTTGCATCTGATTCGATCAGGGTCACATTTAAGCCGGGCCGCAGAATCGCCAGAACCATCCCCGCAAATCCCGCCCCCGACCCCAGATCATAGAGGTTTATGGCGCCTTCCGGCAAAAG
>DASTUM010000119.1:0-7836 GCA_035759665.1 Micavibrio sp.
GTTTTCGGTGGCCGGTCGTGGAAATCCAGAAACGACCATATGGCGAGCCTTCTGAACACGGGTTTCGAGCACGCTGGCGAGACGCGCTATGCCGGCGCATCGCTGAACGAAGTCGCAGCGCGGGCTTCCCGTGCCGCGCCCGCCCCCGTGCCTCCGCTCAAGCCCGTCTTCCGCGAAACCGAAACGACGCGTCAGCCGGTGGCCACGGCCTTGCTGGACGGCGTTCCCTACACCTCGCTCGCCGCGCTCGACCAGAATCGCAAACCCATCGCCGTACCGCCCAACACTTTGCAGCTCCCCGCCGCGAAGCCTGAACCCGATGTCACCGCCCAGGCCATCGCCAATGTCCATGCCGCCGTCAACCGCGGTGATTACAGCGAACTGACCGGCGAAGGCGACTATGATGCCGCGACCACGCGCCGTGTCGAAACGGGCCTCCTTTCCGCCGCCGTCTACAAGGGCGAACATGAAAAAGTGAAACAGATGCAGGTCGCCATGCGCGAGGCCGGTATCGAAAGCGGCGCAAGTCCGCACGCGCTCGCCGTCCCCGCCGCGCTGACGCCGCAACAGCATCCCGCGCCCGCTGCCTCCGATCTCTGGTCGGTGCAGATCGGCGCCTATAACAGCCGCGTCGCCACCGACGACGCGCTGCGCAGCGCCCACGCGAAACTTCCCGCCGCGTTGACGCACGCCACGCCGATAGTAGTACCGCTCAAGAGCGGGGAAGGCATCCTCTTCCGCGCGCGTCTCGGCAATCTCAGCAAGGGACAGGCCACCGAAGCCTGCCGCTATTTCCGCGACTGCATCCCCGTCGCCCCGCGCTAAAAGGAACGCATACATGCCCCTCCATGCCCGCAGCGATATTTCCGGCAATATGCTGATCTATATCCTCGGCGCGATTTTCCTGCTGGGACTCCTGATCGTCCTGCTCAAAGGAAGCTTTCAGGAAGGCACCGGCATCGATGCCGAAAAAGTCATGATGCAGGCCGGCGAGCTCCAGCGCTACGGCAGCGAGGTGGAGCGCGGCGTCGGCTACATCCTGCGCGACGGGTATTCGGAATCCGACCTGCGCTTCGCCAACCCCAACACCACATCATACGGGCTGATAACCGATACGCCGCAGCGCCAGGTTTTTTCAGCCGACGGCGGCGGCGTCGAATGGCGGAACCCGCCCACCGGCAGCCAGGCCGCGTCGGCGGAATGGGTTTTCTCCGGCGCGAACGCCCTGACGCAGATCGGGTCGACCTGCGCCGACAAATCCTGTTCCGATCTCCTGATGGTGTTGCCCGACATCACGGAAGCGCTGTGTACGCAGATCAACCGGGGCCACAACATCTCCACCACCACCGGCGATCCGCCCGCCGCCGATAACGCGCTCGACCTCTCGACCTATTTTAGCAGCGGCGTTTTCACCTACGCCCAGACTCTGGAATCGACCGAAGACGCCCTCGACGCGCAAGCCGAAGGCTGTTTTTTGATGAGCGGAAAATATTATTACTACCGCGTCCTGCTGGCGCGCTGAACCGGCCTAGCGGTCGACCATTCCATCAAGGCCTTCACGCACCTTGTAGAGCGGAATCCCTCCGCTATAAGGATCCATGTAGCGGCGCATATCCGATGTGATCGGCATCCAGTAATCATACTGCCCCATCAGCGCGCCCGTGCGGCCATCGCTGAGCTTCAGGCGGACGGCGAGCTGCTTGCCGATCACCTCATAAAGTCCCGTCAACTGCCCTTTCGCGTCGCCCTCCACAACCGGATAGCCAAGCTGTTCGAAGCGCGAGCGGATCTGATCCGTCATCTTCTTGCCTAGCTCGGGATTGCGGACGACTCTTTGCCTGTGGGTATCGACGATCTCTTCCAGCTCCGCGATTCGCACCGTGGAGCGGGCCGGAAATTTCTGCTTCGTCTGTACAGTGATGGAATCGACGGCGGCGTAGGACTGGTTGAGGAGATTCGTTTGCTTTCCTTCGACGAAGAGCGGCGAGGCGGCAATGCCGACCGTCGTCGGGTTGCACCCGCTTAAAAGCAGCGCGCTACCGACCGCAAAGAAAGCAAAGCGGGGTGTCATTTATTCGTGCCGGAACCGTCGCTGGCCACGGAATCGGGAACGAACACGCCGTCAAACAAAGTCGGCGAAATCGCCATTTCTTCCGCGCCGTTGATGAAGAAGTCGCCCGATTCTTTCGTCAGCAGTTTGGAATTCTCGCCGACGCTGTCATGAACATAGAGGATCAAACGGACATTCGCGCCCTGGTCGGCGCTGGTGCTCAAGACCTTGCCGTCCTTGTCCTTCAGGACTTCGGCGGCGTAGGTCATGACATACGCGCCCTCGGGCGAATCGGAGAGTTTGTAGCCGACATGGCGCAGCGATTCGCGCAGATCGTTGTCGAGATTCATATCGAGCGCCGACATTTTTTCGGGCTTCAGAACATGCACCGGCTTCGGCGGCATTCCCGCGCGGTTCGTCAGCGTATCGACGAGCTGGTACATCGCCATGCGGAACTGGTCGGCCTGCTTTGGCCCCATCGCGCCGCGCTGGGCCTGCGTGAATTTCGGCGAGGGCGGCGGCAGTTGCGATTTATACGGCTTGTTGTGATGAATGTAGCCATCCGGGAAATAATTCGGCGCGTCGCAGGCGGAAAGCGCGAGGACGGAAACGCAAACGGTGAAAAGGGCCTTGGTTTTCATATGGGTCATGGAAAACGATCCTGGGCTGGGGAGCATTGAAATTCGACCCGCCGATTCTAGCAAGGAACGGGAGTCGCGTACAGACCCCTTTGCCCTTAGACCGGCGCGTTTTGAACCTGACCCAGCCCGCGCTGCGAAAGACGGCAGAAATACTTGCCCGCCCCGCGCCCGCACGGCGCTTGGAAAAACTCTAGGTAACCCGCCTGCGCCGCCGCTCGCACCGCCGCGATTCCATAACGGCGCTCCAGCTCCTCTTCGTAGAGGACGGCGTTCACAGGCTCGAAGTAACAGGTCAGCAGATAGAGATCGTGCAGCATGGCACCCTCCTGAAAGTTTTCAGCGGTTGAAACGAAGGCAGAAATTGGCGGGAGAACACCCGCGCTTGATACTAAGAATTATTCTCAATATCGGAGCGCCTGTCAAGCGTCCAAAGGTTAAAACCACAACATATTGTGGATTTCACACTTTCTTTAATACCAGATGAGGTTCAGGCGGTTTTCCGGCTTTTCTCGATAATGCCTGTGGTTGAATAACCCTCATGCATTTTCATGATCGAAACCTCGCCGCCATAGGCCAGCACGGGTTTCGCTTCGGGAAGCTGCTCCACGGTGTAATCGCCGCCCTTGAAAAAGATATCGGGCCGGAGCGTGCCGACGAGTTCGACAGGCGTGTTGTCCTCATCCGTTTTCGCCGCGCCGAACATCACGACCAGATCGACGGCGGCCAGCGCGCCGATCACCGCGCCGCGCGCGGCTTCGGCGTTTACCGGGCGCGACGGCCCTTTGAGGATTTTCACGGATTCATCGCTGTTGAGCGCGACAATCAGGCGATCGCACTGCCTGCGCGCCTCGTTGAGATAATTGACATGGCCGAAATGGAGGATGTCGAAACATCCGCAGGTCATACCGACCTTCAAACCCTGCGCCTGCCATTTACGGATCTGCTCGCCCGCCTGCGTCCAGCTGGCGATCGGCGCCTGCAGCGATCCGCCGCTATCGCGCCCTTCCAGCACGGCGAGGATTTCTTCGGCCCGCACCGGCGTCGTCCCGACTTTGGAAACCGCAAGGCCGCCCGCTATATTCGCAAGCTTCGCTGCGTCCGCCATGGATGCCCCTGCCGCCAGCGCCGCCGCCATCGTCGCGATCACCGTGTCACCCGCGCCGGAAACATCGAACACTTCGCGCGCCCGGGCCTTCAGGTGCAGCGCCTCGCCGACGGACGGAACAACGCTCATGCCGTCCTCCGAGCGCGTCGCCAGGACGGTTTTGATTCCGCATTCGCGAATAATCTTTTTCGCAGCGGCGATAATTTCCTCATCGTCCTTCGGCGTTTCAATCCCCGCCGCCTCGCCAAGCTCCTTGCGGTTCGGCGTCACGACATCCGCGCCGCGATAGACCGAAAAATCCCGGCCCTTCGGATCGGCAAGAACGGGAATGCCCGCCGCCGCCGCCGCCGCAACAACCTTCTCCAGAAGGCTTTTCGTCAGCACGCCCTTGCCGTAGTCGGACAGGACGACGGCCTGCACCTGCTTCAGAACCTTTTGAATCCCCGTAAAAATTTTCGCTTCGATCGCCGGATCGATCGCATGTGTCTTTTCGATGTCGGTGCGCAGCACCTGCTGGTTTCGCGCCAGGTAGCGCGTCTTCAAAATCGTCGGACGCCCGGCATCGACGACAAGCCCCCCGGCATCCGCGCCGGTCTTTCTGGCGATATCCGCAACCTCCGCGCCGCGCGCATCGTCGCCGATCACGGCGAACAAAACGGGCTTAACCCCCAGCGCGGCAAGCGAAGAGACGACATTCCCCGCCCCGCCCAGCATCTTGTCCTCACGGGAGACGGCGAGCACCGGAACCGGGCTTTCGGGAGAGATTCTTTCGACGTCGCCATAGACAAAACTGTCCAGCATGAGATCGCCGACGACCATCACTTTCCGGTTACCAATTTCTTTAAGAAAATTAACCAATTCCTGCATCGCCGGAACCCCTTTGAAATGCGGTAAAAACACCAGCACTTTAAGCCTTTTTTCACCGGTTTTTCCAGCTTTTTCATTTGTCTATTAGGAATTGATCAACCTTTCTCACGCATAATAGAAGGTGGAAAACTGACATTTTGAATGGTTTTCTAAAGGGGTATACGTGGAGCAAAAGATCCACAGAGACAACGAGTATAAAGGCGTTCTGACGGGCTTGAAAATCCGTCTGCACAAGAACCGCCTTGGGGAACTGCTCGTCCTCGACGGATTCATCTCCCCCGATGAACTCCAGCAAGCGCTCGTGATTTCGAAGAACAGCGGACGTCCTCTCGGAAAAGTTCTCGTCGATGATCGCGTCGTGGAGATCGACGTTATCCGCCAGACTCTCGTCGAACAATTCATGCTTCGCATGATGATGGCGGTGCTGACGGTCTTCATCTCGTTCGCGGGCATGGGCTTCGGTTCCAAAACCGTGCGCGCCGCAAGCATCAAGGACGTGCCCGCCCGCGTCGCCTTCCAGCAGGCTGCGGCATACGCGCCGCTGGGCCAGTATCCGAAACTGTTCGGATCTACGGAAAAGCAATCCTCTTCTCTCAACGCTTTCACGAAATGGACTGGCATGTTCGAGCGGTTCGACGACGCGCTGAATACCAACGGCGGTCAGGAAGCCATGGGCAAATTCAAATCGCAGATCGAATTCCTGCGCGGCCTGCCGATGAACCAGATGGTGTCCGGCGTCAACGACATCGTCAACCGCATCCCGTATGTCGGCGATGCTAATATTTACGGGCAAAGCGACTATTGGGCGACGCCGGTGGAATTCATCAAGAACGGCGGAGACTGCGAAGATTTCGCCATCACGAAATACGTCGCGCTCCGTGCGCTGGGCATCCCCGAGGAGAGAATGCGCATTCTGATCCTTCAGGACTTGCAGAAAAACATTCCGCACGCGGTGCTGATCGTCTACGCGGAAAGCGGCGCGGTCGTGCTCGACAACCAGATCAAAACGGTTACCAACGTTGAGCGCATCTCGCACTACAAACCGATCTTCTCGATCAACCGTGATAGCTGGTGGCTGCACACGAAACCCAAAGGCAGCGTCACGGTCGTTGCCGCGTCCTCCCGTTAATCGCCTGATTTAGCGCCGTTTCTTTTTGCGCGTTGTTCTGCCGGCGAAACAGGGCTATAAATCCTCCATGCGTATTCTCTTGTGCCTTCTCGCCTGCC
The DNA here is from genome assembly GCA_035759665.1 of Micavibrio sp. Taxonomy (GTDB): domain Bacteria; phylum Pseudomonadota; class Alphaproteobacteria; order Micavibrionales; family Micavibrionaceae; genus Micavibrio_A. The sequence goes on from DASTUM010000119.1 coordinate 5,891, forward strand.
TGTGCGCGGCCGCGCCCGCTATGGCGGCAAACCCCTCGCCGCGGCAGGAACCCGTAACCGCGCTTCCCCAGTGGCAGGATTTTTCCCAGCGCCAGCAAAGATCCCTCCAGGCCCTCGCCAGTTGCGAGCAAAATCCGTCCCTGTGCGAATCGAAAGAAATCCGGCGCTGGAGCGGCCTCGTCACCGATCTTAAGGCTCAGAACAAATTGCGCCAGCTCATCACCGTCAATCGCTGGTTCAACCGCCTGCCCTACAAATACGACGAATACGCCTATGACAAGCTGGATTACTGGGCCGACACCGCGTCCCTCCTGACCAGCCGCGGCGATTGCGAGGATTTCGCGCTTTCAAAATATTACACGCTGCGCCGCCTCGGTTTTTCGCCGGACGAATTGAAAGTCACCATCGTCTACGACCAGGAAAAATACGCGAACCATGCCGTGCTGATGGTTTACATGAACGGCACGCGCTACATGCTGGACAGCAGCGCCGACGATATGAATCCCTCGCCGATGGAATACCGCTATAAGACGATTTACGCCTTCAACGAAAACAACGCCTGGTTCTATCAATAACCGTTGAATTCGGACGGCGACAATTTCCCGTCATTATTGCGATCCAGAATCAGGAAACGTTTTTGCGCAGCCCATCGATTGCCCTCATTGATATGATGGTCGCGGAAGTCGTGATAGCTCATGCCCGCCCCCGCCGCCGGCTCCATCCTCGAAACCTTCGGCGCCTCGTTTTCCTGCGCGCCACCGCAGGCGGACAGGGACAGGGACAAAGACAGAACCACCGCAAGAAACATTCTCATGCGCAAAGAAGCTCCTGTATTCTGGAATGATTGACCACGTCCTCCGGCCCGTCCACCAGAACGGCGTTCCAGCCTCGCGCGGAGGAAACTTCGATATTTTTCGGATCGTCATCGAAATAAAGCGGCGGCTCTATATGCGGATTGAAACCCAGCTCGTCCTCTATCCGGGAAAAATAAAGTGGATCGTGTTTCAGGCATCCCAGACGCGCAGAATAATAAAAATCCGTAAAATAATCTTTCCAGCCCAATCTATCGCGCAAATACCGGATTCGCGTATGGGACTGATTGGTGGCCGTATATAATTCTATCCCCTCCCGCCCCGCGAGTTTTTCAACCACATCGAAAACGGGCTTGTTTAAATTCGAATCTTTCTCATGCCAATAATCAATGACCTGCGAGGCCTTGATCTTATAATCGTTCGCCTCGAGCCAGTGCGCCAACGCCTCCTCGAAATCGAGTTTTCCCTGCAAAACGTCCAAAAACCAGCCGCGAAAAATTTCCTGAAAATGGTCGTGCCGGATGCCCAAATCCTTTTCGAGATCTTTATCCCATCTCTTGCGCCGTTCGGCCTTCATATGAAAGCCGTCGATCAGAACGCCGTCGATATCGAAAAAAATTCTCATTCCACCCAGGCGATGCGCAGGACGTTGGTCGATCCCGGCGTGCCGAAGGGAACGCCCGCGGTCAAAACGATGCGTTCGCCCGATTTGGCGAGGCCTTTTTCCTTGGCGAGCTTCGTCGCCCATTCCACCGTTTCGGAAAAGGAGCTGATTAGCGGCATGTGCGCGGGCTGGACGCCGTAGGACAGGGTAAGCTTTCTTGCCGTTGCAATATTTTGCGTGAGCGAGAGAATCGGCACTTCCGGGCGCTGGCGCGCGGTGCGCCATGTCGTGCCGCCTGACGTCGTGTAGTTGGCGATGCAGGACGCCTTGATGTCGCGCGCGACATTCGTGGCCGCCACCGTGATGGAATCGGATGCGTCCATTTCCGTCTGCGGGTGGTTGGACCGCATGATAGCGTGATAGGTATCGTCGTTTTCCGTCGAATGACAGATGCGGTCCATGATCGAAACGGATTCGACCGGATATTGCCCCGCCGCCGTTTCGGCGGAGAGCATCACGGCGTCGGCGCC
>DASTUM010000120.1:0-3350 GCA_035759665.1 Micavibrio sp.
GGGCGGCACGTTCCGTATCATCCGCGAACATTTTCCCAAGGCTCATTACGGCTGCCTCTATGCCAAACCCAAAGGCTCGGATACGGTCGACACCTTCATCACCGAGGTCTCCCAGGACACCTGGATACACTTCCCCTGGGATCTGGAAATCCAGTACGCCGCCCCGCTAGCCCGCAAGGAAAGCCCGGAAGCTTAAGGCTGGGGGCGCGGAATCTGCTTGCCTTGGCGGACCAATTCCCGCTATAACCCCGCTATTACTGCGATCTGGCTGGAAATCGGCTGCCTCGATTGCAAATTATTGAACTCTTTCAAGGAGATAGAAATGCCGAAAATGAAGACGAAAAGCAGCGCCAAAAAGCGCTTCTCGGTGACATCATCGGGAAAAGTAAAGTTCAAGCAGGCCCACAAAGGCCACCGCCTGATGCAAAAACCCAAATCCATGAAGCGTAAAGCCAAGGGAACCGACACCATGGAGCGCGGCGACGCGAACAAGGTGATCGAACACTTCCTGCCTTACTGCGGCGTCCGTAAGAAGACGACCAAGAAGAAAGCCGGCCCTGCTAAGGCAGCCGCCAAGACGACGAAAGGAGCCAAATAATGGCACGCGTAAAAGGAGGCCCCCGCGCCCACGCCCGTCACCGCAAGTTCATCAAGGCCGTCAAAGGCCAGTATGGACGTCGTCATTCCTGCTTCCGCACGGCCAAACAGGCCTACGAAAAAGCGGGTCAGTACGCCTATATCGGCCGCAAACAGAAAAAGCGCAATTTCCGCTCGCTCTGGATCCAGCGTATCAACGCCGCCGCCCGTCTGAACGGCATGACGTACTCGACGCTTATGAACGGCCTGAACAAAGCCGGCATCGAGCTGAACCGCAAGGTTTTGTCCGAGATCGCCATCCACGACGCCGAAGCCTTTGCAGCGATTGCAAAAGCCGCTCAGGCCGCCGTGAAAAAAGCCGCCTAGCTCGTAAGCGGATATGAATTTAAAGGCAGCCCCCGCGGGGCTGCTTTTTTATTACCCCACAGCGAGCCACCGAAGATTCGCCGGCAAGGCTTGATGCCTCCGGCCCTTCCGGCTACAAAGGCGGCGTGAAACATCTTGCCGTATTCGACTGGAACGGGACGCTTTTCGACGACACGCCTGCAACCCTGCAGGCGACGAACATCGTGCTGTCGAAATTCGGCATAGGCCCGCTTGACCTGCATACGCTGCAGGAAACCTTCACCTTCCCGCTGATCCATTTCTACGAGCGCATCGGCGTGTCCCCGGACGACTATCTGAAACACGCCGAGGAAGAAGGCGCCTCCTATCTCGAGGCCTACGAGGCCTGCAACGGCAATTGCACGATCATGGAGGGTGCGTTCGACCTGCTCGACTGGCTCGGCGAAATGAACGTCCATTCGATGATCCTGAGCAATCATTTGCAAAACCATCTGGACGCCGATGTGGCGCGCCTAGGCGTCGGCCATTACATGCAGCATGTTTCGGGCAACAAGGAACGCGCGACGATGACGCAGGGACTTTCCAAACAGATCCGGCTCGAAGCCTATATGGAAGATCGTGGATTTGCTCCCGAAAACACCTTCATCATCGGCGATTCCCACGAAGAGCCGGAACTGGCCCGCCGCCTTGGCATCCTCGGAATCAGCATCGCGGGCGGCCTCCTTTCGGCGGCGCGGCTGGAGAAATACAAGGCGGACCATATCGTCCACCGCCTCACCGAAGTCCGCCCGATCCTAGAAAAACACTGGAAATTATAGAGGTTTCAAACCACCAAGGCACAAAGACACCAGGAATTGTTTGGAAGGTCACCCCGCCTTGTGCGGGGGGCTGGAATAAGTAAGACAATGAACAACTTGGTGTCTATGTGCCTTGGTGGTTCATGGCCGCAAACATGTGAATAGTGCTGGAAATCCACCATATTTTCCCGTTATATAACCTCCATGACACAGAATATCGCCCAGCTGAAAGCCGAACTGACGCAAGTCATCACGGCCGCCAACGACCTCCAGACGCTCGAAGAGGCGCGCGTCGCCGCGCTCGGCAAGAAAGGCCGCATCACTGACCTGATGAAATCGCTCGGCACGATGGCCCCCGAGGAGCGCAAGGATTTCGGCGCCGCCGTCAACGCGCTTAAAGACGAAGTCGCCGAACTGATCGCCCGTCAGGAAGAAGGCCTCAAGAAACAAGCGATGACCGGCAGGCTCGCCGCCGAGACTACCGACGTCACGCTTCCGATCCGTCCCGAAGCCAAGGGTACCATCCACCCGATTTCGCAGACGATGGACGAAATCATTTCCATCTTCGCCAGCATGGGATTCGTGCTGGACGAAGGGCCGGATATTGAAGACGATTTCCACAATTTCACCGCGCTCAATTTCCCGCCGGGCCATCCGGCGCGCGAGATGCACGACACTTTCTATCTTCCCGACGATCCGGAAGAAAAAGGCGAAGCCGCGAAGAAGCTGCTCCGCACCCACACATCCACGGTGCAGATCCACCATATGCTCGGCAAGAAGCCGCCTTTCAAAATGATCTGCATGGGCCGCGTCTATCGCTCCGATTACGATATGACGCACACGCCGGTCTTCCATCAATGCGAAGGCCTTATCATCGACAAGAACATCAATATGGGCCATCTCAAAGGCTGCCTGACGGATTTCCTGAGCGCGTTCTTCGAAGTCGCTGACCTGCCGGTGCGCTTGCGCCCCAGCTTCTTTCCTTTCACGGAACCGAGCGCGGAGGTCGATATCGGCTGCTCCCGCAAGAACGGCGAATTCAAAATCGGCGCGGGCGATAGCTGGATGGAAATCCTCGGCTGCGGCATGGTACACGAAAATGTCCTAAAGAATTGCGGCGTCGATCCGCAGGAATATCAAGGATTCGCCTTCGGCATGGGGATCGAACGCCTTGCCATGCTAAAATACGGCATTCCGGATTTGCGCACCTTCTTCGATTCGGATGTCCGCTGGCTGGAACATTACGGTTTCGACCCGCTGGAACGCCCGAACCGCGCCACCGGCTCGAAATAAGCAGCTCCATAGCATATTTAAATAAAAGGTTATGACATGAAATTCACGCTCGGCTGGCTCAAGGAACATCTCGACACCAATGCATCGCTCGAGGAAATCACGATGAAGCTGACCGCGCTCGGTCTGGAGCTCGAAAGCGTCGAAGACCGCGCAAAACTGTTCGAACCCTTCAAGGTCGCTCATGTGCTCGAAGCCAAAAAGCACCCGAACGCCGACAAGCTTCGCGTCCTCATCGTCGATACGGGCAAGGAAAAGGTCAAGGTCGTCTGCGGTGCGTCGAACGCGCGCGCGGGTATGAAAGGCATTTTCGCGCCGGAT
>DASTUM010000121.1:0-7647 GCA_035759665.1 Micavibrio sp.
AAGAAATAGGGAAGGGAGGTCATCATGTTCGGTAAAAAATCGGATACGGGAATGACCACCGAAGCTCTGCGCCCTGCCGCCTCGGCCGCTGAAGCGCCACCCGCGAAAGCGGAGGAAAAACCGGCACCGGTTGCCGCGCCTGCACCGGCGGCGGATGAAAAGAAATTCGTCAAACCGATGAGCGAAGGCGCGCTCGAACTGCACGAAGAACATCCCGAAGAAATAAGCGCGAGCCAGAACATGGATTCCCTGCGTCTGCAACGCGCGCGCAATCGCATCTGGCTCGACTTGCGTGACGGTATCGATCTCAAGGCGCTCGCCCGCATGAAGGCAGAAGAGGCGCGGACGGAGGTCAATTCCGCCGTCGAGGAGATCGCGCGCTTCAGAAACCTCGACGTGACTCCTTCGGAACTTGCTTCCATCGCCAAGGAATGCACGAACGACATGCTGGGCTTCGGCCCGCTTGAAGAACTGCTCGAGCGCGACGATATCGCCGATATCATGATCAACGGCCCCGATACGACCTATATCGAGGTCAATGGCAAGATCGAAAAATCGCGCATCAAATTCCGCGACAACCAGCATCTGACGACGATCGCGCAACGCATCGTCGGCGCCATAGGCCGCCGCGTCGATGAAAGCTCGCCGATTTGCGATGCGCGTCTACCCGACGGCTCCCGCGTCAACGTCATCATTCCGCCGCTCTCCGTGGACGGCGCCTGCATGACGATCCGTAAATTTAAAAAGGATAAGCTTACCCTCGACAAACTTCTGGAATTTGGCGCGATGACGCCGTCGGCCGCGAAACTTATCATGGCTATCGGCCGCTGCCGCGTGAATGTTCTTATTTCTGGCGGTACGGGGTCGGGTAAAACCACGATGCTGAACTGCGTAACGCGCTACATCGAACCGGGTGAGCGCATCATTACCTGCGAAGACGCCTGCGAACTGCAATTGCAGCAGCCTCACGTCGTGCGCCTCGAAACACGCCCCGCCAACCTTGAAGGCGTCGGCGAAATCACCATGCGCGACCTGGTCAAGAACTGCCTTCGTATGCGCCCCGAGCGCATCATCGTCGGCGAGGTACGCGGCCCCGAAGCGTTCGATTTGCTTCAGGCCATGAACACCGGCCACGACGGTTCCATGGGTACCGTCCACGCCAACAACCCGCGCGAGGCTATCACGCGCCTGGAAAACATGATCGCGATGGGCGGCCTCAACCTCCCTCAGGCGGCTGTGCGCGAACAGATCGCCGCCGCCGTCAACGTCATCATTCAGGTGCAGCGTCTGCGCGACGGATCGCGTAAAGTCACGCACGTCTCCGAAATCACGGGGATGGAAGGTGATGTCGTTACCATGCAGGATCTCTTTAAGCTGGAATTCCTCGGCGAAGACGAAAGCGGGAAATTGATCACACAATTGAAATCGTCCGGCATGCGCCCGAAATTCTGGGACAAGGCACGCCAGTTCAACGTCGAAAAACTTGTGCTCGACGCGATGGAAGAAGCCTATGGATAGGGCCACGCTGATTATGATCGTGTCCCTCGCGCTCGTGCTGGTCGTAACCGGCATGATCGCGTTTTTGCTCTCGTCGTCGAAGAGCAGGCAAAAAAACCGCATGATGTCCGTCATTCGCGGAGTCCATGTCGATGAAGCGCATAAAAAAGGGAATAGCCTCGACGCCCGCCGTGAAGCGCTGGCCCGCAAGCTGAAAGAACGCTCCAATGCCGACGGCGAGGAAGAAAAGAAGAAAAAAAGCCTTTCCACATCTCTGACACAAGCCAATCTCGATATTTCGGTCAGGCAATTCTGGCTTTTCTCGTTTGTCTTCGCCGTCGTATTGACGCTGCTTGTATATCTATCGGGCAAGAGCGTATTTGTCGTGATTATGGCCGCAATCGTCGGCTTTTTCGGCATTCCCAAACTTTTCCTGCGCCACCTGATCAAACGCCGCCAGAAGAAATTCCTGACCGACCTTGCAGATTCCCTGGAAGCCATGACGCGTCTCTTGCGCGCCGGTATGCCGGTCAGCGAGGCAATCAAAATGGTCGCGCGCGAATTCACCGGCCCTGTCGGCGAAGAGATGGGCCGCATTTTCGACCAGCAGAAAATTGGCGTATCGCTCCCCGAGGCCGTCGCAGACTGCGCCAAGCGGGTGCCTCTGCCCGAAGTGCAGATGTTCGCGACCGCAGTCACCATCCAGGCGCAGACGGGCTCCAGCCTTTCTGAAATTCTCGAAGGCCTTGCCAAGGTGATCCGCGCGCGCTTCCGCCTTCGCCGCAAAGTGCAGGCTTTGTCATCCGAGGCCAAATCGTCGGCGCTCATTATCGGCGCGCTGCCGGTATTTGTCGCATCGGCCATGTATTTTATCAATCCGGATTACATCAGCATCCTGTTCATCGACAGGACGGGAAAATTCATGCTCGGGCTGGCCGTGTTCTGGATGTTCATAGGCGCGATGGTCATGCGCCAGATGATCAATTTCAGGGTGTAAAATGTTCGGTATTACGGGCGATTTTCTGGTTATCGTGGGCAGTGCCATAGCGGCGGCCATATCCTTTGCCGCGTTTGCGTTCCCGATGCTGCAGCGCGGAGACCGGAAAGAGCGTTACAAGAACGTCATCGAAAAGAAGCGCAAAGCCCTCTTCGAGGCCACGAAGCAGGAAGTCAACCAGCGCGGTCCCAAAACAGTGTCGGCCAAGGATTCCATGAGTTCGTTCTACCGCATGGAAAGGCTCGCCGGGGACTACGGCGAAAAAGTCCGCGATCTGTTGCTTCAGGCCGGGAACCGCGATTCGAAAGCGCCGATGAAATATATCATCTCGCAATTCCTGATTCCGGTTTTCCTCGTGGGTTTTGCCATGATGATTTTCTCCGCATCGGAAAAAGAAGTGTCGTCCCTTATCAAACTTTCGGTCATCATCGGCGGCGGTATTTTTGGATTTTTCCTGCCGCGCATCCTCGTCAAGAACGCGGCGATCAAGCGAATAGAAGAATTGAGCCTGACCTTCCCCGACGCGCTCGACATGATGCTGATCTGCGTGCAGGGCGGGATCGGCCTTGAACAGACCGTTGACCGCGTGGCGTTAGAGGTTGGCGAATACGCGCCGACACTGGCGGAAGAACTCGGCATCCTCAGCGCGGAGATGGCAATGCTCAACGACCGCCGGGGCGCATTGTCCGATTTCGGACGCCGCGTCGGCGGGCACGGAAAATCTTTCGCGACCGCGCTCATTCAGGCGGAGCAGTACGGAACGTCCATATCGCAGGCGCTCCGCGTCCTGTCCGACGAATTGCGCGACATCCGCATGGCGAACGCCGAACAAAAGGCGGCATCCCTGCCGCCCAAACTCACCGTTCCGATGATTTTGTTCTTTTTGCCGGCACTGTTCATCGTCATCCTCGGCCCTGCGGGGCTTCAGGCGTCCGGCACGTTTTAGAAAAGCCTAGTTGAAATTCTGCCTGCTGCCGCGAATGTTGGTTTTCGGCGCGGCTGCTGGTTCGACTTTTTCAGCCTTGGCCGCGGCCTTGGTCACGGCTTTCTTTTCGGATACTTTCTTCGGCTCAGCCGCTTTTTTCGGCGGGGTCAATTGCTTGTTGGCCGTGTCTTCCGGCTCCGCTTTTTTGGCGGCTGATTTTTTTTCTATAGGCTCGTTCTTGCCGGCGGGGGCCTTTTTCTCTTCAACCTTCACGGTTTCCTTGGGCGCACGCTTGGCGGCGACGAAGGCGGGTTGCTTCTTGTTGACGATGAAATCGTTAGCGCCTTCCTTAAGCGTCGTCACGATGCGCAGGTTGCGTTCCAGCTCGATACGCCCCGGCGAGAGTTCCTTGGCCTTTTGCAGCATGTCGATCGCCTGGTCGAGCTTGTTTTGCGAGGCGAGGTTGAGCGCGAGGTTGTTCATGATCGGCGCCGGATCACCCTTCCATTTTTCGATGCCGCGGCGGAAAGCGACTTCGGCCTGCTCGTGATAATTCTGGGCGTCGAGCGCCGTACCGAGCGCGAGATAGGCGCGGCCTGAATCCGGGTCGAGCTCTACGGCCTTGCGCGCCGTCAACTCGGCCTCTTTATACTGGCCGAGCGAAAGCTGTACCATCGCGAGCTCCATGACGGCGTCGGGATAGGCCTTCTTGCCTTCGGTGAAGGGGAGGAGGACTTGCCGCGCGCGCGTGAATTGCTCGTCTTCGCGCAAAGCCTGGCCGAAGCTGGTGGCGATCGCTGCGTCGCCGGGGTTGCGCTGGTGGATTTGTTCAAGCAGGACGACGGTCTCCGTCTTGTTGCCGCTGGCCTTAGCCTCCCGCGCGGCGCGTTCGAGAATGGCGTCGACGCGGCTGGCCTCCTTCCCGTTCGTGAGGTTGGCGTTGCCCGTGGTGCCGCAGGCGGCGAGGGCGAGGAGGGAAACGGAAAGCGATGCGAGCGCGAGGCCGCGAAGTCTGGAAGCCATGAAAAAACCCGATCTAAATAATAATGTTGTTATTCGGTGGTGACGGTCGGGATTGCGCCGCTGGCGCCCGCGCCTTCACCTGAGCCTATTTCATGGCACATATCGGGACAGAAATAAACACTTGTCGGCTGGCAGTTGCTACTGCCGTCCGAGCCGGAGCAACTGCGGCGGACGCGTACATAGTTTTTCTTGGGCGCGGCGACGATTACATGGCGCTGCATTATGACATTTCCATCCTTGTCCAGCACCGTGAAATACGTGGCACCCGGGCTGCGTGGGATGACCACCGCGAGGCGGGGAGCGTCGAGAAGAACGCTGATATGGCTGGGATTGCCGACGACGATCGAGGAGGCCTCACGGTCGAGGCGGACCAGTTCGGATTTATCGGGGGTGAGGTTTAAGGCTGGATGCGTTTCCGAATCCAGCGCTTCCGTCGGCGTGGCGGCGGATTGCGTGGTGACGGGGGGCATAAGGTCCTGCGCCGGCTGGGCGGTGGGTTGCGCCTGCGCGCCTAGGGTTAAAGCCGCCCCCAAAAGAAGGACCGCCGGAAGGATAAAGAGCTGTTTTTTCATCTAAGCACCCGCGTCAAAACCGTTCGAAAGAAAGGAAGAATTACCCGTGAAAGACCCGATCCGGGCCTTTGACCAGTATATCGCATTCGCCCCCGCCCGTCCTGTCTTTTCTGTTCGGATTTGGCTAAAGTTTTAGGGATTTCGCGGGGCGGGAGCCTGAAGGGAATATTAAATAAACGGTGAATATCTTTGCGCCCGCCTCTTCAAATTTCCCTTTGGGCCTTTCCCAAAGTTATAATAATTCAGGCCCCCTCCCGGGGCCAATTATATAGAATTTTATTAAAAATTAAGATTTCCGGGGGTAAGATTTTATGGGGGAATGTATTTTGGGCGAATCGCATCAAACAAAAATCTCTTCATCTGTGCGCCCTGACAAGGGAAACGCAGGCTTTTCCCTCATCGAACTCAGCATCCTTCTCATCGTTATGGGTTTGCTGATAACGCCTATAATAAACGCTTACTCCGTATATCAAGCCCAGAAGCGTATGAATGACACGTCTCTTGCCGTGGCCATGGTAAACAACGCCATCTCGAATTATTACGGCATGTCGCTTCACTATCCCTGTCCGTCCGATCGCTCTTTGGGGTTCAACGACCTCGGCCATGGCAATGCAGAATGTGAATCTTTTCAATCGCTTAGCGATGGCAGTTGCGGTGGTGCCAAGGCGAGAGGCCTGTGCCGTGCGGCGGGCCCCACCGGCAGCGATCCTATTTTCATCGGCGGCGTTCCCTACGTAACGTTGGGTATTCCGAGCGCCCAGACTATGGACGGATGGAAAAATAATCTGACCTATGCCGTAAGCGGAAAACTGACGGGGAGCGAACCGTTCAATCCGGATTTCGGCGCCATAAAAATCATAGACGAAAACGGGAACATGGTGGAGGAGCACGTACACGGGGTGGTTATTTCGGCTGGGGAAGACGGTCTGGGCGCGTTCAACACGGGGGGTATAAGTTCGCCTTGTCCGACAGGAAATCAGAGGGAAAACTGCGACGACGACGGAACCTTTATAAGCTCCCTTATCTACGAAGCGCCCGGCGATACATATTTCGATGACGTCGTAACTTATAATTCATGGAACGAGGCAAATATCTGGGCATATACGGATGATACAGACGTCCGTAACGTAAACGAGGGGAATATAGGTATTGGGACGGCATCGCCTCAGCATAAACTCGACGTTGTAGGGAATGTCCGCTCCACCAATGTTCACAGCAATCAGTATTGCGACTCGGCAGGCAACAACTGCATGCTGCCCGAGGTGGTCGGCGGCGCGGGGCGCGAGTGCGGCAACAGCAATGAAGCCGTCGTCCGCATCCGCAATAATAACGTTGAATGCGAGACCATGTCGTTCAATGCGAAAGGCAGCTGCTCCGGGACAAACGTCTTCGTTGTAGGTATCCGCGCGGACGGAACCGTCGAATGCGAAGCGATTACCCCATGACGTTCAGCCGGCATAGATCGCAGGCCGGATATACGCTGGCCGAAATGGCCATCGCAATAATCGTCATCGGCATTTTTATCGCCGGTACGATGAGCGCCTATCACATGTATAGGATTGAGCAGAAAAACGAAAAGACGGAATTCAAGCGCCTTCGCATTGATTTTGCCTTGAATGATTTTAAAAAACGCCACGGGCGCTACCCTTGTCCTGCCCGCTATGACATTGGCCGGGATAATCCTAACTATGGCTATGAAGGAAATTGTGCGGATACCAGTGTCGCTGCTGGTGTTTGCAGTGACGGCATTTGCGTGGAGCGAAGCATACGGGAAGTGCAGATTGGCGATGGTTCGTATATTCGCCCCCGCGTAAGACGCGGGGCTGTTCCTTTCAGGGTGCTCAATCTGGCGGAAAGGGACTCGTACGATGAATACGGCGGACGTTTCAGTTATGCGGTAACCGAACTCCTCACCGACTGGCAAACCTTCGATGTTAAAGACGGCGGGATTAACGTCGTCGACGGGCAAGACCCGTCCGAGGAAAATATGGTGGATCCGGCAGGCTCCGCCCTGTATTTCGTTTTCAGCCACGGGTCCGATCACGTCGGCGCTTACAATGAAGCGGGCTCACTCATTCTTCCCTGTACCGGCCTGATGTTCGATAATCAGAGCTGCAATACATCTCCAGCGGATGACGAAGCGATCTACCGCTATACGGAGCCGAGCGAGGTTGCGATCGATCTGGGCGGCAGTTCATCCGAAGGCGGGGGAGGCGAGGATGAAGGCGAAGAGCCTCCGCCTACTGGAGTCAATCTAAACAAACATTACGACGATTATTCCGTTTATAAAGGCGCCGATGTTGCGCCTTTGTGGAAGATGTCAGATGAAAGCGGCCATGAACTCGATGCTCATGATATCGGCCCGGTGGATCAGAATATATCGATTGCGAACGGCGGAGTGTCTGAAAAATTGAATGTAGGCGGAGACATGGCCGTCACCGACAATTACCTCACTACCAAAATTTGCGATCTGAACGGGGGGGATTGTTTTGAATCGTCTGATATTGGCGGCCCGGAAGGAATGGGTTGTCCCGCGGGACAGGTCGCCTACGGCATTGGAGAAAGACATCTAAGATGCCGTATTCCTGCGTTCAAATGTCCAAGCGGGCAATATTTGAGCGGATTCGTCAATG
>DASTUM010000122.1:0-13015 GCA_035759665.1 Micavibrio sp.
CGAAGCGCTTCGTCATCGTTTCCCCGGACGCCACAAACGAACATATCGCCGCCGCATACGGCATCCGCTTTCTGAAGAAAGCTATAACCCCCGATAATTACCGCGATCTGTTGACGCCGCTGCTCACCGAAGGCGGCGGGCGCTGGAAAACCCGCAAGAGGGGATCGTGGAGACGGAGGAGATGGACCATGCCCGCTGCCTCGAAATCCAGAAACCTTATTTGGGGCCGGTGGAGGGCCACTATACGGGCTGGCATCCGCTCCGCGACCGCAGCCAGCTTTACGCCGACGACATCGACAAATCCGATCCGTGGCAATTCAAGAATGTGCTTGTGAGGGTATAGGAATCCGCGAAGCTACCCGCTGCGGCGGGGATTTTTTATGGCGCGGATGACAGGCTTCCGGCGCTGTCGATCGTGCTGTCGGCGCGGCTGCGGGTGATCTGCCCGACCTCGGCGGCTGTGAGCGCACTGTTGTAAATGCGCACATCGTCGAATTTACCGTCAAGATAATCCGAAAAGGCCGGATTGTTGGTAATTGTCCTGCCGATGGCGATAGATTCGTTCGTGTCGTGCAGGGTCGCCGGAATTGTTCCACCGAAACTTCCCGCCACCTGTACGCCGTCCTTATAGACTTTGAGCCTGTCCGCATTGCCCGCGCCTGCGCCGTCATAGACGAAAGTGATATTCGTCCATGTTCCCGCGCTCAGATCCAGGTTCGATGTTTCGAAGTAATTATTGCCGGCATCGACAGGCGCCTCGGCGACGAAGAAATACAATTCGTCCCCGGCAGGGGTTGCGCGCACGGCCCAGCTCGACGCTTTCGTTACAGTGTCTTCCTCCCACTTCATGATGTGGCCGTCCTTTGCCTGAACGGTGTCGGGGTTGACCCAGTAAGATACGGTCAGCTTGTTGCCCGTATCGGCTTCGTCAAAATCCGGAATGGTGATGTAATCGGAATCGGCGCGGTCGAAACTGACCGCCCCGTTGTTGAGGCCCGCCGGGTCGAGCGTGGGGCTGAATACGAAAGTTCCGGTGTGCGCGCCGATACGGCTGGCGATCGTGGTGCCGGATGTTTCGTCGAGCAGCCAGTGCCCGACGAGCATGTTGTCCAGCGGCGATCCGAAATAGACCTGATCGGCCTGCGGCCCGCCCGCCTGTCCCCACCAGTTGCCGGCGGCGCTCAGCTGCCGCCCATCGTAATCGATGGTAAGATCTTCAAGCCCGTTGCCGGTTATGACGTTGCTGCCCGCTGATTGCAAAGTTCCGCCGCCGAGATCGACATCGAAGGTGCCGTTCGTGTCGTCGTAAACGCTGATCCCGTGGAGCGTGTTGCCGGTGGTTATGGCCTGTTCGATGGACGCGCCGACCGCGCCACCATTGGCACCATGCACGTAAATACCCGTCCTGTTTCCGGTGGCCGTTATGTTTGAAATCTTGACGTCGGTTGCGCTGGCGCCGCCGCCATCGGCCACGACGGCGATACCGTAACGGTCGGCGGAATCGACGGTGACGCCGCGCACGCTCACCTTGTCCGCTGTGATTGTGATACCGTCGCCGTCAGGCGTGGAATTGGTGATGACGGGCGCAGATCCCCCGGCGGCGACCAGCAGACTGTTCGGAACCGCGGTGCCGGTTACCCTGTAATTCGTACTGTCGACATAGAGCGGCGCTCCGGATCCATGCAGCGTCAACCCGCTTCGGGCAAGCGCAATGCCGGTATCCTGATTGAGCGTCGTTCCGTTTCCGCGGTGCACGTAAATCATATCGTTGTCGATCGCGGCGGCTTCCGCATCCTGCAGGCTGTTGAACGGCGCTTCCCACGACCCGTTGCCGCCGCCTGCCGCTCCGTTATCGACGTGAAGAATCCGCTGGTCGGAATTTGTCTCTCCGTTAACGACGGCAATCCGTCTTGCCGGCCCGCCGCTGCTGCCCGTTGTGGCTGTTCCCGTCACGATGTCGATATCGCGCTCGGGGCTTTCGTCGAGGCGCCCGCGTAATCCGTCTTCGCGGACGCTTTTCTTGTTGCCGAAAGGAAACCGGATCGTGGCTTCGAGAAACCCTTGCGATCCGCGCTCATCGTCTTTTTGAAACCGCGCGCCGACCTGGACATCGGATGTGATATCTAAGGTCAAACGCGTTCGCCAACCGGATATTTCTTCGGAATGATCGCCGCTGAAATAATAACCGCCCGTGTAAAAACGGATGCTTTCGATATGGTCTTGCAGCACGGGAATGGTAAATCCCACTTCGCCGTCGAAGCCGTCCATGACTTCCTCAACCACCATTTGTCCCCCAGGGGTCAGGTCGATGAAAATTCCGTTGCCCGAAAAGAAGGGGGAGCTGACCGTTTCAGTGCCCGCGCGCGATCCGGATTTTTTGGGGTCGGACAGCCCAAAATATGTATTGAATCTCAAATCGATGACGTCGCCCAACCATTCCGCGCCAAACGTGCCCTGATGAAAATGACTGCCGCGTTCGCTGATCCGGCGGTCGAACCATCCGTTCACGCCGCCGATCCCTTCGCCCAGTATGGGCAGGTCCAGAACATGGCGGTAGCCGAGGCCCAGATTGCCTTCCCGGTTGTCCTGATCGTCCCCCATCAAGCGCAGATCGGTATAGAGAACGTCATCGTCGCCCTGTGTGATCGGCGCCCAGAATTCGGTCATGAGGATGGAGCGCTCGTGCCCATAACGCCAGTTCGTTTCCGCGCGCCCTTTTAATGGCTCGGCGTAAACAGGGCCTGCAATGCAGACCAGGGATGTGAACAACAACAATTTCTTCATAACTGGCGGAAATGCGAAGGGACGGTATTATGCGGGGCGGGAACACAATGCCCTTGTATGTCTATGGTAAACGCATGGCCGGAAAATACAACCCACAAGCCCTTGTTCTATATTATATAAGCCTAATTATAGGGGGTAAGCGGCCGGGAGGGAGGCGACTTTTCATTTTTCGCTGGATTTTACCCGTGCTCTGGTCTAAATATCCATTATTCCCACTAAGTTAAGAGACTTCGAAAGCCCCACAGGGCTCTACGAACTCTGGGAAAAAAAGAAACGAATTTAAAGGTAGAAGTTAGATGGCCAACCCCGTCCGGTATCTCAAGGAAGTCAAACAGGAAGCCCTGAAAGTCACCTGGCCTTCCCGTCAGGAAACGATAACCTCGACGATCGCCGTCCTCATCATGGTGGTGCTGGCGTCGCTCTTCCTCTACGTCTCCGACCAGATTCTGGCGTTCCTGGTCTCCCTCATTCTCGGCATTGGCGTTTAAGCAAAAGGAATTTCATCATGGCGATGCGTTGGTACGTACTGCACGTTTACTCCGGTTTTGAAAACAAGGTGGCCGAGGCCATCAAGGACAAGGCCAGGAAAAAAGGCCTCGAAGACAAGGTCGAGGACATCATGGTTCCCAAAGAGGAAGTGATCGAGATCAAGCGCGGCCAGAAGGTGAACACCGAACGCAAAGTATTCCCGGGCTATGTCCTCGCCAAGATCGACATGAACGACGACGTCTGGCACATGATCAAGGACACGCCCAAGGTCACGGGCTTCCTCGGCGCTGCGAACAAGCCGGCCCCGATCTCGGAAAAAGAGGCCGCCCGCCTGATCCAGCAGCTGCAGGAAGGTGTCGAGCGTCCGAAATCCGCCATCAACTTCGATATCGGCGAAGACGTCAAAGTCGCCGAAGGCCCGTTCGCCGGCTTCAACGGCTCAGTCGAGGAAGTCGATGTCGAACGCTCGAAACTCAAGGTTTCGGTTTCGATCTTTGGCCGCGCCACTCCGGTCGAGCTGGAATTCGGCCAGGTTGAAAAAGTCTAACCTCGAAATTTCCAAAAAGCCCCGCCGAAAGAGCGGGGCTTTTTATTGTGCCGCAGCAAAATATTTTCTGGCGGGATTCTCAAAAACACGCAAAAATCTTCCGTCAGTCTATAAGGAGATTCCATGAGCAACGAATACACACAACAATCCAGCGGCATTTACAAAGATTCCTCGCCGCGCAAAAACATTATTCGCGCCGATGCCGTTACGAAAGTATTTCGGGACTCGGGCGTTGCCCTGACGAGCAGCGGGCGTTATGTCGATCTCGATCGTGTGCCGTACGCAGCGCCCACCCCGCGCCTTTAACGCAAACATGAAAACATCCGAAAAGCACGCGGCATTCTCGCGTGCTTTTTTTTGCACCTGCGTTGCTGCAAGCGCGTGCAGCACATGATTTTCTTGGCGATATTCCATCCCTGGAGTATTTTGAAATCTCCAAAAACCACCCAAGACGGAGCGACGCCGATGACAACGAACGTTACCATGCAAACGCCGCCGCCGCGTTATGTCGACACGACAGGGGCCAGCTTCAACGCGGCGACCACGGCCATTATTCGCAAACCCGCGAACAACAAATAACCGGACCCAGCCCATCCGTTATACAAAAAGCGCCCCTCGCGGGCGCTTTCATTTTGTCATTTAAGCTTGCGGCCGTTTATACTATGCTAAAACAGCCATGTTTTTCGTAATGCATGTGAAGAAACTCAATGGATATTTCCGTCGCGGGGCAGGGGGACGACCGGTATCTGAGATGGGCCCTGGATCCCCAAAACTAACCTTTTTTCTTGCAATCGGTGGCCAAACCCCTTAATTGTCCGCCCGTTAAGGATTGTGGGAGGCTTACGGACGTTTCGAAAGTCCATGTTCCGGGCCGCACCACAACCCTCGTTTTTACATCCGTCTTTCGGCTCGACGCTTTGCAACGCAAAGCAGATGACGGCGAAGGACAAACAAAAAAGAGGATACAATGGCAAAGGAAATTACCGGTCAAATCAAATTGATCGTTCCCGCCGGCTCCGCGAACCCGTCGCCGCCTATCGGCCCGGCTCTCGGTCAGCACGGTGTGAACATCATGGAATTCTGCAAGGCGTTCAACGCCCAGACGGAAAAAATGGAAAAAGGCATGCCTCTTCCGGTCGTGATCACGGTTTACAAAGACCGTTCCTTCACGTTCATCATGAAGAAGGCGCCGAACACCTACTACATCAAGAAAGCGCTGAAGCTCCAGCAGGGTTCCAAGAACCCCGGCAAGGACATTATCGGCGCGATCAAGAAGTCGCAGATCCGCGAAATCGCCAAAGACAAAATGACGGACACGAACGCAAAAGACCTCGAAGGCGCATGCCGCATTCTCGAAGGCTCTGCGCGTTCGATGGGCCTCGAAGTAGTGGAGGGCTAATCACATGGCTGCAAACACCAAAAAGAACAAGGCAATCGCCGCGAAAGTTGACCGCACGAAAGCCTACGCCATCGCCGAAGCCGTCAAGCTTTTGAAAGACTGCTCGAAAGACCGTAAATTCGATGAAACCATCGAAATTTCGTTCAATCTCGGCATCGATCCGAAATACGCCGACCAGCAAGTCCGCGGCGTCATCTCCCTGCCGAACGGCACGGGCGCCAAAGTCCGCGTGGCCGTCATCACGAAAGATGCCGCAAAGCAGGCTGACGCGAAAGCCGCCGGAGCTGACCTCGTCGGCGCCGAAGACCTGATCGAAACGATCAAGTCCGGCAAGATCGACTTCGATCGCTGCATCGCGACGCCCGACATGATGGGCCTCGTGGGACAGGTTGCGAAAGTCCTCGGCCCGAAAGGCCTGATGCCGAACCCGAAACTCGGCACGGTAACGCCTGATGTTAAAAAGGCCGTTACGGAAGCCAAGGCAGGCTCGATCGAAATCCGCGCTGAAAAGACGGGCATCGTCCAGGCCGGCATCGGCAAAGCCTCCTTCGACGAGAAGAAACTCGCCGAAAACATCGCTTTCATGATCGACGCGATCAACAAGGCGAAACCGGCGGGCGCCAAGGGCAACTATATGAAGAAAGTAACCCTTTCCTCGACAATGGGCCCCGGCCTCAGACTCGACCTCACGAAGGCCGCGTAGTCTACAACGATAACAGGAAGCCCCGCTTCTTGCGGGGCTTTTTTTTGACCGCAACAAAAGACAGACAATGCAGATCAGACTGGAAAAACTCGGCTTCTCCTATACTGAGACACTCTTCTCCGGCGTCACGATGACGATTGCCGAAACGCACCGCGTTGGCTTCGTCGGTAACAACGGCGCGGGCAAATCGACCCTGCTCAAATGCATTTCCGGCGAAGCGGAGCCGACGGAAGGCACGATCATCAGGCCAAAGGCCATGCGCCTCGGCGTCATCGAACAGGACGTTCCCAAACATCTCCACGCCAAAACCCTCTACGAAACGATTCTGGAAGCTATTCCAGAAGAAGAACGCGATTACAACAGCTGGAAGGTCGATGTCGCGCTGGACACTTTCAAGGCGCCGCAGGTCATCCATAGCAAGGTCATAAAGGAACTCAGCGGCGGCTGGCAACGCCTCGCGCTGATCGCCCGCACATGGATGAACGATCCTGACGCACTGCTGCTGGACGAACCGACCAACCACCTCGATCTCGAAAAGATCATCCTCCTCGAACAATGGCTCAACGAACAGGTGCGCGGCATTCCGGTCATGTGCGTCTCCCACGACCGCAGCTTCCTTGACAACTGCACTAACACAACGCTCTTCCTCCGCCCCGTGCGCTCAGTCGCCTATCCGCGGAGTTTCAGCCGCGCGAAAGAACAACTGGCGCAGGACGACAAGGCATTTTCTGCCCAACGTGAAAAGGAACTGCGTGAAGTCGAACGCCTTGAAAAATCCGCCGCCGAACTGAAACAGACAGGCGCGAACTTTCACAGCGATTCCGCCTCGAAAAAATCCGCGCAGATGGCGAAGAGGGCAGATGACCTGCGCGCACAGGTTCATGAAAGTATGATCGATGTCCGCCGCGATATCATTCTGCCTAATTCCGGCCTTCATGCAAAACATCTGGTCGAACTCAAGGATGTAAAAATTAACGCGCCCGACGGCCGCGAGCTTATATCCATCGGTCGTCTTGCCATCGCCCAGGGCGAGCGCATCGTTCTGCTCGGGTTCAACGGCGCCGGTAAATCGACGCTGGTGAATGTCGTCAATAAGGCCTTTTCGCAGATCGAACGCGCAAAGACGGAAGGCATCTCCATCACCCCGATGGCCAGGCTTGGCTATGTCGACCAGCATCTCTCCACCCTGCCGCTCGATATCAGCATGACCGATTACATCGCCGGCGAATTCCAGATGGGCCGCCAGTCCGTGATCGCAAGGCTGATCGAAGCAGGCTTCCCCTTCGACCGTCAGGACCAGAAGATCGCCAAACTCAGCGGCGGGGAAAAATCGCGCCTCTATCTTCTGGCGCTGCGTCTGGCCGAACCGAACTTCTACATCATGGACGAACCGACCAACCATCTCGATATCGATGGGCAGGAACAGCTGGAATCCGAGATTCTGCGCAACGGCGCCGCCTGTATTCTGGTCTCCCACGACCGTTCTTTCGTGGCCAATATCGGCACCCGTTTTCTGGCCATCCATAACGGAAAACTGGTCGAAATCCCTGATCCGGAAGTGTTTTACAGTCATATGACCGAAGGCACTGACCTCTTCCCGAAGGGCGCCGGGGCCGGACGCGGGCTGTAAATGCTTGACAGGGTGGGGGGCTATGCCTATAACCACCTCAAATTTCCTGTCCGAGACTGCTGGGGCGAAAGCTTAAAAATCCGGCATAGATGGTGAAAGACGAACATATAGCTGCCTAGCGCAGCCTCGTTTTTCAGGCATTGAAGATTTCAGATGGGATGGCTCAAAAGGCCATCTTTTTTATTGTGATAAAGGAAACGACAAAATGGCAATGACCAAAGACGACAAGAAAGGCGAAGTCGAAGTTCTCGCCGC
This sequence comes from Micavibrio sp., assembly GCA_035759665.1. GTDB lineage: Bacteria > Pseudomonadota > Alphaproteobacteria > Micavibrionales > Micavibrionaceae > Micavibrio_A. The sequence goes on from DASTUM010000122.1 coordinate 7,808, forward strand.
GAAGTTCAAGGATGCCGAAATCCTGATCCTCGCCCAGAACAAAGGCCTCAACGCCAAGGCGACGGAAGAGCTGCGCGTTGCAACGCGTGGCGCATCGGTCGATTACCGCGTTGCGAAAAACACGCTGGCGAAGATCGCGCTGAAAGGCACGCAATTCGAAGACATGGCCGATCAGGCAAAAGGCCCGATCGCCTATATCACCGGCAAAGACGGCGTGGCAACGGCGAAAGTGATCGCGAAATTCGCGGCCGCGAACGACAAGCTCGTCATCGTGGGCGGCAAGTTCGAAGGCAAGGTGATGGACGCGAAAGCCGTCGATGCCTTCTCGAAACTGCCGACGCTGGACGAAATCCGCTCCAAGCTCGTTGGCCTCCTGCAAGCTCCGGCTTCGCAACTGGTCGGCGTTACCAAGGCTTACGGCGAAAAAGAAAACGCATAATTTCAACAAACACACGAAAAATTACAAATCTAAAGGAGAACTAAAATGGCTGACCTCGCAAAAATCGTAGATGACCTCTCCGCCCTCACGGTCGTAGAAGCTGTCGAACTGTCCAAAATGCTCGAAGAAAAATGGGGCGTAACCGCTGCCGTCGCCGCTGCGCCTGGCGCTGCTGCTGCCGGCCCTGCCGCTGAAGAGAAGACGGAATTCAACGTCGTTCTGAAAGACGGCGGCCCGAACAAAATCAACGTCATCAAAGAAGTCCGCGCAATCACGGGTCTCGGCCTGAAAGAAGCGAAAGACCTCGTTGAAGGCGCGCCGAAAGTCGTCAAGGAAGCCGTCAAGAAAGAAGACGCTGACAAAATGGCCAAGCAACTCAAAGACGCCGGCGCCACGGTCGAACTGCAATAACATCGACTGCATCAATTGCGGAAACGGGCCCTTCGGGGCCCGTTTTGCTTTGCCGCTGGCCGCTCTTATCCCGCTCCCGCCATGAAGTCGGTAATTACCACGGGGCAGGGCGGCTGCGAATGTTCCATCGCCGCTCCAGTCGCCGCCAGCGAATCCCCCTTGAAAACGCCGTTTGGAACACCAAATATGTGATCGGCGATCCGGCGCCGGAGAAGGGGCGGGGTACCTGAAAAAAGGCCTGCGGGCCAACGCCCTGAGCCCCTTAATCTTTTTTAAGACGCAATGCTTGACAAGTGGCAATGCGTCCTCCATAACACGGGTCACGCGAAAGATTCGTAGGCAATGGTGACGGTTATAAAACCGAAATTTTTATAATTCGATCAATAATTTAATCCGCTCCCCCAATGAGCATGGGGGGATGCGGATTTACCTGTTTTGATGCTTGAAGAAGGTTGTGGAGACAAAATGAGCGCTAAATCCAGCAAATCCAAGAACATCGCAGATACCCCCCTGAAGAAGAAAGCCAAACGTATGGCCAAGCCGCCGGTGCGTTCCGCCGACGACGTTAATTCCTTCACGGGCCGTAAACGCGTCCGCCGTTCTTTCGGCAAGATCCGCGAGGTCGCGCAGATGCCGAATTTGATCGAAGTCCAGCGCGATTCCTACGAGCAATTCCTGCAAACGGATATCGACGCCGAACTGCGCAAGATGCAAGGCCTCCACAAAGTCCTGACCGAAGTCTTCCCGATCAAGGATTTCGCCGACAAGGCCGAAATCGACTACGTGAAATACGAGCTGGAAGAGCCCAAATACGACACCGACGAATGCCAGCAGCGCGGCATGACCTTCGCGGCGCCGCTCCGCGTCACGATGCGCCTGTCCGTGTTCGATGTTGACGAGGATTCCGGCCTGCGCTCCATCCGCGACATCAAAGAACAGGATGTCTACATGGTGGACATGCCTCTGATGACCGACAACGGCACGTTCATCGTGAACGGCACCGAGCGCGTTATCGTCTCCCAGATGCACCGCTCTCCGGGCGTGTTCTTCGACCACGACGGCGGCAAGACGCACGCTTCGGGCAAGTACCTGTTCGCCGCCCGCGTCATTCCCTACCGCGGTTCCTGGCTCGACTTTGAATTCGACGCGAAGGACAATATGTATGTCCGTATCGACCGCCGCCGCAAACTCCCGGTGACGACGCTGCTTCGCGCACTGGATTCCGCGGCCTCCGCGCAATACCGCACCGAACAGGAAGCCAAGGACAAGCCTGTTGATCCGCTGATGATCCAGGGCATGTCGAACGAAGAAATTCTCGGCACGTTCTATGACGTCGTAAAATACGACAAGACCGACAAAGGCTGGAAGACGCCTTTCGTACCGGCGCGTTACCGCGGCGTTAAGCTCGCCTACGACCTCGTCGATGCGAAGTCGGGCAAAACCGTTGTCGATGCCGGTGAGAAAATCACGCCGCGCAAGGCAAAACAACTCGCCGAAGACGGCCTGAAGGAAATCCTCGTCCAGGACGAACAACTGGCCGGCACGTACCTGTCCGAAGACATCTTCGACGGCGCGACGGGCCAGGTTTACTTCGAAGCCGGTCACGAGTTGACGGCTGACGACATGGAACAACTGGATGAATTCACGATCAAATCGCTGCCGATCCTCGCGATCGACCATTTGAATGTCGGCCCCTACATCCGCAACACGATGATGATCGACAAATGCGACACGCGCGAAGAAGCGCTGATCGACATTTACCGCGTCATGCGTCCGGGCGAGCCGCCGACAGTGGAATCCGCCTCCGCGCTGTTCCAGTCGCTGTTCTTCGATCCCGAGCGTTACGATCTCTCCGATGTCGGCCGCGTCAAGATGAACGGCCGTCTCGACCTCAACACGCCGGATGACCTGCGCATCCTGCGTAAGGAAGACATTCTCGCGATCCTGAAATACCTGCACGGCCTGAAAGACGGTCAGGGCGAAGTCGATGACATCGACAACCTCGGCAACCGCCGCGTTCGTTCGGTGGGCGAACTGATGGAAAACCAGATCCGCATCGGCCTGCTCCGCATGGAACGGGCGATCCGTGAGCGCATGTCCTCCGTCGAAATCGACACCTACATGCCGCATGACCTGATCAACGCGAAACCGGCTGCCGCCGCTGTCCGCGAATTCTTCGGCTCGTCGCAGCTCTCGCAGTTCATGGACCAGACGAACCCGCTCTCCGAAATCACGCACAAGCGTCGTCTCTCGGCGCTTGGCCCGGGCGGTCTGACCCGCGAGCGCGCAGGCTTCGAAGTCCGCGACGTTCACCCGACTCACTATGGCCGTATCTGCCCGATCGAAACGCCGGAAGGCCCGAACATCGGTCTGATCAACTCGCTCTCCACCTTCGCCCGCGTCAACCAGTACGGATTCATCGAATCCCCGTACCGCCGCGTCGTCGATGGCAAGGTCAGCGACGAAGTCATCTACATGTCGGCGATGGAAGAGGCGAAATACACGATCGCCCAGGCCAACTCCGACCTCGATGAAAAAGGCAAGTTCACCTCGGATCTGGTTTCCTGCCGTAAGGCCGGTGAAAACCTGATGTCCCCGACGGATCAGATCGAATTCATCGACGTTTCGCCCAAACAGATCGTTTCCGTCGCCGCATCGCTCATCCCGTTCCTTGAGAACGACGACGCCAACCGCGCGCTGATGGGATCGAACATGATGCGTCAGGCCGTTCCGCTGCTGCAATCCGACGCGCCGCTGGTCGGCACGGGGATGGAAGCCACGGTCGCCCGCGACTCCGGCGCCGCTATCGCTGCACGCCGCGCAGGCAAGGTCGTTCAGGCCGACGCCACGCGTATCGTTATCCGCGCAACGGAACAACTGGATGCCGGCGAGCCTGTCGTCGACATCTACAAGCTGGCGCAATTCCAGCGTTCCAACCAATCAACCTGCATCCTGCAAAAACCGCTGGTGAAGGTGGGCGACGAACTGAAAGCCGGCGATATCATCGCTGACGGCCCGTCGACGCAATTCGGAGAACTGGCGCTGGGCCGCAACGTCCTCGTCGCGTTCATGCCGTGGAACGGCTACAACTACGAAGACTCGATCCTCCTCTCCGAGCGCATCGTGTCCGACGACATCTTCACCTCCATCCACATCGAGGAATTCGAAGTGATGGCGCGTGATACGAAACTCGGCACCGAAGAAATCACCCGTGACATTCCGAACGTCGGGGAAGAAGCCCTCAAGCACCTCGACGAATCCGGTATCGTGCATATCGGCGCCGAAGTCGGCCCGGGCGACATCCTCGTCGGCAAGGTAACGCCGAAAGGCGAATCGCCGATGACGCCGGAAGAAAAACTCCTCCGCGCCATCTTCGGTGAAAAAGCCGCCGACGTAAAAGATACCTCGCTCCGCCTGCCTCCGGGTACGCAAGGAACGATCGTCGAAGTCCGCGTCTTCAACCGCCGCGGCGTCGATAAAGACTCCCGCGCGATGGCGATCGAACGCGCTGAAATCGAACGTCTGGCAAAAGACCGCGACGACGAACGCAAAATTCTGGAACTCGGCTTCTATGGCCGCCTGAAAGAACTGCTCGCCAACAAGACCGTCGTATCGGCTCCGAAAGAAGCCGGGTTCAAGAAGGGCGACAAGCTCTCCGCGAAAGAACTGGACGAGGTCAAACACGGCCTGTGGCGCCAGATTGTCGTCGACAACGACAAGACGATGGCCGACATCGAAGCGATGGGTAAAACCTTCGACGACGCTGTCGACAACCTGAAAGAGCGTTTCGAAAACAAGGTCGAAAAACTCCAGCGCGGCGACGAATTGCCGCCGGGCGTGATGAAGATGGTCAAAGTCTTCGTCGCCATCAAACGGAAAATGCAGCCGGGCGACAAAATGGCTGGCCGTCACGGAAACAAAGGCGTCGTATCGCGCATCATGCCGCGTGAAGACATGCCCTACCTCGAAGACGGTACGCCTGTCGACATCGTGCTGAACCCGCTCGGCGTTCCCTCGCGTATGAACGTTGGTCAGATTCTCGAAACGCACCTTGGATGGGCCTCGGCCAATCTCGGCAAGCAGATCGGTGAAATGATCGATGCGTTCAACGATCCGAAGAACCCGGCCGCCGGCGAAATCACCAAGCTGAAAGGCAAGCTGAAGGACGTTTACGGCGAGAGCGAGTTCAAGAACCGCGTATCGCTGCTCAACGACCAGCAAATGGTCGAGATGGCGAACAACCTGCGCGGCGGCGTTCCGATGGCGACACCCGTCTTCGACGGCGCGCACGAGGAAGACATCAACGACCTGCTCGAAAAAGCGGGCGTGCCGACCTCCGGCCAGATGACGCTGTTCGA
>DASTUM010000123.1:0-2570 GCA_035759665.1 Micavibrio sp.
ACATCAATTGTCGTCCATTTGGCAGATGCCTAAACGCACTTTTCGTGATTGGCTAGAAAATGATGATTACTATTAGGATTGTCTTTTACGACAAAAAAACTCGTTTGGCAGTCGATGTTTTATGTTTGAAGTTTCAAATGAAATGAAGAAAGCAGCTCTTTCAGTGGATCCAAAATTGAAACAAAATTCGATCAATACGAATACGACTTCACTGAACAAAAAGACCCAAATTTTCATGAATTTCATGCAAATTCTCCGGCTTAAATTCGCCCGTGACCTATGATAGACTGATAGCATGGAACGCCTCGCCGACAAAGCCCTCGCCTCGATCAAGCCCATTCCCGTTTTCGAACTCCACGGAAGCGTCGTGAAGGTGCTCGGCCTGCTCGTGGAAATTTCCGGCTTCGGCAAGGAACTGGCCATCGGCTCCGTCGTCCATCTGCGCCCGAAACCGGACAAGGATATTCCGTGCGAAGTCATCGGCTTTCGTGAAAACCGCGCGCTGCTGATGCCGTTCGGAACGTTGGAGGGAGTCGGCCTCGGCTGCCCCGCCGTCATCCAGAAAACTGAAGCCGTGGTGTATCCCGACGACCGCTGGCTAGGCCGCGTCATCAATGCGCTGGGCCATCCTGTCGACGGCAAGGGCCCGCTCACGCAGGGCGCGCATCCCATTCCCCTCAAAAACAAAGCCCCGCCCGCCCATGCGCGTCAACGCGTCGGCGGCAAGCTCGATCTCGGCGTGCGCGCGGTCAACACGTTCCTGTCCACCGTGCACGGCCAGCGTATGGGAATCTTCTCCGGCTCCGGCGTCGGTAAATCCGTTACGCTCTCGATGATGGCGCGCTATACCGAGGCCGACGTCGCCGTGATCGGCCTTGTCGGCGAGCGCGGGCGCGAGGTGCAGGAATTTCTGGAAGACGATCTCGGCGAAGATGGCCTTGCCCGTTCCGTCGTCATCGTCGCGACGGGGGACGAGCCCGCCCTGATGCGCCGCCAGGCCGCCTATATGACCCTCGCCGTCGCCGAATATTTCCGCGCGCAGGGCAAGGAAGTTTTGTGCCTCATAGACTCCGTCACCCGCTTCGCAATGGCGCAACGTGAAATCGGGCTTAGCGCGGGCGAACCGCCCACCTCGAAAGGCTACCCGCCGACGACCTTCGGCGAACTCGCGCGGCTTCTGGAACGCGCAGGCCCAGGTGTGCAGGGCGAAGGCTCCATCACCGGCCTCTTCACCGTCCTCGTCGAAGGCGACGACACCAACGAACCCATCTCTGACGCCGTGCGTGGAATCGTCGACGGGCACATCGTCATGGAACGCGACATCGCATCCCGTGGCCGCTATCCCGCGATCAACGTGCTGAAATCCGTCTCCCGCGCCATGCCGCGCTGCCTGACGAACGAACAAAGCGTCATTATCACCAAAGCCAAACAGCTTATCTCCCGCTACGAAGACATGGCCGAACTGATCCGTCTCGGCGCCTACCGCAAAGGCACCGACAAGGAAGTGGACGAGGCCATCGCCCGCTATCCCGCGCTCGAAGATTTTCTCAAGCAGGGCAAGGAGGAATCGAACACGATCGACGAATCCTTCGCGATGCTCGCGCAGATCTTGGGTCTTCCCTACACGGCTGGCGCACCGGCGGCAGAAGAGCCGCCGAAAGCCTATCCCGTGCCGCCGCGCAAGAAGATATGAGAATGAGAAGCCTCGCTACCCGTCCTTGCGACCCCGGCCTTGAGCCGGGGGAAGAAATCCATGGATTGCCGCGTCGCCTGACGGCTTCTCGCAATGACGGAAGGCGCATATGGCCAATCTGAAATCGCTGATAAAGCTCCGCCGACACAATGTCGACGAGAAACAGAAATTCCTCGCCCAGCTTTACCGCGAAGTGGAGATGATAGAGGCTAGCAAGCAGACGCTGATCGAACGCCTCCGCAGCGAGCGCGAGGCTCTCGATAAATCCGGCACGCTTGAAATGTACGCCTATTTCGGGCGCTTTTCACAAAACATCCAGCGCATGCTGGAACGCCTCAACGAAGAAAAGAGAAAACTCGAAATGCGCATCGTCGTGGCGCAGGACGACGTCCGCGAAGCCTTCGCCAACATGAAGCGCATCGAAATCGTCCAGCGCGAACGCGAAAAGGAAGAAAGAAAAGCGGCAGACGACAAAGAAAGCCGCGAACTCGATGAGATCGGACTTGATGGTTTTCGCCGGAAAGAAGACGCTGAAAATTAATTACGGTTGAGCGGGCTGCGGCGCAGGCAGCGCGTCTTTTTCTACTACTTGTTCAGGTTTAATATACCTGGCAACCTCACATATGCCTTCGGAAAGCTGATACACCGAAGCGGCTGCTAAGCCGCCGGCAACCGCAGCGAAAAACCAGTCATTTGCCTGAACTCCGATAAAAACCGCTTGTCCCGCAAAAGTCGTAGCCCATAGAAAATCGGTACGTGCTTTTGTCAGTGATCCGCTTTTTGTAACCATCATACTCTCCTGTCAAGATTTGCAAAAATATAGCAAACCCCAGAGGATAAGCCAGAAAAAATATATTAACCGCCCGGCTTTAAACCG
>DASTUM010000124.1:0-16151 GCA_035759665.1 Micavibrio sp.
CCTCGATTGCGGCGCCCGTAGTCTGTGAGGCCGCCACGAGAATGGTATGCGGCGTATCCCAAACCCTTCCCAGATCGCCTGTGAGCACGGTGATCGATCTGACGGGGGGCGCTTCCCGGGTTCAAACCTATCGCTGCGCCAACCAGAACGGCAATGGTGTCTGGGGAAGTGTTTCCAATAGTGGCGTTTGCGACTGTACTCCGTCTTCCGACACCGTAACGGACGGGCCGACATCGTGCGGACTGGGATATGAAGGCAGCACAACGACAACGACGACGAGAGTCTGCCCCTCCGGCCAAACAACGACGACGACAAGCCGCGACGCTTGCGTCTGTGTTTCCAGTACCGAAACGGAAACGCTTGAATGTCCGGACAACCAGACCGGTTCCATTACGCAAAGCCGGTCAATAACCTGCAATGGCAACAATGCGAATGTGGGCCCGTGGGTCGAAACGAGCAATACATGCACCTGTATTGCCCAGGATCCGCAAACGAGACAGCGGAATTGTCCGGCGAACAGCACAGGTAGCATAACGCAGACCCGTATATGGGATACAGCCGGCTGTGGATGGGGCGAATGGACTGAAACGTCTAGGGATTGCAGCTGTGTCGTGAAGACGGAAAGCGCGACTGAAAACTGCGAGGCTCCTTTAACGGGAACCCGGGAAATGACAAGGACTTCCCAATGCCCGTCGGGGAACTGGGGCGCATGGAAGGAAGTTTCAAACGACTGTACCTGCGGAACGCACCGGGTAAATGGGCCGGAACGCCAATGTCCCGCTGGCCAGGTCGGTTCGATTACCAAATCGCGCCTCGTCGATTGCAACGATACGCCTCAGGGGCCTTGGGAAGAAGTAAGCACGTGCGCACCGCCGCCGGTCTGCCACTGGATGACGGGTTCCCAGACCGGAACGGGGAATGTCGGGCCTATGGCCGGCTCGGAATGTTCATGCGGAGGAAAGGGTACATGTAAGGTTTCCACCAACATGCCGGGCTTCTTCCTGCTCTACGACTGCTCCTGTCAGTAGCTAACCCGCCAATATCCTGTCCACTTCCTCGATCAGCTTGCCGAGATGGAAGGGTTTCGAAATCACGCGCACCTTGGGGTTTTTGGGGTCGGCGCTTCCAAGCGCCATGGCGGCGAAGCCCGTGATGAACATGACTTTGGTTTTGGGCGACAAAGCGCCAGCCCTGGCCGAAAGCTCCAGCCCGTCCATGCCCGGCATAACGATATCGGTCAGAAGCAGGTCGTAGGCCGCGCCGCTTTCCAGCGCCGCGAGCGCTTCCGTTCCGTCGCTGCAAGATGTGACCTTATGCCCCGATTTTTCGAGGGCGGCGGCCACGAATGTCCGCATCGAGCGATCGTCTTCCGCGAGCAAGATGTTTGCCATAACTTATAAAATATCTTTCCTGTTTCAAGCAGTAGGTAACGGCGGCGCTTTTGTCCATAAAACAATGAGGCTATCCCGCACTGCGATATAATTTCTCCTTGCCAAGAGGCGGGCGCCGTAAGAGGTTAGTGCCCACTTTACAAAAACGGTCAATATAGAGAAAACGAACATGAGTGCGGCCCCAGGTTTGATTGCGGATATCGGTGCGACGAACGCGCGTTTTGCGCTTGCCGATGACAAGGGAATTTACGAGCAGAAAGTTCTGCAATGCGCCGATTTCCCCGGCATCGTCGAGGCATCGAAAGCCTATCTCGACACCATCGCTCCCTCGAACAAGCCCCGGCGCGGCGCCTATGCGATTGCAGGCCCCATCTCCGGCGATTTTTTCGAGATGACGAACCATCTCTGGAAGTTTTCGATCAAGGACACGCAGCGCTCCCTCGCGCTCGATCACTTCACGCTGATTAATGATTTCAAGGCCATCGCGCTCGGCATTCCGCACCTGAAGCCCGAAGACACCAAACAGGTCGGCGGCAATCAAAAACCGCAGCCGCACGGAACGATCGGCATCGTCGGCCCCGGCACGGGCCTCGGCGTCGCCAGCCTATTCTGGGACGGCCACAAATACCGCGCCAATTCCGGCGAAGGCGGCCATATCACCATGCCGGCGAAAACGCAGCGGGAATTCGACCTGTTCCGCACGCTGCGCTACAAATACCGCCACGTGTCGGCGGAGCGCGTGTGTTCGGGCAAGGGACTGGCCAATATATATATGGCGATCAAGATTCTCGACGGTCACGAAGATCTTCCCGACCGCACGCCCGAACAGATCGCCGAATGCGCGATCAACAAGACCTGCCCCGTATGCGAAGAGGCGCTCGACAAGATGATGGGATTCCTCGGCACCATCGCGGGCGATCTTGCGGTGACTCTCGGCGCGTCAGGGGGAATCTATATCGCGGGCGGCATTCCCATGAAACTCGGCGATTACTTTCTAACCTCGCGTTTTCGTAAGGAATTCGAGGCAAAGGGCCGTTTCGACCAGTATCTGAAACCGATCCCGACCTACCTGATTACGCACCCGTTCGTGGCCTTTCTCGGCCTGCAATCCTTCATCACGGGCGAGCAGGACAATTAAAGTCTTTTCAAGAATCGGTCATGCAGTTTTGAAAGGGCGATCAGTGCTGTGAGGGCGCCAATCCCGCACCACATCATGTCTTTCTGCGCGTCCCAGATATCGCCTTGCGTTCCGAGGAATTCCAGCGATCCGTCGCCGGCGATTTCCGCCGTCCCCCATTCGATCAGTTCATAAACCGCGCTGACCCCCATGCAGGATAATAATATCAGCGTAAACAGCCACTTTCCGGCCTTGAGCGGCGAGGTGCGGAGCAGGAATTCGCGCGCCGCGATTGCGGGGATGAATCCTTGCGCGAAATGCCCGATCTTGTCGTAATTGTTGCGGCCTTCGCCGAGGAACTCCATATAGGGCACCCGTGCATAAGTATAATGCCCGCCGACGATTAAAATGATCGAGTGCACGGCAACGAGGATATAGAGCAGCGTCGTTAGGGGGAATGTCCTGTATGTAGCGATCATCAGCGGCACCGCGATCAAAACGGGCGTGACCTCCAGCCACCATGTCGCACGGTCATACGGGCCGATGGCGGACCAGATCAGAACGAGGATGACGGCGGTAAGGCAGGCTGCGGGGATTTTCAAACTGTTTTCCATGGGAATGCCTTTGTAAGAAATGCTCTTGCCTTTTTAACAGATTACCGCCACGCGAAAAAGGCTAATCCATTTCAAGAAACTGGCGCACAGCCATGTGCCAGCTATAATTTTCGCGTGCGTGCTCCGCGCGGTCTTCCGCGCTCCCGGGCGATTTGAGGGCCGTTTCGCAAGCGCGCGCCAGATCGCCGTCGAGGCTGCCCAGAAAATCCTGTGTCACGATATCCGCCGGCCCCGTCACCGGATAGGCGGCGATGGGAAGGCCGCAGGCCATGGCTTCGACCAGCACCATGCCGAACGTGTCGGTGCGCGAGGGAAAGACGAACAGGTCGGCGGACCTGTAATGATCGGCGAGCTCCTTGCCCGTTTTAACGCCGACGAAATGTGCGGCAGGGTATTTTTCCTTCAATACGCTTTCACAGGGGCCGTTGCCGACGACCACCTTGCTTCCGCCCCATTCCATTGACAAAAAAGCATCCAGGTTTTTTTCAACCGCGACACGGCCCACATAAAGCGCGACGGGCCTGGGCAGTCCGGCAAAAAGATTTTTCTCACCCGTATGAAAAATATCGTGGTCGATCCCGCGCGTCATGCGTTTGAGCGGCGTCTTGAACCCCCATTCGCGCAGCGTATCTTCAAGGCTTTGCGTCGCGATGAAAACGCAGGAGGAAATTTTGTGAAACCACCGTACGAAAGCGATGCCGACTTTACGCACGGGCGCGGCCAGCGGTTTGAAAATTTTCTCTACGCGTTTTGCCGCGTAATCCGGGAAATGGGTGTGATAACACGAGGTAAATTTCATGCCGTTTTTTTTTGCGTACCGGCGGGCGGCGAGGCCGAGCGGGCCTTCCGTGGCGATGTGCAGGAGTTCGGGCTCGAAGTCCGCGATCATCCGACACAGGCGGTTATAGGGAAAAGGCACGAGCATGATCTCGTTATAGCCCGGCATGGGGAAGGAACGCGGGAAATCCGGGGGGCCTATGATTTTGACCGTGTGTCCCATGGCAAGCAGCTCATGGCACAGATATTCATAGGTGCGGACGACGCCGTTGACCTGCGGATGCCAGGCATCGCTGACGATCAGGATTTTCAAGCAATAACCTCATTCTGGGCGCGTGACTTTTGCGCGCCCCGACTTTACACTGGATTTCCATGGACATGAAGCCCTTCAAACTGGCCCTGACGGTTTCGCTGCTCGCCCTGACGGGCATGGCAGCGTACGCGCAGGATGCCGCGCCGCCTGCTCCTGAAGCCGCCGCGCAAGCTGCGAAAACATCTGCGGCGGAAACGTCCGCGCAACCCGCCGCCGCCACGGAGGCCGCGCCGGAAACGCCTGTTCCCGACGCAGCTCCGCGCCTGTCCATGACAACCTTGCCCGAAGAACAGGCTGCGCCGGAATGCGATGTGACGCCCGCCGAAATTACGACGCTGAAAGAGTCGCAATACGGCACCGCGTCAAATATGTGGAATCTCCTGTACGCGGAAGAGGGGATGGATGTGTTCGCCGACCTCGTTCCCGTCGATGCGACGTCGGTCGTCGCGGGCGGTGCGTACACGAAAGATTTGAACGATACGGTCTATCACCCGCTGCTCGTGAAATTCGACGAGCGCCTGAAACCCGTCTGGACGGTGCGCGGCGAAACGAAGGATCAGCAGACCATTCACCGCATCATCAAAACCAAGGACGGTTTTACGGTGCTGGGCGATATCACCGATCCCGTGCGCGGCAACGGAATTTACATCGCCGCCTACACGGACGAAGGCAAGGAAAAGGCGAAACCCGCGCTGATCTTCAAAAAAGGCGGCGACCTCGACGCCAAAGCCTTCGTGCCTTCGCAAGACGGCAATAGTTACATCGTCGCGGCGCAATTTATAGACGACAAGGATCAGGAAAAGCAGAACGGGTTCCTGTATAAAATTTCCAAGAACGGAAATCTTATCTGGAAGCGCTCTTATCCGACGGGGCGCAGCAACGTCTTTAACAACATCCAGACCGCGCTCGATGGCTCCTACATCGTCACAGGCCAGATCGTTCTTGAAGGAAACCGTTCCGGCGGCTGGCTTATCCGCGTCGACGAACAGGGCGCGATAAAATGGCAGAGGTCTTATCCGCGCGGCCTCGCGGCCTCCTTGCAATCCGCAGCCCAGACCAAGGAAGGCGATTTCATCCTGAGCGGCAAGGCGCGCCCCGTCGATCACCAAGGCAAGGGCCTTTCCGCTTGGGTCATGAAAACGGATTCAACCGGCAATCCTTTGTGGCAGCGTTATTTCCGCGGCGCTTACAGCTACGAAGCGCCCGGCGTGATCGTTTATGAAGACGGACGCGCCAGCGTTTTGTTCAGCGGCGCGGGAATGGACAGCGAGCGTCGGTCGCACGCCCGTCTCGTAACATTCTCCCCTCAAGGCCGCGTGATGTTCGTGGAGGATTTCACCGACGGCCAGAACGCCGTCCCCGCGCGCCTGGTCTCAGGCTTGAACGGCGAGCGCATCATCGTCGGTCACGCCCAGACCAGCTTTGGTGAAAATCAGGAAAGCAACGAAGCGTCCGCCGCGCCTGAATACACATATGACGGATGGCTGCTGGCCGGCGTTCCTCTTGAAACCTTCAATGACCCTTGCGCCGCCGTGCCGGGGCTCAGCCCGATCCTGCCATGACCGACATCTCCGAAAGCGAAGAAGATGGCGACGCCTCCGTCCTGACCGTCGAAACCGGTGGGCGGCTGGATAAAATTCTGGCCGATCTGGTCGGTGATGTTTCGCGCTCGCGCCTGAAAAATCTGATCGTGGACGGGCAGGTGACGCTGAACGGAATCACCTGCGCCGACGCTTCGCGCAAAGTCGCGCCGGGCGATGAAATATCCCTGACCATACCCGAAGCCGTCGAAGCGTTGCCGCAGCCGGAAAACATTCCCCTCGATATCGTCTACGAAGACGACGACATGCTCGTCATCAACAAGGCCGTCGGCATGGTCGTGCATCCGGGCGCGGGCAACCAGAACGGAACGCTGGTCAGCGCGCTGCTCTATCATTGCGGCGACAGCCTGTCCGGCATCAATGGCGTCAAGCGCCCCGGCATCGTCCACCGTCTCGATAAAGATACGTCCGGTCTGATGGTCGCCGCCAAGAATGACCGCGCCCATAATGGCCTTGCCGCGCAGTTGCTGGATCGCAGCCTTTCGCGTCTTTATCAGGCATTGGTGTGGAAAGAGCCGACGCCGATCAAAGGCTCCGTTAACGCCGCGATCGGCCGTGACCAGAAAAACCGTCTGAAGATGGCCGTGCGCGCCCGCGCGTCGGGCCGCGAGGCGATCACGCATTACCTGCGCGAGGAAACATTCAACGGCGTCGCCTCGCTCGTCGCCTGCCGTCTGGAAACGGGGCGCACGCACCAGATCCGCGTCCATATGCAGCATCTCGGCCACCCGCTGCTCGGCGACCAGCTCTACGGCCTGCCGCAGCAGGAGCAAAGATCGCTGCTTAATCGCGGCGGCTACGACGAAGAGACCCGGGACGCTATCCTGGCTTTCCCGCGCCAGGCCCTCCACGCCGCCGGCATTCATTTCATCCACCCCGTCACGGGCGAGGCGATGGAATTCGAGGCGGATCTGTCCGCCGACATGCAGGAGCTGCTGGATAAGCTGCGCGCATAATTATTATTTAAAATCAAATAGTTAAGTATGCTTTCGGACGCAAGTTTGCACAATATCTAAAATTTTACATAAAATAGAAATATAAGGTATAACTCTCTTGCTCATGCGGGAACAAGGCCAAGAGGACGAAGGAAGTTTGGACCACCAAGACAAGTTTTAGGCTTAACCGATCTGGTACCCATGAAACTATAACCGCCCTTCGGGGCGGTTTTTTTTGGCCATTGGCCACTTCCCCGTCATTGCGAGGAGCGCAGCGACGCGGCAATCCATGGATTGCTTCGGCTTCGCCTCGCAATGACAGTGACGACAAGCCTTGACAAAATAGGAATTAATTCATACTATAGCTGCATGATTGTTTATGTCGCCAGCCACCGCGAAACGCACCGCCGCGCCCTTCTTTTATCCTGTAAGATCCTCCGGAATGACAAAAAACATGACAAACGAACTAATGGATTTTGACGTTTCGGATCAAAAAAGTTGATCTTCTCGTCTGAAACGCTTAACAATCGGCCCTTAAGAAAAAGAGGGAAATAACAATGATTTTCAAGGATCTGGACAAGGCCACGCTGGAAAAGAACACGTCGTTCGATCATCATGAAACCGTGCGCCGCCTGCTCCTTGGCCCGGACAGCGAGACGGTGGCGATCATCGCCGTCCACAATTCCAATCTCGGCCCCGCGCTCGGCGGCTGCCGCTTCTATCCTTACGCCAATGAAGACGCGGCCCTGACAGACGTCCTGCGCCTGTCTAGGGGCATGACCTATAAGAACGCGATGGCGGGCCTCCCGCTCGGCGGCGGCAAGGCCGTCATTATCGGGGATTTCAGGAAGGATAAGACCGAAGAGCTGATGGCTGACATGGGCGAGGGCGTCGAAAGCTTCGACGGCAAATACGTTACCGCCGAAGATTCAGGCACGAATGAAGAAGACATGCTCGTCATGTCTGAAAAGACAGAGCATGTCACCGGCTTGCCGCCCGAATATTTTCATGGGAAAGATTTCGGAGAACTGGGCGGCAATCCGTCACCGCTCACCGCGCTTGGCTGCTACCGCGGCATCCGCGCCGCCGCGCATCACCGTTACGGCGGCGACGCGCTGACGGGCCTGAAAGTCGCCGTGCAGGGTGTCGGTGCCGTGGGCTTCGAACTCTGCAAGCTTTTGAAACAGGATGGCGTCGAACTGTTCGTTACCGATGTGAACAAGGACAGTCTGGAGCGTGCCACGGCGGAGCTGGGCGATATCCACATCGTCGCGCCTGATGAAATTTATGAAATCGAAGCCGAAGTGTTTGCCCCCTGCGCCATGGGCGGCATCCTCAACGACGATACGATCCCGCGCTTGAAGGCGCATATCGTGGCGGGCCCGGCAAACAACCAGCTTTTAAAATCGCATCACGATATTCAATTGATGGACAAGAACATTCTCTATGTTCCGGACTATGTGCTTAACGCGGGCGGCGTGATCTGCGTTGGATACGAATATTTCCGGAAATCCGGCTACAATCCGTTGGATTTCGACATCACGCGCGAAAGCATGGTCGCCCATGTCGAACGTATCGGCCAGACGGTCACGGACGTTCTCGCCTATGCCACCGCGCATCATCTCGGCACGGGCGAAGCCGCCGACAGGCTGGCCGAGGAAAAGTTCATGGGCGGCAAGCCGCTGGACGTTACTCCAGAACCTCCTGCCAGCTTCGGCCAAGGCGGCGGTAGGACGTTGGTTCAGTAACCTCGTACAGCGATACGGGCTTGTCGAGGAGTGCGCCGTCGTTGCGGCCTATCGGCTCCATCTTGATCCGCGCCTCGCTTCCCTGCGGCACGAATTTCAGGTTGCCAAGCGGGATCGCCACGTTGATCCCCGCATAGACGTTCCGGTCGCTGCCGAACACATCCTTGTTGTCCATGTCGGTGACGTTCATGAAAGCCTTGGCCTTGATGCCGTTGTTCAGCTGCGTCTGCGCGCCGAAACTTACACCGTCATCGCCGCCGATGAACCGCCCGACTTTGGCGAAGGCGGTAACATCCGTATCGGGAATCTCGTAGAAGAGGTTGAGATGCGCCGTAAAATGCTCGCCCGGAACCAAGCCGACGGCGAGCGGCATAGTGGGATCGCGCAGATACAGGTTCCACGCCTCCGCGCCGATGGCAAAGGGTGATTGGAACGGGCGGTACAAAACTTCACCCCCATACCCAGCATACATTTCCTCAAGGAATCCCGCCGTCAGAGCCATATGAAAATCCGGCAGGGGCGTTTTGAGCCATGACAAGAAGGCGCGGTCGAGATTGACGCGGTTGCGCGCGAACAGATATTCGTGTGCGCGGATGCTCTCCGTGATGACATCGCGGAATTTTTGCAGGCGGTGAAGGTTGTTGGCGATATTGAACCGGAGCGACGCTCCCGTATAAATTCCATGGTTCCATTGTTTGGTCGTTTCGGCGACAAAGCTTGCCCTATAGAGATGTGTCGTTTCCTCTTCGCCGATGCTGAGCTTCAGTTCCGGATGGAATTTGAATTTCTCCTTGGCGCTTTTATGGCTTATCGAGCGCGTGTCCGTATCGAAGGATATATCCCTCCATATTTCTTCGGGGCTGCCCTGTCCCTGCGCGACCGCCTGTTCCAGATCGCGGCGGCTGAAAGTTACGGTCTTGCCGCGCAGGCCGTTGGTGACGGGGATGACCGTGATGGTTTCGATCTCCGGCCCCGCATTGGCGGCGAGGTGGCGGGCGACGCGGCCGATCTGCAAGGCCCCGGGTTCGTAATCGTTCATATGCACGACACCGCTGAAATCATGCCCCTTGATCCGCGTCTTGCCCATGTTGATGCTGTCGGCTTCGGCCATTTCCTTCGCCAGTAAACGCCATGTCGCATCCGATCTTTTTCCGTCGAATTTGAACACGCTGCTGTTCTTGTAGGATTGCGTCTTCCATTTATACGGGTTCGTCTGGAAGGTCAGCCGCGCCATGATCTTGTCCATGCCGATCACAGAGGCGCCGAAGGATATCCACTTCTTCGGCGAATAATTGAATCCGAAACTCCACGGCGATGGTTTCTTGAAATCGAATTGCCGCGTTTCGGCCCTGTAAGCGTCGGCGTTGAAATCCGCCTTCAGGGAAAGCCCTTTGATCGGCGTGAAATATTCGACGCCGCCGAAAAATCCGATTTCTTCGCCCGTGAACCAGTCGGAGGGCGATGCCGCGTCGGAACTGGAAAAATCGCGATCCTTTTCGAAATGCGAAGACAGGGTGGCGAAAGGGTTTTTGAGATGGCCTGCGCTGCCAAGCCTTCCCCAGCCGACACCGGCGGTGAAATCGAAATCGTACCAGCGTTTGGAGAGCGCGAAATATTCCGATGAAAACCGGGGATCGCCCAGCGCGCTGTTCATGCCGAACGATATTTCCGGCATGTAGCGTCCTTCTTTCTTCAGCCGCAGCTTGATGTCCATGCCCGGATAGACAAGCGAGGGTTTATCTCCGGCGGAGGACACCAGCATACTTTGGCGCAGATTTATGTAGAGCGGCTTCGCAACCTGCAGCCCGATGAAAACGTGATTGTGGGGATCGGTGTGGGACGCGCCGATGCGCATCGTCCCTTCTTCATCCATCCGTGCGCTCGGAATCGAATTGAGGCCAATCAATCCCATGTAATCGCTTGAACGGGCCGCTTCATCGGCACGCGCCGGTTTGGCCGCAGACCAGAGAATGCAGATCAATACAAGCGCATGATATAAACAAACACGGGGCATGGTCGGACAACCACCCGTTTAAAGGAATAAAAACAATCACTTGCAGTGTCGGGTAAATACGCGGGCATGTCAAAGCGAATGGACGCACCGCTTGAATTTATTTGTTCTCCGCCGATATAAACTATAGGTTGTGTGAATTAAATAATTTTATTTATTCAAAGGGTTATAGAGAATGATTTGCGAGAGGCGAGAAGAGAGGCGGGCGGTCCCGCAGAGTTTTCTGATCGACGCGCTTGGCGAACCGGCCTTTGTTTTCGCGCAGGACGGGCTTTTGCTTGCCTGTAACAGCGCGGGGCGGGATATCCTCGCTGCTCTTTGCGTCGGCGATTCCGGTTCTAACCATCACGACGCGTTCATGCAAAAATTGCGTTTTGCCAGCGAAGGCTGGAGCGAAAATGAACCCGTCCTCGGCGGTGTCCGGTATGAAATGGTTTGCGGAACTTGTGACGAAGGAACGCTCGTGCGTTTGATGCCGCGCGCTGAAAGCGACCATCTTTTGCGTCTTTCGACCTCGCTGGAGATCATGCCGTGGGGGATCGTGACGGTCGAACTGACTTCCGTCAGTTCGTGCTGTGTCTTTTGCAACCCGAAAGCCGAAGAGTTTTTGAAGATGCCGGGTGGGAAGCTCGTCGGGCTTCCAGCTCTGGAAATACTGGAACGCTTCGGCATGGGTGACGATATCCGCTCCAACCTGTATGGCGGGGAAACGTCCTTTTGCGATCACGAGGCAAAGCGCGACGGGCGCGTTACGTGGTACAGGCTGCACTTCATACCTTATTCGCGCCGCAGGAATTATTGCCTGATCGTCATCGAGGACACGACTGAACATAAAATCAGGGAAGGGCAGTGTTTTCAGGCGCAAAGGCTCGAAGCACTGGGGCAGCTCGCCGGAGGCGTCGCCCATGATTTCAACAATATCCTTTCCATCATCGACGGCTATGCACGCATGGGAAAGAAAGCGGCAGCGGGCGGCAACTCTCCATTCGATCATTTCGAAAGGATCATGCAATCCGTCCAGCGCGGCTCGGCGCTGACGAACAGGCTCCTGACGTTCGGCCGCCATATCGCGGTCAAAGACAAGGTCATCGATCTCGGGCAGTTGATCCGGGATCAGGAATCGCTGCTCCGCCCTCTGATCGACGCGTCCATCACGCTCTCGGTCACGGTGGAACCGGATGTGTTCGTTACCGCGCCTCCGGACAATATCTGCCAGATACTGCTCAATCTTTGCATCAATGCCCGCGATGCGATGCCGGAGGGCGGCCGCCTGTCGGTTGAATGCGGAAAAACACGCAATGCGCGCGCTTTCCTGCGCATCGCCGATACGGGCGAAGGCATCCCGCAGGAAATCAGGGCGCGCATTTTCGACCCTTTCTTCACGACGAAAATGCAGGGAAAGGGGACGGGGCTCGGCCTGTCCGTGGTCTACGGGCTGGTCAAGGATATGCAGGGGGAAATAGATGTCGCATCGAAATCCCGCGAAGGCGCGTCTTTCACAATCACGCTTCCGCTGAGCGAAAAAGGGCCGCCCGTTCAAAAAATCACCGAGGACGAAAACGGCAATGTGCATCTCGAAGGGTTTACGGCGCTGATCGCGGAAGACGAGCCCGCCCTGCTCGACCTGGTGTCGGGGATGGTGGAAGATATGGGCGCGCGCGTTCTCAGGGCAAGCAACGGGAACGAGGCGCTGATGATACAAGATGAATATCATGGCGATATAGATTTCCTTTTGACCGATGTGGTGATGCCCGAGCTCAACGGCGTGAAGCTCGCGGAGCTGTTCGAAAGCGTCCGGCCTGAATCCCGCGTGATGTTCATGTCCGGCTATCCGGAATCCGGACAGATGGCGCGCGTGTCTCTTCCAGAAAGTGCATTCTTCATGTCCAAGCCCGTCGATTTTTACAAGCTGGCGCAGACATTGAAGGCTATGGCGGAGAAGAGCGAGCGGACTCTTAAAAATAGCTGGGACGGCCTTTCGACGAAATGGAACGCATTATGACCGAACTTTCCAGGCTTAAAGTGCTGATCGTCGAGGATCAGCTGGAATCGCGGATAATCTTGCGCGATATTCTCGGCGATCTCGAGATTGCCCAGATATACGAGGCGAATGACGGGCGCAATGCTCTGCAATATATAGGCGTGAGCAATGTCGACCTGATTTTGTGCGACTGGAACATGCCTGTGATGTCCGGCATGGAATTTTTCCGCGCGCTGCGGGAAAAGGGGAATGCGACGCCGTTCCTCATGATTACAGGGCGCAGCGACCATAATTCGGTCATGGAGGCGCGCAGCGCTGGCGTGGAAGGCTATATCCGCAAGCCCTTTTCACCGCAGCAGATCGAAACCCGCCTGCGAATCTTCGCCGCACGCATGAAAGTCGTGTAAATCCGCCGTTTTTTCCTGTGAAAGACGATCCTGCTTGCCTTGCGGCAGGAGAGAATCGCTATACCCTAATATATAAAGGGACAGAGCGTTATGGAACCGGATTACGATTTATGCGTCATCGGGGGTGGCATCAACGGCGCCGGCATCGCGCGCGAGGCCGCAGGGCGTGGCCTGTCCGTTCTTCTGGTGGAGGCGCAAGACCTCGCGCAGGGAACGTCGTCGGCGAGCACGAAACTCATCCATGGCGGATTGCGATATCTGGAGCAGGGGGAATTCCGCCTTGTCCGTGAATCCTTGAAAGAGCGCGAGACCTTGCTGCGCCTCGCGCCGCATTTGGTGACGCCGCTGGAATTCGTTTTGCCCTACGTGTCCGGCCTTCGTCCGCGCTGGATGATCGGCTTCGGTTTGTGGCTTTACGACTTTCTGGCAGGCCGCCGGAAAGTGGGAAAATCGAGCGCAGTGAGTCTGCATGACTCTCTTCTCGGCGAGCCATTGCAGGGTACGTTCCGAGACGGCTTCAAATATTCCGATTGCTGGACGGACGATGCGCGGCTCGTCGTTTTGAACGCGATGGATGCCAAAGCGCGCGGCGCGGAGATTTTAACGCGCACGGCCTGTATGCGCATGGGCATGCTCCACGATACGAATTTCTGGTACGTTCAGCTCAAGGATCTGGCGAGCGGCGATGAATTCCAGATTTCCGCTCGCATGGTCGTCAACGCGGCGGGGCCATGGGTGAGGGGGCTTCTCGATGCGTCCTCGCTTGCGCTGGAAAAGACGCCCAGGGTCAGGCTGGTGAAGGGGAGCCACATTGTCGTGCCGCGCCTGCATGAGGGCGATTACGCCTTCATCCTGCAACAGCCCGACCGCCGCGTCGTGTTCGCCATACCCTACGAGGGCAAATTCACGCTAATCGGCACGACCGACGAACCGTTCGACGGCGACGCTATGAAACCCGTGATCAGCACCGGCGAGGCGCAATATCTATGCGACGCCGTCAACCGTTTCTTCAAAGCGCAGATTACGCCCGAAGACATTGTCTGGACTTATAGTGGCGTGCGGGCGCTCACCGATGACGGGTCGGCCAAGGCCCAGCAGGTGACGCGCGATTACAGGCTCGATCTCGATTCAACCCGCGCCGCACCGATCCTTTCGGTGTTCGGCGGCAAGCTTACCACCTACCGCACGCTGGCAATGCACGCCGTCGACAAGATCACGGGCAGCAGGAAGAATGCCGGATGGACGGCCAAGGCGCCGCTGCCGGGCGGAAATTTCGTCAAGGGCGGCTTTCCCGCTTTCCTTGCGCATCAACGCTCGAAATACAAATTCCTGCCCGAAGACCTCCTGCTCCGCTACGCCCGCGCCTATGGCACACGGATGGATATTCTGCTGGAAACGACCGATAGCGTGAAATCGCTAGGCCGCGATTTCGGCAGCGGCCTTTACGAGATCGAGGTGAAATACCTGATTGGCCATGAATTCGCCAAAACGGCGGAAGATATTCTCTGGCGCCGCACGAAGATCGGCCTGCACGCCGAAAAACGCACCGCGCTCGCGCTCGAAAGCGCGATGCCCGATTATCTCGAAGAACGGAAAATTGCATCATGACTTCTTCTCCGGCGCTGCTTGCCATCGATCAGGGCACGACGAGTTCGCGCGCCGTGATTTTCACCGCGAAGGGAAAAATCGCGGCTGTGAAGCAAAAGGAATTGAAGCTTCTTACGCCCGAGAACGGCTGGGTCGAGCAAAATCCCGAGGATATCTGGAACGACACGCTCTGGGCCGTGCAATCCATCCTGAAAGAAAATCCGGAAGAGGCGTGCAATCTCGCCGCCATCGGCATCACCAACCAACGCGAAACCACCATCGTCTGGGATCGGCGCAGCGGAAAGCCCGTCTACAACGCCATCGTCTGGCAGGATCGGCGCACGGCGAAATACTGCGCCGACCTCAAGGAAAAGGACATGGAAAAAACCATCGCCGCGAAAACGGGGCTGTTGCTCGACCCGTATTTTTCGGCGACGAAAATCGCGTGGATTCTCGACAACGTACCGGGCGCTCGCGCCGGCGCGGAGAAGGGCGAGCTTGCTTTCGGCACCGTCGATTGTTTCCTGCTCTGGCGCCTGACGGGCGGGCGCGTTCACGCAACCGATGCCACGAACGCGTCGCGTACGATGCTCTACAATATCCGCGAAGGATACTGGGACGATGATCTTCTCAAACTCTTCAGCATTCCGCGCTCGATGCTGCCCGAGGTGAAGGACAATGTCGGCGATTTCGGCAAGACCGATATTTCCCTGCTCGGTAAAAGCTATACAATCGGCGGCATGGCGGGCGATCAGCAGGCGGCGCTGTTCGGCCAGGCCTGCTTTGCCGAAGGCATGGTGAAATCCACCTACGGTACGGGGTGCTTCGCGCTGATGAATATCGGCACGACGTTCCGGTCATCCGAAAACCGGCTGCTCACCACCATCGGCTACCGCCTCGGCGGGCAAAGCACTTACGCCATCGAGGGCGCGATTTTCGTGGCGGGCGCGGCGATCCAATGGCTGCGCGACGGTCTGCATCTTTTCAGGAACGCGACGGAGAGCGAAGGCATCGCCACATCGGTCAAGGATACGGACGGTGTTTATTTCGTCCCGGCCTTTACGGGGCTCGGCGCGCCCTACTGGATGCCCGATGCGCGCGGCCTGATATCCGGCCTCACGCGCGGCACTAATGCGGCCCATATCGTCCGCGCTGCATTGGAAGCGCAGGCCTACCAGACGCGCGATTTGATGAAAGCCTTCATCGCCGACGGCGGCCACGACCCCAAAGTCATTCGCGCCGACGGCGGCCTCGTCGCCAATCATTTCATGTGCCAGTTCCTCGCCGACCAGATCGGCAAGCCCGTCGAAATCCCCGAAGTCGCCGAAACCACCGCTCTCGGCGCGGCGCTGATGGCCGGCCTCCATGCCGGCGTCTATAAAGACCTCGACGACATCTCCAAAACCTGGAACCGCGCCCGCCGCTACGACCCGGCCATGCCCGCACAGCAACGCGACGCGCTTTATGCGGGGTGGACGAAAACGGTGAAATGTTTGGTGGAATAAATGGTGCCCAGGGACGGAATCGAACCGCCGACACAGGGATTTTCAATCCCTTGCTCTACCGACTGAGCTACCTGGGCGACCTTCGGTGAAAGCCGTTATAAAAGATCGGGCGGGGCCTGTCCAGCCCCTTTAGCCGGTGGCGAGACTCTCAACATAATCAAGGC
>DASTUM010000125.1:0-12488 GCA_035759665.1 Micavibrio sp.
TTGAGCAAGGAAATGCCCGCGTTTTTTTATTTTGTCTAAAATTCGATGCAATTCCGAAACGATAGTTATGGACGCTGACCGCGCACTTAATTAACATAATAAATGGATCGTTTCTTTTGCCGCCGTTAAATCAGCCCACGAACTGATAGCCTCCGGCAAAACCAACCAACCAATCGAAAAAACAATAAAGCGGGCTTGAACAGGGCCAAAAGTATTTTTGGAAGAAGAAGGGTGGGAACATGTCTGTCAGTGCTGAAACCTATATCGTAATTTCATTGATGTTCGCGGTGTTCGCGGCCGTCGCGGCGGTGGGGACGAGCGTCGTCCTCGGCGCCGGGTTCGAACGGCTGCGCGCAGGGTTCGACCTGGTCAAACGCCAGAGCGGATTCTTCGCGGACGCCATCTATAAACTCGACCAGCGCACCACGAAGCTGGACGAGGAAACCGCCAAGCTCAAAGCCGGCCTGACCGGAATGGGCGAACGCGTGGACCGCGTTGAAAAGACGGCAAGCTTTCTGGGCGACGCCATCAATTCCATCGAGGCCCGCATCCTGCAGGGAACGCCGGTGCAAGCGGTTACACAGCCGCGTCCGGTCAAACTGCAGCCTGTCGTTGTGCAGAAACCGCGGATTGAAGTTCAGCAAAGCTGGACCTCCAGACCCGCGAAAGAGCAAACGCAAATCGCCGCCAGCGAGCTGTTCCGCGATTTCCCGGAAGAAGCCCCGCGTCAGGCGGACTACAGTGAATTCCCGGAAGAGGCCATACAAGAACCGCATGATTCTTCGGGTGGGTTGACGACGCTACTGTCCCGGTACTTTACGGGAGAGACATCCGGAAGCGAACGGGGTGTGGTTTACCACTAAGAATCCCGAACGTATGCCGGATCCAAGAAAACGGGGCCTTCGCGGCCCCGTTTTCCGTGTTTTTGCCCCGTCGCCCAAACAAAAGGTGACACAGGTCGCATTCCCAAGGTAAAATAATCCATTGAGTTGCTTCGCCTTTTCGGGACGGGGCTTTTGAGAGAAACGACTTAGGGGCTCGCACGCGCGTTATGTGGATTTTCCTCTGGTTTATATTGTCGGCGTTTTTGATAGGCGCAACCTTATGGTCTTTGCAAATTCTGCTGCGCCAGAAAACCGCGTGGGAAAAATACGCCAAGAAAAGGGGCTTCATCTTCAACAAGGGCACCTTCATGGGCCCCGCCGAAATGTCCGGCACCATCGGAAAATATAAATTGTCCTTCTTCACGGCGGAGCGCCCAGGCGTCGATGTCCGCACGCGCCGCTATGTCACAGCGATCGAGATAGATCTTGCCGAAGGAGTCGTCGATTCCGGCGCGTTCGGCACCAAGGAAATGATCCCGTTCCTGATGACGCTCGATATGCTGCATCCCTATACAGTCGAAATTCCGGGGCTGGAAACGGAGCACAAGGCGTTCGTCAAGCGGGACGCGGTTATGAACGCCTATCTGAACAAGGACCGGGTCGAGGCGATAGGCAATATTTTGAAAACGCGCAACTCGGATACGCTCCTGCTCTTCAACGATAACGAGGTCGTGCTGCGCCTTGAGACCAGCGACCCGATGCAGGACGCCGAAAAGATCGACAAGATCGTTACGCGCTTGCTTAGCCTTGTCGACAGGCTGCGCGTTTCCGACGAGGAGCGCGCCCGCTGCATGGCCGCCGCCGCGTAGTTTTTAATCATGAGTATCTAAAATTTTAGACGTTCGTCATAGCGAGCGGAGGCTTTCGCCGGGGTAACTCGGCGAAGCAATCCAGAATTTTGCGAGGCCTCTGGATTACCGCGTCGTCCCGCTCCGCCAAGGCTACGCAGGACTCCTCGCAATGACGTTGGGGCGATTAGTTACCCTTCGTAGAAGAAGGCGTAGCCGTAGCGCTCGAACATGATCTTGTTTCCGGCTATATCGATGCGGTTCGATATTTCGGGGATCAGCGTTCTTTCCACACCGTCTTCCAAAAACAGCTCCTTCTCCTCGTTCGCCATGTTGAAGGAGCAGAACATCGTCTTGCCTTTGTAATGGCGCTTGAAGACGAACAATGCGCTGGGCGATTCCAGAAGCTCGATTTCGCCGAGGCGCAGGATATCGGATGACTTGCGCCAGGCGATGAAGCGGCGGTAATTGTTCAGGATCGAGTCCTCATCCGCCTCCTGCACATCCACCGCCATCGGGATATGTTCGATGAACACCGGCAGCCATGTCTTCTGCGCGGTCGAGAATCCGGCCTGCGGCGCCGACGCCACCCATGGCATGGGCGTACGGCCTCCGTCCCGGTTCATGGAATCCGGATACATGCGGATGTCGTAGGGGTCTTGCAT
The DNA here is from genome assembly GCA_035759665.1 of Micavibrio sp. GTDB lineage: Bacteria > Pseudomonadota > Alphaproteobacteria > Micavibrionales > Micavibrionaceae > Micavibrio_A. The sequence goes on from DASTUM010000125.1 coordinate 2,338, forward strand.
ATCTTCGTAGGCGATCTGCGCCGTGGTCAGGCCCAGCTCTTCCCCCTGATACAGGCACACGGAGCCGCGCATAGAAAGCAACAGCGCCATGCCCATGAGGATATATTCAGGACGAACGTCCTCTGTCTGGCCGTGGTTGGAGGCGAAGCGAGTATTGTCGTGGTTGCCGAGCGCATAGGTCATCCACCCGTCTTCGATATTGTCCTCGATCATCTTCACGGAATTGTAGACGGTGTCTTTCGTGATCGCCTTACCCGTCAGGCCGAAGGAATAGGCGCTGTGCAGGCGGTCGCCTTTTTGCGTATATTTCACGGCCCTGCGTTCGTTGTCGTCGCCGCCGATTTCGCCCATCAGGAACGTCGCGCCGTACTCATCGGCCACCGCACGGAGCTGGTTCAGCCAGTGGAAGGTTTCATCGGAGACGTAACCGTAAGCGTTTTCGCGAATCTGGCGCGACATCGGGTTGGCCGAGCTCATATCCGTAGGCGGTGGAGCGTTGGCACTGCGCACGGGATTGTCCTTTAGCTCCGGATGCGCGAGGGCGCAGTTTATGACGTCGAGGCGGAAACCATCGACGCCCATTTCGAACCAGAAACGGGCGGTGTTCGTAATGGCGTTGCGCACCTGCGGGTTCCAGAGGTTCAGCGCGGGCTGGGAGGAGAGAAAGTGGTGACAGTAATATTGCTGCCTGCGCGTATCCCATGTCCATGCCGGGCCGCCGAAGATAGACAGCCAGTTGTTCGGCGGCGTACCGTCGGGTTTGCTGTCCGCCCAGATATACCAATCGCTTTTGGCGTTCTTCATATCCATGCGCGATTCTTTGAACCAGTCGTGCTGGTCGGAGGTGTGACTCCATACCTGGTCAAGAATGACTTTGAGGCCGCGCTTGTGCGCCTCGCTCATCAGGTGGCGGAAATCGTCCAGGCTTCCGAAGATATGATCGACGTCGCGGTAATCGGAGATGTCGTAGCCGAAATCTTTCATCGGCGATTTGAAGAACGGCGAAAGCCAGATCGCGTCGATGCCTAGCGATGCGACGTAATCCAACTTGGAAATAATTCCCGGAAGATCGCCGATGCCATCGCCATTGGAATCCGAGTAGCTACGGGGATATATCTGATAGATAATCGCACCGCGCCACCAATCTTTGTTTTCACTCATAGGACACACCCTTTAAAAGTAAAATCGTACGCCTGATATAGCCGAAAATCGGGCGCGCCTACAAGGGTTTCTCCTTTTATACCAGGGCTTTTCATGGGATTATACGGCATGGAATTCCCGATTTGGGCCGTTTTCGCTTTACTGTGCGCTGCATCATCGGCCCTCGTCCTCATTATCCCCGAGCGGGCGCAATGCGACGGATTCGCGCTGGCTTTCTGGAATAAGGCCGCGGCGCTGGTGTTCATGATTCCGCTGGTTTTGATGCAGGGGCTGCCCGATCAGGCGCTTTTTTACGCTTTGGTCGCGGCGCAGGCTTTGCTTTGGGTCGTCAGCGACGTGATTTTCTTCCGCGCGCTGCCCAGGGTGGGGGCGGGGGTGATTTCGCGCATTCTGCCCGTTTCCGTGATCGTGACGTTCGTTTTGTGGTTCTTTTTCGACCAGGCGTTGTTGCGTGAGTATCTTTCGACGCCGTGGCGGAGCCTTGCCGTCTGTGCGGCGTTGTGCGGCGCGGTATATTTCGCCATGCGGCTGAAGAAAGATCCCGTGTCGTGGCAGGCGGTCAGAATGATCTGGTTCGTCCTGTTCGCCGCTGTGGTCGGGCCGTTGATGTATAAGCTCGTCACCAAATATGCGACGATCGAACAGGGGCCGTTCGCGTTCGTGCTGTTTGAATCTTTCGTCATGATAACGATCTGGTCGGTGTTTTATGTGGTGAAAAAACCGATTCCAGCCGCGGTGCTGTTTTCGAGAGATTCCCTGAAAGGCGGCGCGATGGTGGGGGCGGCGATGACGATGGTATCGCTCAGCAAATTCGCGGCCATGCATTATGTCGATAATCCCGGCCTCGTTCCCGCCGTCAAATATATCGACGCCATTATCGTGATGGCCTATTACCGCGCCATCGGCAAAGTGGAGAAGGCGGATGTCGCGGCAGGGCTTGGCATCGTCGGATGTGCTGTGGCTATTATCCTTCTGCGGTCTTTCTAGCTGTCATTGCGCGGCAAGCCGAAGCAATCCATGGATTGCCGCGTCCCCCGGATCAAGTCCCGGGTCCTCGCAATGATGGGGTAAAAAAATCCCCGCATGAGGCGGGGATTTTCTAAATTATTTGGTATCTGCGGCGAGTTGCATTTTGACGATCTTGTCCGGGTTTGCCGGCGGTTCGCCGCGGGTGATCTTGTCGACGAATTCCATGCCGGAAACGACCTGGCCCCAAACCGTGTATTGCTTGTTCAGGAAGCTGCAATCGTTGAAGCAGATGAACCACTGGCTGTTGGCGGAATCGGGATTGTTGGTGCGGGCCGCGCCGATGGCGCCGCGTCCGAAGTTGTAGTCGTTGAATTCGGCCTTCAGGTCGGGAAGGTCGGAGCCGCCCGTGCCGGTGCCCGTCGGGTCGCCTGTCTGCGCCATGAAGCCGTCGATGACGCGGTGGAAGACGAGGCCGTCATAGAAGCCTTTTTTGGTGAGTTCCTTGATGCGCGCGACATGGTTCGGCGCGATATCAGGCATCAGTTTAATCACGACACGACCGTCCTTGAGGTCGAGATACAGCGTGTTGTTCGGATCAAGGTCGGCGGCGTTGGTCGTCGTGGTCATCAGAAATAAACTCCCGAGTAAGAGGGCTAGCGTCCGGATCATGATAATTCCTTCATTGTCAGACTGGGTTGATGCAATAGGGGTGCCATACCGTCGTCAAAAAAACAAGAGAGGCACACAAACGGCGCACAAGGCGGATTATTGATAATGGGGAACCGCCGCCGCTCGCCGCAAGTTAGCGGGCAAAAAGGAGACGTTATGCGGATTTTCAAGGATTACGGCTTTGCGTGGGTCACGCTGGCGTTTTTTATCATTTCCTTCGCCGGCCACTGGTTCTTCGGCTGGTTCGCCTATATCGACGAGCAGCGCGATATCGACGCGGCGATCACCACGTCCGGTTATCTGAACGAAATGCTGCGCGACACATTCGAAAACTGGCAGTCCGAGTTCCTGCAACTGATCTGGCAGGTCGGCGGTCTCGCCATCCTCCTCCATGTTGGCTCTCCGCAATCAAAAGAGGGCGACGACCGGATGGAAGCGAAGCTCGATATGATTTTGTTGAAAGTCGATCCGGAGGCGGACGAGCATATCCGCAAGATCGACGAGGAATATGAAGGCCGTCACACCGACCCGTATTATAAAGGGTTGATGAAGGCGATGCGTTAAGAAGGGGCGAACTTTACGCCGCACTGGCCGCCTTTGGAGCAGCCGCCGCAGTTCGATGCGCGGTTGTGGTGCCATTCGAGCCAGCTTTCATATTCGGCGGCGGGGCGAAGGCCTTTTTTATTGATGAGCGAGGCGATGTGGGGCGTGCAGCCGCCGCAGTTCCTTTTCGTTTCCAGCGTGTCCGGATCGCCGCCGATGGCAACAGGTTCGCGCTGCGCCTGGGGATGCTGGTCGCGGAAGACCAGGCCGACGGCTTTCTTAAAGGAGTCCGCGATCTTAATTCTATCGGCGTGCCGTTCGACGGCGCGTTCGTAATCCGAGTAGCGGGTGTTGTCGCAACTGCAGGCGCGGAAATCCATTCCTGAAAAACTTTCTAAAATAAGAGATGTGTAAAAGGCTATTCCGCCGCGACCGTTTCCGCCTCGGTGAGTTCGGGGAGTTCTTCGATGATTTTTCGCACGCCGATCGCGGATTGATGATCGACGATCATGTCCTTAACGAAGCACATGCATGATCCGCAATTCGGGCCTTTGCCGCCGGCGCAGCTTTTATATATCTGCGCGGGCGTGTTGCGGACATCGGGGTTGTCCAAAGCCCTCTTCACGTCCTTGTCGGTGAACGGATTGCACATGCATACATACATATAGTGTCTCCACAGATGTGAACCCACCAGATCAGGTGGTGTAAGAAGACGGTAAGCTAAGTGAGAATTATTCGCAAATGAAAAATGAGAATGATTTTCATTTTTTTGTGAGCATGGTATCAACCCCTTGTGAAACAGGCAAAAACGAGGGGCTCGCCCCGCAACCAGCGCTATATCGAACCTGAGCAGCCGACGCCTTTATGGCAAAAGCTGTTCGATCTCGATCAGATCGAGTCGCTTTTGCAGGCGAGTGCGCGGGAGGGGAAGGCCATTTCCTACGCCGAAACACTCAACTCGCTGGGGCTGGAATTTTCGAGGCCGAAGATGCGGGCGCTGTGCGCGGTGCTGGGCGAGATCGACCGCCGCGCTGCCAAGCGGGGAGAGCCGGAGCTGGCCGTTCTCGTCGTGCGGGCTTCGGATAAAATCCCCGGTGCGGGGTGGTGGGCGGAGAAGAACATGCATGATTACAAAGGGCCGTGGGAAGGGCCGAAGGCGGAGAAATTCATCCGCGCGATACAAAAAGAGGCATTCGAGTATTGGAAGAAAAGGTGAAGCGCAGAGACTCTTTGACCTCTGTGTCTCTGGGGTTTTCTGGATTGCCGCGTCGCTGCGCTCCTCGCAATGACGGGCGCGGAATTTGTGCCTCTGTGGTTTAAAAACTAAGCGCCATCTTGCTCCGGCGCGGAGCCGGAGTTGAGCTGGACATATCTTTCGATGCCGATCGTTTCGATTAGTTTCAATTGCGTATTCAGGAAATCTTCGTGTCCTTCTTCATCGGTGAGGAGTTTGATGAAGAGATCGCGCGTGACGTAGTCGTGCGCGGCTTCGCAATCCTTGATCCCGTCGCGGTAGTTCTGGATGCCTTCCTGTTCGAGTTTCAGATCGCCCTTGAGCGCTTCCACTACATTCTCACCGATGTAAAGTTTTCCGAGGTCCTGTAAATTCGGCAGGCCTTCGAGAAGGAGGATGCGCTGGATCAGGACGTCGGCATGGCGCATTTCCTCGATCGATTCATCGTATTCATGCTTGCCGAGTTTCGTGACGCCCCAGTCGTCGAACATGCGGGCGTGCAGGAAATATTGGTTGATGGCCGTAAGTTCGCCTTTGAGAGCGAGGTTGAGGCGTTTTAAAACCTGGGCATTGCCTTTCATGGCGCTATCTCCTGAAAATTCCTAAAAGCTACGCATACAATATAATGATATATGCGCGGAATTAACAGCGCATGAAACGGTTTTGTTCCGAAATATTTGTGGACTGATAGTCGTTCTTAACTGGCGAAGAGCTTGTCCATGACGGGGCCGGCGTTCTTGATGTAATCGTCATAGGTAAAGATCGCTTCGAGCGTTTTATCGTCGAGCTTCGCTTTTACGTCGGGGTCGGTTTTCAGGAAGGAGAGCAGGGTTTCCCTGCCGCGGCTTTCCCACACCTTCATCGCGTTGCGCTGGACGATGCGATAGGAGTCTTCGCGGGAAATTCCCGCCTGGGTGAGTGCCAGCAATGTTTTTTGCGAGAAGACGAGGCCGCCCATCTTTTCGAGATTGTCCTTCATCGTTTCGGGATAGACGAGGAGTTTTTCGACGACGTTCGCCAGCCGCGCCAGCGCGAAATCGAGAGCGACGCAGGCGTCGGGCGCCATGATGCGTTCAACGGAGGAGTGCGAGATGTCGCGTTCGTGCCAGAGCGCGACATTTTCCAGCGCGGGCGTGACGGCGGCGCGGACGACGCGGGCGAGGCCCGTGAGGTTTTCGGTGAGGATCGGGTTGCGCTTGTGCGGCATGGCGCTCGATCCTTTCTGGCCCGGCGAGAAAAATTCTTCGGCTTCGCGCACTTCGGTTCTTTGCAGGTGGCGGATTTCGACGGCGAGGTTTTCGATGGTGGAGGCGATGACGCCGAGCGTGGCGAAGAACATGGCGTGACGGTCGCGCGGGATGACCTGGGTCGAGACGTCTTCTTCGGCGAGGCCGAGCTTCGCGGCGACATATTTCTGAATTTCCGGGGATACGGTGGCGTAGGTGCCGACGGCGCCGGAAATGGAGCAGACGGCGATTTCCTTGCGCGCATTGATAAGGCGTTCTTTTGCGCGTTTGAAGGCGGCGTAATGGCCGGCGAGTTTGAATCCGAACGTCGTCGGCTCCGCATGGATGCCGTGGGAGCGGCCAATGCAGATCGTGCCCTTGTGTTCGAGCGAGCGTTTTTTCAGCGCGGCGAGAACGGCGTCGAGATCGGCGAGGAGAATGTCGGCGGCCTGCGTCAATTGCACGGAGAAGGCGGTGTCTATGATGTCGGAGGAGGTCATGCCCTGATGGACGTAGCGGGAATCTTCGCCGACGAATTCGGCGACGGAGGTCAGGAAGGCGATGACGTCGTGTTTGACTTCTTTTTCGATTTCGTCGATGCGGGCAATGTCAAAATTGCCTTTCTCGCGCATGGATTTCGCGACCGATTTCGGCACGGTGCCCATCTCGCCCATTTTCTCGGCGGCGAGGGTTTCGATTTCGAGCCAGATTTTAAAGCGGTTTTCAGCTTCGAAAATGGCGGCCATATCGGGGCGGGTGTAGCGCGGAATCATGCGGGCTTCCTTGGTTGATCTTTTTCGGGCTTTTTAGCACCGGGATGGGGATATACCAAGGGTTTTATGGGGTTTCCGGCGCGGCTTTCACCTGTTTTACGGGCGTGCCGGCGAAGTATTCGCGGGCGGCGCGGTCGATATCGGTGGGTTTGTATTCTTTTTCGCTCTCAAGGAACGTATAGCCGAAGCCTAGCCCGCCGGGCAGGATGTAGCGCGTCGTGCAGAGCTTGCGCCTTTGGGCGCGGGTCAGCGTGCGGTCGTCCGCCTTTACGTTGGCGGGGAGTTTGCAGTAAATGGCGACGGGTTCTTCGTTTTGCGTCGTCGCGGAGGCCGGGAGCAGGAACATCGTCGAGGTCGACCATTTCATCCAGTTGGTAAAGTCGGCCATGCGTTCATAATCGTCCTTCTGAAGTTTTTCCAGGATGGGCTCGCGCCTGTCCGTGTAGGTCGTGACGAATTTTTTCTTCGCGGCGTCGGTGGCCAGCGCGTCGATATGAACGTTTAGGCCGTTCTTTTTCATCAGGCCGGTCGAGAAGCGCGAGACTTCGCCGATATTGGTGATGTCGCAATCGTTCCATGGGTGCTTCGGATTCGCCGCCGTCATTTCCGTTCCGTCGGGAAGCGTGTATTCCATGCCGCGCAGGCGCGAAAACGCGTAAGGTTTGCCGTTGATGAAGGCGACGACCTTGATCAGGCATTTGTTCTGGCGGATCGGTTTCACCTGATTGAGGTTGATCGGTTTTTTGTCGGCGAGCGCCGGGCCTGCGCAGAAGATGGCGAAAAGGGCAAGCGTAAGGGCGAAATATTTTTTCATCACATCAATCCCAGGGTTTTGAAGCTGGTGGTGCCGCCGCTGCTCACGATCAGATGATCATGGACAATAATACCAAACGGCGCGGCGGCTGCGCAAATCTGTTTCGTCATTTCGATGTCGGCCTGCGAGGGCGTTGAATCGCCGCTCGGATGGTTGTGGACGAGGATCATGGCGGTGGCGCCGAGTTCGAGCGCGCGCTTCATGATCTCGCGCGGGTAGGCGGGCGTGTGATCGACCGTGCCGGATTGCTGGATTTCATCGGCGATCAGTTCGTTTTTCTTGTTGAGGAAAAGAAGGCGGAAATGCTCCTTTTTCTCGTGCGCCATCGAGGCGTGGAGGTAGTCGAGAAGGCGCTGCCATGAATTGAGCAGCGGGCGTTTGGTAATGTCGGCTTTGAGCAGGCGCAGGCCCGCCGCCTGAACGGTCTTGATCGCTATGGCGGTGTTTTCGGAAACCCCCTCGGCGCCTTGCAGATCGGCAAGGCCCGCATTCATTACGCCTGCAAGATTGCCGAAGCGCGCGATCAGGATTTTGGCGATGGGCTTCACGTCGCGGCGCGGGATTGCCATGAACAGGAGCAGTTCGAGAAGTTCGTAATCGGGGAGCTTGTCCGGCGCGGCGAGAAAGCGTTCCCGCAGCCGGTCGCGGTGGCCGGTGTAATGGGGTTTTTCTTCGGGCTTCTTGGCGGGCTCCATAGGTCTTTTTACCATTAACCCCTTATTTTGAAAACGGGGTATTAGGCGTAGGGCGGTTTGGTGAAGCCCTTCGGCGACAGGGTGAAAATTTCAAAACCCGTGTCCGTAACGGCGATTGAATGTTCAAACTGGGCGGAGAGGGAGCGGTCGCGGGTGACGGCGGTCCAGCCGTCGGGCAGCACTTTCGTGGCCCAGTGGCCGGTGTTGATCATCGGTTCGATGGTGAAGAACATGCCGGGTTCCAGAAGAGGGCCGTCGCCGGGATGGCCGAAATGGAGGACGCTGGGCGGGGCGTGGAAGGTGCGGCCCAGGCCGTGGCCGCAGAAATCGCGTACGACGGAAAAACGGTTTTCTTCGGCGAGGGATTGAATTGCATGGCCGACATCGCCGAGAGTAGCGCCCGGCTTTACCGCCTCGATCCCGCGCATCATGCATTCATACGTGACATCGACGAGTTTTTTCGCCAGCGGTTTTATTTTGTCGCCGACCAGATACGTGCGGGACGTGTCGCCGTACCATCCGTCAACGATCACGGTGACGTCGATATTGACGATGTCGCCGTCGGCCAGTTTCTTGTCCATCGCCGGGATGCCGTGGCAGACGACCTGGTTGATCGAAATGCAGGAGGCGTGCTTGTAGCCCTTATAGCCTATGGTTGCGGAGATCGCGCCGGCCTTGACGACGTACTCCTCAATGATCTTGTCGAGCTTTCCGGTAACGGCGCCCGGCACGACATGGGGGGTTATCATATCCAGCACTTCGGCGGCCAGTTTTCCAGCGACGCGCATCCCCTCGAAATCCGCCGCGGGGTGAAGCTCTATTCCATCGTCATTCTGTGCTTTTTTAACCATTCGTGTATCTTTTCCGGCGCTCTTGTCGTGTTATGGCCTATAGGCTATATCCCTAGCAACAGAATTCTGCGCCGAATCAAGGAAATACTGTTTACCTCTATAATTCCGACTTATAATAAAGATCATGACTTCCGCCAGCAACAAAGACGTTTATTCCGTCGCTTTCGTTATTATCGGCAATGAAATTCTCTCCGGACGGACGCAGGACGCGAACACGCCGTGGCTGGCCGAAAAACTGGTGTCGATGGGGGTGGTTTTGCATCAGGTGCGCATCGTGCCGGATATCGAGGATGAAATCGTCGCGGCGGTCAACGAATTGCGCGAGAAAGTGGATTACGTGTTTACCACGGGCGGAATCGGCCCGACACACGACGATATTACGGCTGGCGCAATCGCCAGGGCGTTCGGGGTTACATTGGAGTTGAACAAGGACGCTTACGACATTCTCGCGCGCCATTACGGCGGTGAGAAAAATGTGACCGCACCGCGCAGGAAGATGGCGATGATCCCATCCGGCGCAAGCATTATCAGCAACCCCGTGTCGGGCGCGCCGGGATTTCAGATCGGCAATGTGTTCGCCCTTGCCGGTGTTCCGCGCATCATGCAGGCGATGTATGACGACGTGAAAACCCGCCTGAAACAGGGCAAGCCCGTTTTGTCGAACACGATCGCTTGTTCGCTCGCCGAAAGCGCGATCGCGGAGCCGCTCGGGAAAGTCCAGAAGGATTATCCAGCGGTAAGTATTGGAAGCTACCCACATTTCCGCGGGGGCATTCTGGGTTTGTCGCTGGTGCTTCGTTCGATCGACGACGAAAAACTGAATCTTGCCACGCAGGACGTCATCGCGCTTATAGCCGCGCAGGGCGGGGAGCCGAACGCGCTGTCGATCCAGTCTTCAGGGAAATACGGGGCCGTATAAGCAAGCCCTGCTAAGCAGGATGGTGCGGGCAGGGGGAATCGAACCCCCACGGCCTTGCGGCCTCAGGATTTTAAGTCCTGTGCGTCTACCAATTCCGCCATGCCCGCGGCGGTGACGCGACAGATAACCATATCGCCCCAGTCAAGACAAGTTGCCGATGGGCGTTATCTGCCCTAAATTGCTGATATGAGTGCCAATTCGCTGGAGCGCGGCGCGGAGGTGATCCGCGGCTACGCCAGAAATCTTCCCGAAAAGCCGGGCGTCTATCGCATGCTGGATGCGAAGGGCGATGTTTTA
>DASTUM010000126.1:0-16883 GCA_035759665.1 Micavibrio sp.
TACAGCGCGAACGCGACGACGCCTTGCTGCTCTTGACCTCCATCTTTGACGTCAGCGAGGTGGGCATCATCGTCACCGACCACAACCGCCGCATCATCAAGGTCAACGACAGCTTTGTGCGGATTTACGGCTGGTCGCGCAACGATCTGATCGGCAACGACTTCATGTGCATCATCTCGCCCGAAGAGCGCGAACTCGCCCGCCACAACCACGAAGAATTCATTCGCGGCGGCATCCGCAGCTCCGGCGAAATGAAGCTGGTGCGCAAAAACAACAGCAACGCCAACGTCCTGTTCACCACGGCCACGCTTGAACTTTCGCAAAGACGCCGCTTTCAGGTCACGACCATCATGGACATCACGCTCAGGAAGCAGATGGAGCATTCTCTGCGCGTAGCGAAAGAACAGGCGGACGCCGCTAACCATGCGAAATCGGCCTTTCTCGCCAATATGAGCCACGAGTTGCGCACGCCGCTGAACGCCATCATCGGTTTCTCCGAGATGATGATCAAGCATACGTTCGGGCCGCTCGGCCACGACAAATACGCCGAATATCTCGACGACATCCATATGAGCGCCCGGCATTTGCTGGAGATCATCAACGAAGTTCTCGACATGTCGAAGATCGAGGCCGGCAAGGTCGAACTGGATGAGCAGGAAATCGACATGGCGGGGCTGATCGATTCCGTCGTGCGCATCATGGCCAACCGCGCCTTCAGCAGCGGCCTCGAAATCAAGCAGCTCGTTTCGTCCGAACTTCCGGTTCTTTATGCCGATCCGCGCCTCGTGCGCCAGATTTTGATCAACCTGATCACCAACGCGATCAAATACTCGGAAAAAAGCGGCCTGATCGAAGTCGGCGCTTCGCTCGATCCAGCCACGCGCCAGATGCTTCTGGTTGTTCAGGATCACGGCGTCGGCATCCCCAAAGACCGCATCAAGGAAGCGATGCTGCCGTTCGGGCAGATCCACGATCCCACGCGCAGCAACACCCAGCAGGGGACGGGCCTCGGCCTGCCGCTGACCAAGGCGATGGCGGAACTTCACGGCGGCAAGCTGGAGCTTGAATCCGATACGGGCCGCGGCACGAAGATCACCATCTCCTTTCCCAAAGAGCGCGTTTGCCATCAAGTCTCTGAAAACACGGGAAAAGCTGCCGTGGACATCCCGCATTCCGCGGGGTAGTATTTTCGTCAAATAACGCCCGGATTGTATGAAAGGATATGGAGGCATCCATGACCGAACTCGAACAACGCTGTATCAATGCCGGCCTGAAAATGACGGGCCCGCGCAAAACCATCCTTAAAGTCCTCGGCGAGTCCGCGGATCACCCCTCCGTCGAGGTCGTCTACGAACGCGCCAAAGCGATCGATTCTTCCATCAGCATCGCGACGGTGTACCGTACGCTGAACATGCTCGACGAACTCGACCTCGTCACGCGCCATGAGTTCAACGAAAGCTTCTCGCGCTACGAGACCAACAGGGATCACCACCATCACCTGATCGACCTTGAATCCGGGCAGGTGATAGAGTTCCAGAACGTCGCGCTCGAAGAGCTGAAAGAAAAAATCGCCCGCGAGATGGGGTTCGAACTGGTGGATCACCGTCTTGAACTGTATGGCCGCAAGCTTAAGAACAAGACGAAATAGCACACCGGACGGAGGCGTAGAATGACCCATCACATTGAGGGTATGAGCTGCGTCGAATTTTTCGACAAGGCCGATGACCCCGATACCTGCAAATGCAAGGGGATCGTGCTGAACGCTTATGACGCCTTGCGCCAGAGCGGGGTGGCAGAGTGCGAAGCCATCAAGATCGTCACCAAAGTTTTAAAATACCATCATCCGAGCCCGAGTATCGAGGCGAAGACGGTCGTTGAATGCTGGGTTTTTGAAAACTCCCGGCGCAGCGTCCACTAGCCATGGAATTCGCCGAAGAAACCCGCATCCCGACCCATCTGTGGGTAGAGGCGGAAGTGCGGCGCCTGTCCGGCGAAGGCTTCGGCGTTTATGTCGCGGCGCGCGGCGACAAGACCGGCGGGATGGTTCTTCAGAAAATCAGCGATATGAGCGGAAATTGCCGCCTGCGCGGGCAGCAGCGCGACTTGCTGGGCAAGCTCGTCTGGATCGATATATTGCATGATGAAATCGTGCCGGAAAGCGAGGCCGATGCCTATATCCGGCGCGCCGTAGAACGCGACCCCGATCTATGGGTGGTCGAAATCGAAGACCGGGCTATGCAGGCCGCCCTGGTTAGTGGACACCGTTGAAACTGCCGATGATATTGGCGTAATCGTCCGTCCACGCGCGCACCTTCACCTGTTTGTTATAAGGCTTCCAGCCGTATTTCTCGGCAAAGGGGGCGATATCCCTTTCATCCTTCGCCATGACGGCGAACAGGCTCTTGGTATAAAGCTTGGACACTTTGTCGTCCGTCACTTCGGGTTCGTGGAATTTGAAATAGACGGCGAAGCCCAGCTCCTTGCTGATCGCGGCCAGAACCGGGCGGAGATCAAGGAATCTGTTCGATATATTCATCGTGATGATGCCCCGGGGCGCAAGCTTGTCGAAATACATCTCGAACGCTTCTTTCGTCATCACATGGATCGGAATATTGTCCGAACTGAACGCGTCGAGATAAATCAGGTCGTAATGCCCGTCCGGCATTTCGGCCATCTTCAGGCGGCCATCGCCCAGAATGATGGTGTAAGGGCTTTTACACCCCGAAAGATAGGTGAAATATTGCGGGTCTTCGGCATATTTCGCGACGTCCGCATCGATTTCGAAGAAGTCGAAATGGCGGCCCGGCGCCTTGTAGCATACCACGCTGCCGACGCCGAGGCCGATGACGCCGACCTCCTGCTTCCCGCCATGCCTGTCCATTTCCTTGAAAACGTCCGAGGTCGGCCCGCCGGGGCTGTAATAGGTGACAGGCATGTAGCGGTGCTCTTCATCCTGCGGCTGGGCGCCGTGCAGCGTCGTGCCGTGATAAAAGAAATGTGTGCCATCCTGGCTGAACACCTTGAGGATGCCGAAATAGTTGCGGTCCTGCGCCATCAGGTTTTTGTTGTTGCTCCAGATCGCGCTTTGGAACAGCAGAAGGCATATGAGGGCCACGAAAGCGAACGGCCCGCGCTTTTGCGCGATCAGAAACAGATAAATGAACAAGACGACCGCGCCGGCCATCCGCACAGTGTTCTCGTTGATGAAATAAATGGTTAGGGCCACGGCCGCTCCGACGGTCACTATGACGATATCCATCACCAGAAGCTTTAACGGGCGCTTCCTGTCGTCGAGCGCGTTGAACTTGCCGCGAATGGTCGGGAATTGCATTGCGCCTGCCCAGACGATAAACGCCACCGCCGCGAGGCTGAGCGAATACTCCATCGGGGATGTGAAAATGACAGGCGCGATGAGCGCGTTGAAAATGCCGCCAAGCACGCCGCCAAAGGAAATGATAAGGAAATATTCCGTCAGGTGCGCCACCGTGGGCTTCGATTGCGCCAGCTCGCCGTGGCAGAGCATCGCGCACAGGAAGAACGCCAGCAGGTGGACGACGATCATCGGGATTTTCATCGAAATGAACCCGCTGAGCATGAACAGCAGGATAACGAGGCAGAGGACATAGGGCGTAAGCTCGCGGGTGAGCGGCACACTCATGAACGGCTTGTTCGAAAACGCGATGATGAAAGTCGCAAGGTAGAGCGCGAGCGGAATAATCCAGAGCAGCGGCGCGCTTGCAAGATCCGTCGTAATCAGCGTCGTGACGCCAAGCATAAGGCTCGACGGGATAAAAGCCAGGAACGTCCAGATCAGCCGCTGTGTCCATGTCACCTTGCCGGTGTCGGCGTTGGCGGCGATGGGGAGCACGGGCTTCACGCCGTTGCGCACGAGATAGCCGCACAGGGCGACGAGGATCATCAAAAGAATATATCCGCCGAACCAGCTATGCGTCTGCTCGGAAAGGGTGAGCAGCGGTTCGATCGCGAACGGGTAGCCGAGCAGCGCCAGCATACTTCCGGTATTGCTGACGGCGTAGAGGAAGTAAGGATTTTCGGCGTCCTTGTGCCCGCTCGATGCGAACCAGTGCTGGAACAGCGGCGCGGAGGCGGCGAGGATGAAGAACGGCCCGCCGATGCAGGTCAGCATGACGCCGAGCTGCCAGAACGCCTGTCCGCTCCCTTCGGGCGGGGCGGCATCGGCGGGGATCGTGAGCGGCAAGACGGTGGTGAACAGGCCGAGCAGGACGAGATGCAGGACTGCCTGCATCCTCAGCGGCAGAACCTTGGCGATAAAATGCGCGTATCCGTATCCTGCCAGCAGCATCGCCTGGAAAAAAACCATCGCGGTATTCCAAACCGACGGGCTCCCGCCGAGAAGGGGAAGCAGCAATTTGCTCGCCATCGGCTGGACGGCGAAGATCAAAAAGGCGCTTGTGAACAGGGTGAGCGCGAAAACGGGCAGGAGGGGGGCGTTTTTCATGACCTAAAGCGTATCATGGCCGCCTTTTCCTGCAATCGGATATGGGGCGCGGGGGCTTTGGAATCACAAGATTTTTTGCTAATATTCTTGAAATGTCGGCGGTTTCGTGACATTTAATTGGTACGATCTCGGTACGAATTTATAACCCTTTGAGATAAATGATAAAATTATCGAAAATGACCGATTACGCCGTGGTAATCCTTGGCCGCATGGCGCAAGGCGGCGACGGGCTGCAAACCGCGTCCGGCCTTTCTGAAAAGACGGGCCTGCCTGAACCTACGGTTGCAAAGGTTTTAAAGCTCCTCGCCCGCGGCGGTTTGATCGAGTCAACGCGCGGCGTCAATGGCGGTTATGCGCTCTCCCGCATGCCCGCCGAAATCAATATGGCCTCCGTCATTTTCGCCCTCGAAGGGCCGGTGCAACTGACGTCCTGCGTCGGCGCGGCGGATGATTGCTGTTCGCATTCCGTGAACTGCTCGATGAAGGGCAAATGGGACCCGGTGAACGAAGCGATGAAAAAGGCGCTTGAAGACGTATCGCTCGCGCAGATGATCTCAAGCCATGAGGTAACGGCATGAGCAGCATCGACCTCGAAACCATTGAAACCGTCAAGTCGCTTAACAAATACGAAGCCGGCTTTGAAACCGATATCGAAATGGAATACGCGCCGAAAGGGCTGAACGAAGACATCGTCGCGCTCATTTCGAAAAAGAAGAACGAGCCGCAATGGCTTCTCGACTGGCGCCTGAAAGCTTTCCGCCACTGGCAGACGATGCCTGAGCCGCGCTGGGCGAAGCTCGACATTCCCGCGATCGACTATCAGGACGCGCATTACTACGCCGCGCCCAAAAACATGAAGAAGCTGAAGTCGCTCGATGAAGTCGATCCGCGCATTCTCGAAACTTACAAGAAACTCGGCATTCCGCTGAAGGAGCAGGAAGTTCTGCTCGGTGTAGAGGGCGCGCCGGCGGTGGCCGTGGACGCCGTGTTCGATTCCGTGTCCGTCGGCACGACCTTCCGCAAGAAGTTGGCCGAGGCCGGGGTAATTTTCTGTTCGATCAGCGAAGCCGTGAGCGAACATCCCGATCTCGTCAAAAAATATCTTGGCTCCGTCGTGCCGTTCGCGGACAACAAGCACGCATGCCTGAACTCCGCCGTCTTCACGGACGGGTCGTTCGTCTATATCCCGCCGGGCGTTCGCTGCCCGATGGAGCTGTCCACCTATTTCCGCATGAACGCGAAGAACACCGGGCAGTTCGAGCGTACGCTCATCATCGCCGACAAAGGCTCGTATGTGTCGTACCTCGAAGGCTGCACCGCGCCGATGCGCGATGAAAACCAGATGCACGCCGCCGTGGTCGAACTGATCGCCCATGACGACGCCGAAATCAAATATTCCACGGTGCAGAACTGGTATCCCGGCGACGAAGACGGCAAGGGCGGCATCTATAACTTCGTGACCAAGCGCGGAATTTGCGAAGGCCGCAATTCCAAGATTTCGTGGACGCAGGTTGAAACCGGCTCCGCCATCACCTGGAAATATCCTTCCTGCATCCTGAAAGGCGATAATTCCCAGGGCGAATTTTATTCCGTCGCCATCACCAACAACCGCCAGCAGGCCGACACCGGCACCAAGATGATCCATATTGGCGCGAACACGCGCTCGCGCATCATCGCCAAGACGATCTCGGCGGGAAAATCGGATTCCACTTATCGCGGCCTTGTGAAAATACTGGGCGGCGCCGACAACGCGCGCAACTTCACGCAATGCGATTCCCTCCTGATCGGCGACCAGTGCGGCGCGCACACCGTGCCCTATATCGAAAGCCGCAACAAATCGGCACAGCTCGAACATGAGGCCACGACCTCCAAAATCTCCGAAGACCAGGTTTTCTACTGCCAGCAGCGCGGCATTTCCCAGGAAGAAGCGCTCGCGCTCATCGTCAACGGCTTCGTTCGCGACGTTCTCCAGCAGTTACCGATGGAATTTGCCGTCGAGGCGCAAAAGCTGGTCGCCATTTCACTGGAAGGGAGCGTCGGCTGATGAGCAACTATGTTCCGCAAAAGAAAAGACACGAAGAAAGCTATATCGACGAACAGCTTATGGCCGACAAGACCGGGCGCAAGGTGTTCAAATCCTCAGCCTATTCGATGGGAATCGCCGTGGGATTCCTCATTCTTTCGCCGCTGCTCCCCGATATGGGCGAAACGGCGGAACAGAGCGAGGCGATGGTCAGTGTGTTCCGTTCGCTCGCGCTCTGGATGATCGCCTATTCGATTATCGTGGCGGTGTCGTTCCTGTTCCTGCGCTCGAAAATCAAGATGATCCTCATGATGCTGAACTGGTTTTTGATGCCGGGCGTCGTTCTCTGGGGCGTTTTTGAGATCAAGGATATCCTGACGGGCGGCGGCGTATGATCGAACAACTCCTCGCAAAGCTCGACATGTTGATCGCGCTTCACCGCAAGAACGAAGACATGTGGGTTGATTTTTTCGAAAGCGGCCGCGAGAAGATTTTGAAAGACGTCGCCTTCGGTTGTGAATACCTGATCATGGCGTGGCACGGCATCGGCGGCTATGACGACGAACGTATTTTCGACAATGAAGAGGATGAAGCGCTGCGCCGCGCGCTTCACCCGCAAATCTACAACATGGCGACAGAGATTAAGAATGATCGAAATAAAGCAGCTTAAGGCCGAAATCGACGGTAAGGAAATTCTCAAAGGTCTCGACCTGACAATCGAGCCGGGGAAAGTGCATGCCATCATGGGGCCGAACGGTTCGGGCAAATCGACGCTGTCCTACGTTCTGGCAGGCCGCGAGGATTATGACGTTACGGGCGGCGATATCACCATGAACGGTGAGAGCATCATGGAAATGGCGCCGGAGATGCGCGCCGCGAAGGGCGTGTTTCTCGCGTTTCAGTATCCCGTCGAAATTCCGGGCGTGCAGATGACGACCTTCATGAAGACGGCGGTCAATGCCGTACGCAAGGCGCGGGGGCAATCCGAACTCGACGCCATTGACTTTTTGAAGCTTATGAAAGGCAAATGCAGGGAACTGGGCATTTCCGACGACATGATGAAGCGCGCGGTCAATGTCGGCTTTTCCGGCGGTGAGAAGAAGCGCAACGAAGTCCTGCAAATGGCGATGCTGGAACCGACCTTCGCGGTTCTTGACGAAACCGATTCCGGCCTCGATATCGACGCGCTTAAAATCGTCGCCGACGGCGTGAACAAAATGCGCGGCGGCGATCGTTCCTTCCTCGTCATCACGCATTACCAGCGCCTGCTCGATTACATCAAACCGGACGTCGTCCACGTCATGGCGAACGGCAAGATCATCAAGACCGGCGGTCCCGAACTGGCGCACGAACTCGAAGCAAAAGGCTATGCGGATATAGTGGGAGCGGCGGCATGAACAATATCCATCGTCATTGCGAGCAAAGCGAAGCAATCCGGTCTCGATTGCCGTGTCGCCTGACGGCTCCTGGCAATGACGGGAGGGCGTTGTGACCTTTCCCCTCGACAAGATTCCGACACCAAAAGACGAGCGGTGGAAATATTCCAATCTGCCGCGCGTGCTTAAAAAGCTCGACCTGAAGCCCGCAAAGCTGGGCTGGGCGAGCAATGTCGCGCTGCTGGAGCCGACGGCGCCGGGCGACGCTCAATACAAGGATACACATCTCTGGAATCTCAACACGGCACATGTGAGCGACGTGCAGTTCATTTCCGGCGATGCTGAAATCGACGTCGCCGCTCAGGACGGCCAGTGGCTTTCGCCGCGCATCGTTATCGACGTGAAAGACAATCAGACGGTCACCATAGTCGAACGCCAGAGCGGGCAGAGCTCTTACTGGAAGAATACGGTGGTGCAGGTGCGCATCGGTAATAACGCGACGCTGCGCCATTACCGCCTGAACGACGAGGCGGCGGGCGGTGTGTCCACTATCTTTACGCATGTGCGGATTGGGCGCGATTCTACCTATGAATCTTTCAGCCTGATCGAAGGCGCGGGGTTTGTCCGCAACCAGACGCATGCCGAAATTCAGGGCGAGAACGGCCATTGCTGGCTGAACGGTGTCAATCTTCTCAAGGGCGAGCAGCATGCCGACACGACTATCACGATAGAACATCAGCAGCCGAACGGCACGTCCAAGCAGACCTTCAAATCCGTCCTCGACGGCAAATCGCATTGCGTGTTTCAGGGCAAGGTGCATGTCCATCAGATCGCCCAGAAGACGGACGGGTATCAATTGTCCAACGCGCTGATCCTTTCGCCGACGGCGGAGATGGATACGAAACCGGAACTGGAAATCTATGCCGACGACGTGAAATGCAGTCACGGTGCGACCACGGGCCGGCTCGACGACGCGCCGCTCTTTTACATGCGCGCGCGCGGCATACCGGAGGAAGAGGCGCGTTCGCTTCTGATCGAGGCGTTCTGCGGTCAGGCGATCGAAGGCGTGTCTGACGAAGGAATGCAGGATATTGTTCGCGGGAAAGTATCGCAATGGCTGACATCCAGAATATAGACTATTGCCGCGGCGATTTTCCGGTTCTCTCGGAAAAGATGAACGGCAAACCGCTCGCTTTCCTCGATACGGCGTCGAGCGCGCAGAAGCCGCGCGTCGTGATCGACGCGGTGAACGGTGTTTTGTCGCATTCCTACGCGAACATCCATCGCGGCCTTTATCATTTCAGCCAGGTGACGACGCAGGAATACGAAGCCGTGCGCGGAAAGGTGGCGGATTTTATCAACGCCTATAGCGAGCGCGAAATAGTCTTCACGCGCAATACGACCGAGGCGATCAACCTCGTGGCGCAAAGCTGGGGAGCGGGCAATCTCAAGGACGGCGATGAAATCATCCTGACCGCGATGGAGCATCACGCCAATATCGTGCCGTGGCAGCTGTTGCAGGATCGCATCAAATTCACGATCAGGGTCGTGCCGGTTTTCGAAAACGGGACGCTCGATTTTGAGGCTTTCCAAAACCTCCTTTCGGACAAGACGAAACTGGTCGGCGTCGTCCACGCGTCGAACGCGCTCGGCACGGTCAATCCTGTTTCGTGCATAAGCAAAGCGGCGAAGGCATTCAATCCGGCGATCCGCGTTTTGGCCGACGCCTCGCAAAGCGCAGTGCATGGCGGCGTCGATGTGCGGAAGCTGGACTGCGATTTCCTGACACTGACGGGGCACAAGCTTTACGGGCCCACGGGGGCGGGGGCGCTGTGGGCCAAGGAAGATCTTCTCAACGCCATGCGTCCCTATCAGGGCGGCGGCGATATGATCGAGCGCGTGTCGTTCGAAGGCACCACTTACAAAAGCGCCCCGGCGCGGTTCGAGGCTGGAACCCCGGCGATCGTCGAAGTCATCGGTCTCGGTGCTGCTATCGATTATATCCGCACTGTGGGGCAGGCCAATATCGCGGCGCATGAAAAGCGGCTGCTCGACATCATGACACGCGAAGTTTCCAAGATCGACGGAATCAAACTCTACGGCAGCGCGCAGGAGAAAGTCGGCATCGTCTCCTTCACCGCCGCGTGGGCGCAATCGTCGGACATCGCCATGATTCTCGACAAGCAGGGCGTCGCGGTGCGCGTAGGCCACCATTGCTGCATGCCGCTGATGCGGTCTTTCGGAATCGACGGTACGATCCGAGCCAGCCTTGGACTTTATTCAAACGAGAACGATATTAATGCCCTGGTACAGGGCCTCAAGAAGGCCGGGGAGCTTTTGGCATGACGAAGTTCAAACAGGTCGCGGACGAGGACATGGTAAAGAACGCCGTAGGCGACGACTTCGACGAAATGGCGGAGCCGCCCGAGACGGAAGTTTCAAATCACCCGCTCGCGCGCGCGGCGGTGGAAGCGCTGCGCAAGGTGTTCGATCCGGAAATTCCGGTGAATATTTACGAGCTTGGTCTGATCTACAAAATCGACGTTATGGCGACGGACGAGGACGGAAAATCCGATGTGTTCGTCGAAATGACGCTGACCTCGCCGGCCTGTCCCGTGGCGCAGGAAATGCCGGCCTGGGTGCAGGGCGCGATCTTCGGAGTCGAAGGCGTGCGCCATGTCGATGTGAACATCGTGTGGGACCCCTCGTGGGACCCGTCGAAAATGGCGGAGACCGCCAAGCTGCAACTGAATATGTTTGTTTAGAATTGCCTCCCTCTCCCTGAAGGGAGAGGACTTGAAAAGGAGATGACGATGCAACCGATTAAAATTACCGACGAAGCGGCGAAAGCCATCGCTGCGAAAGTCGCCGGGAAAGACGGCGCGAAAGGTTTGCGCCTGACGATCAAGCCGGCGGGCTGTTCGGGGTATGCCTACAAGATGGACTACGCGATGGAGGAAAACCTCGCGGACGACGACAAGATCGAGGTCGGTGGAGCGGCACTTTATATTCCCAAAATCCATAGCTGGATGCTGTTCGGCATGGAGATCGGATATGAGGAAACGCAGATCAGCACCGGGTTTACATTCACGAATCCGAATGAAAGCGGGCGCTGCGGCTGTGGGGAGAGTTTCGCCATCGAGCGGCCGGAAAAAGCTGACCAACATTGAAATGTTGACCATGTTGACCAACATTAAGTTGGTCAACAGCACGCATTTTATCTAGTTCGTTCCACGGATTTTTTAGAATACGCGCAAAAGGAAAGGGCCTCGCGAGAGGCCCTTAAATCTTTATGTTCGCTCTGAATTAGAGGGATTGCGACGGTCCGACGGACGGCTTCGCATCAATATTGTTCAGGAATTTCAGTGTGGCTTCGTTGGTCGGAGCGGCAGGTTTTACCATCGTCGGGTGAACTGCGGCTGCTGCAAAAGAACCAATATCTGCGATCATATTAACGTCTCCCTCTACTTGCATCGTAAGCTGATGCGTACTGCTCATAAAGCTCATCTCTAGACTTTCCGTCGATGTACGCTTTATAGACACCAATTAACCCCATTTCGGTCAAACTGTCAAGCAAATCCTGAAAATGGCCAGCATTGGTTAATTCTTTCACAACTTTGCAAACTTCCGTAATGGAATCCAGATTCCGGCCATGGATAAAACTGGCATAGGCCATGATGTCCTTGCGCGGATCAGGGGTGCGGAAGCCCGCCAATTCCTGAGCGGCCTCATTCAACGCCTTGATATAATTGAGAATAAACGATCCGGAGGCTTTGGACATGTTTCCAGGGGCCTGCATGTAGATCATCATCAGTTCCGGAGAAAAGCCGGACTGGCCCAGACCCTTAATAACCTGAACGGGTATTTTTTTCGTGTCCACAAGCTTGAGGTGTTTTCGTCCCAGTTCGGACTGGCCGATGACCTCGGCGGCCGAATCGAGAAGCGATTTGCTATGGGGATGGCCGTAGCCGATCTGGCTGCCTTTTGTTTTGCTGCCAAACGTTCCGCCCAGTCCTGTTTGTTCTTTTTCCGTCATGTGAACTCCTAGACCATTATTCCCGATCCGGGAGATTGCGCAAGGGCGTTTACGATCATCCGGCGGTTCTGGACGACCACGCGGCCCGATGCGGTGACTTCGATGGTGGCGCGGATCAGCAGACCGTCGGAATAAAGGTCGGCGTCCACCGTGAATTTGTCGAATCCGGCGTCGTATTGAACCGTGGGAGCGTTGTGGTTTTTCGTGATCGCGTCGATGCTGTCTTCATCGAGGGAATCGAGCAGAGGCATGTCGTGCGCGCTGTGAATGAAACAGGTTTCCTCTTCCTCCGCGATGACATGGGAGAAAAAGAATTCAAGGTAATCGACGACCGAACGGTCGTTGAGCGTCAGACGGCCCTTGTCGTTGGTTGTGTAGATCGGCATTTCGGTGCCGTCGAGATATTGGAAGAATACGCCGTCGCCCAGATATTCGAAGGTGAAGGACGGCAGGGACGCAAAGTTGGTCAGTTTATAGAGGTCTATGCCTTCGTAGAAGGACAGGCGCGCGCGCTGAACCTCGCTTGTCGTCGGCGAAAACAGGCCCGCATCCGACGCGCTTTTGACGCTGTCGATGGTCTTCAGGGTGCTTTCGCGGTCGAGGCGTTGCCAGTTCATGGGCATCCTTGTGCAAAGTAAATCCACTACATTATCGTTGAGCTGTCAGAAAAAGCAAATTTTAAGTTTTAGAAGGGCTTAGGGCGCCCAGTTCCAGCCCGGCTTGGGAAGGTGGCCCAGGAAATTGCGGGTGAACATGCGGGTACAGCTGACGGCGCCGCCGTTGAAGGGTTCATTGAAAATCTCGCGGCAGGCACGCACGGAGCCGTTGAGGCGGCTGATATGGAAGATCAGCGCCGCTTGATCGGGCGCCAGCATACGCGGGCCTTTCATGCCGGGCTCGGGCGGGCGGGATATGATTTCAAACAATTCCTTCAGGCGCCGTTCAGGAATGTGACGAAGCTGTTCATTCTCTGCAAAGGAGCTGTCCAGCGCGGCGCTCAGGCGGAATTCCTGCATGATGTGCGGCCCGAAATCGTTCAGCCGTTCGGAATCCACCATCCATGAAATGCGGTCGACCATATTGAGCGTCAGGCGCGGGACGGTTATGCGTCCCGATACCGTATCGATTTCTTTCGTTTGTTTCTGACGGCCCCACAGGCTCGCGATGTCAGGAGAAGGCTTTGTTTGCTTGGCGCGCAGAATCGCCGTCATGGCAGCGATATTTTCCCACGTACTGCCTTGTGGAATATAGGGGCGCGCGCCTTTTTCGGTTTCGATGAAAGAGCGGGCCATGACTTAACCGCACATCGGTTCCAGCGCCTGCTCGATAAACACTTGCGGATTGTCGGCATGCGGGTGGGTGGAAATTTCGCTTAAGTTGCGGCGCCATTTGCGCGAACCGCGTTCGTCGCGAAACAGGCCGATCATATGGCGCGTGATGGATTTCATCGGTGTGCCGTGGTCGCGGGCCTGCTGTTCGATGTAAGGGATCATCGCGAGAACGGCTTCATGCGGCGTGCGCGGATTCGCATTGCCGAAGATTTCCTTTTCGAGATCGAGGAGAAGGCCGGGATTGTGGTAAGCCTCGCGGCCGATCATGGCGCCGTCGAAAGTCTGCAGATGCGTTTTCGCCTGTTCAGGGGTTTTGATTTCGCCGTTGATGACGATTTCAACACCGGGATATTCGGCCCTGATCGCGGCGGGCAGGGCGTAGTCGATCGGCGGGACGGTGCGGTTCTCCTTGGGCGAGAGGCCTTTCAGCCAGGCCTTGCGGGCGTGGATGACGAACACGCCGCAGCCGGCGGAGACGACGGGTTTGATAAAGGCGCGCAGGAATGTTTCGGGATTGTATTCGTCGATGCTGATGCGGCATTTGACGGTGACGGGAATCTTCACCGCCTTCGTCATGGATTCGACGCATCTTGCGACGAGATCGGGTTCCGCCATCAGGCATGCGCCGAACGCGCCTTTTTGCACGCGTTCCGACGGACAGCCGCAATTCAGGTTGATTTCGTCGTAGCCGTAATCTTCACCCATTTTCGCGCAAGCGGCGAGGTCGTCTGGCTCCGAGCCGCCAAGCTGGAGCGCCACGTATTTTTCAGCCGCGTTGAAGCGGAGATGGCGGTCAACGTCGCCGTGGAGCAGCGCGCCCGTCGTCACCATTTCCGTGTAAAGCCGCACATTGGGCGACAGAAGGCGGTGAAAGTACCGGCAGTGCCGGTCCGTCCAGTCCATCATCGGCGCGACGCTTATGTGCGGTTTGCGGTGCTTCAACGTTTTTCTATTTCAGGTCGTAGGTCACGGGTTTTGCGGACGCATTCTGTTTTATTTTGTCCAGTTGCAGAGAGGTGTTGCAGTCAAAAGAGACGCTTTCTTTAAACGCGGCTATCAATAGATTTTTGAAATACATCCATGTGTTATTCATTTTGTTCCCCTTAAATTACATTCATGTACTTGAATAAGAGCGGTTTTTAGCATATCCAGTTTAGATTATGGGTAAAAAAATCATCCTCATCGCTGCTTTTTTGTTCCTGTGCGGCCCGGCTTTTGCCGGCGCGCCCGCGAAAGCGCCGGAGCCTGCGCAGAGCGGGCCGGTCGCCGATACGGGAAAATCCTCCTCCGGCCTGCCGATTCCAAGATTCGTCAGCCTTGCCGCCGACAAGGTGTTCGTGCGTACCGGCCCGGCGCTCCGCTACCCCATCAAATGGGTTTATCAGCGTCAGAACCTGCCCGTGGAGATCATTCAGGAGTTTGATACCTGGCGCAAAATCCGCGATATGGACGGTGATGACGGATGGGTTCACCAATCGCTGCTCTCCGGCGACCGCTACGCCATCGTCAAGGGCGAGATCAATCTGGCCGTCCGCAAGGAACCCGGCGCGAACAGCCGTATCTCGGCGTTTTATGAGCCCGATGTCGTGGCCTCCTTAAGCGGCTGCGAGGGGGAGTGGTGCCGCGTGCGGTCGGAAGGTTATGAGGGTTGGGCGGAAAGAAAGTTTTTGTGGGGTATTTACGACTCAGAGGACTTCGATTAAATTTAAAGGGATGATTCGCTAATTTATCCACAATCATCCCGTTTCTGAACTACACCTGCCAACCATCTTGATTCCTTAAACAAAAACAGAATTTCTAATATGCAAACACATTCCGCCAAGGCCGATGTGGCCATCCGGATTCATACTTCGATTCAAGCGCTTGCCGAAGAGCCCGAAATGGGGACGGATTCGATGAAAGTCCTCATGCTCTATGCGGGGATGCTGGTCGAGTGCGCGTTTTTATTCGACAATTGCGAGGAGGCTCTTGAGGGCGCGTTCGCGCGCCTCGCCGACCTTCTGGAATGCGAACCTTATGCGGGTGATCTCGGCGACAGGGCGCTGCCGCCGAGCGCCATCATCGATTTCGATTCGGAGCAGGGGCGTTCCATCACCCGCGAGTTTTTCGGGGAGTGGGAAGATTGCAATTACGAATTCCAGGACATGGTTTTGTACCTGATCCAGCAGAGCTTCGCCCGATGGGAAATGTTCGGCCAGCCGCGCTCGGAATCTTTCCGCCTGCTGGTCGAGGCCACGTACCGCGCCATGGCCTATGAGCTGGCGGCGCAGGAACTTTGCGACGCGGTGATCGAGCAGCGCATCGGCACGTCGCACTGGAAGCTTACCGACAGTGTGTCCGCGCTTGCGGGTACGGCGGGGTACAAGCTGGCGCAAAGCCATGACGGACGCAACCAGTGCTGCTGGTTCCGCGGCTCCGATCTTCCCGATCTTCTCGACCAGACGGCCTATGTTATGACGCAGGAGGCGGTACGCCATGGATTGTGCGCGACGACCGACTGGCGTTTCGGCCTTCCGGCCAACGATACCCCGGCCAATCCGCCAACCGACCTGATCCGCAATATGGAGCCGCTTTGCACGGGATTCTTCCAGGCTATCGAAATGGTTGATCTGTCCGACCAGGCCGTGGCCTGCGCCAAGGCAGCGGGCAGGATGCTGGCGATCGCCGCAGGCGGCAAGAAACCGGAACTGGAGCCTGCTATCGCCAAGCCGCTCGCCATGTCCGCCATCACCGAAAGCTATAAGAGCGTTTGTGTGGAATACGCCTTTATGGCATAGCGCCGTCTTCGAAAAGCGCTCTCTCCCTTTAGGGGAGGGATTTTGTTTGATTTCGCCTTGATTCTCATGCTTTTCTTGGCTATGTCTTTCTTTATGTCGATACAGGATACAGTGAAAAAAATCATGGAATTTGTTCCCAAATCTTCCTACTCGTTTGAAGACCTTATCGAGTGCGGAAAGGGCAAATTGTTCGGGCCGGGCAACGCGCAACTGCCGCTGCCGCCGATGCTGATGTTCGACCGCATCGTCAAGATCGCCAAGGAAGGCGGGGCGTTCGAAAAAGGCGAAATCGTCGCCGAGCTCGACGTGAAAAAAGACCTCTGGTTTTTCGAATGCCACTTCAAGGGCGACCCTGTCATGCCGGGATGCCTTGGCCTCGACGCGATGTGGCAGCTTCTCGGATTTTATCTCGGATGGACGGGGGCACCCGGATCGGGCCGCGCGCTCGGCCTTGGCGAACTGAAATTTTCGGGCCAGATTTTGCCGACGACGAAACTCGTGAAATACGTCATCGATATCAAGCGCGTCATCAACCGCAAGCTCGTCCTCGGCGTGGCCGACGGGCGCGTGGAAGCGGACGGACAGGTGATCTACGAGGCGAAAGACCTCAAGGTGGGATTGTTCGACAATACGTCGGCGCTTGGCGCGGCTTAGTAGCGTACCAATTAGGCAGTAACTATTTCCATAATTTTATTGATTTTGCCATGATGACGCGGTAAAAGCCCATCATGGCATTGAGCGCGTTATTCAATAAGGCCGCAGGGCTGGCCGAGGCCTATGACGGGTCGGAGCAGGCTTACGACAGCTTTATGGAGGCCGCCATCGCCTATGAGAGCGCGGGCGGCGAGAAAGAAAAGGTC
>DASTUM010000127.1:0-26369 GCA_035759665.1 Micavibrio sp.
TGTCTTTCATGTTCATTGTCCTTGCCGTTATTCGCCGTATTTGTCGGGGACGAGATTCTCGATAATAGGCAGCCCCCAGAAAAAGAACAGCGCCGCGAACAGGGCGATCACCAGGAAAATCGCTATCATAGGGACGGGGCCTTTCTGACGGCGATATTCCTGCGGGGTTTTCGGTATGTCTTTAAGCGCTTGCTGTTCCATGGACTATTTCCCCTGGAAATTTATATCCTTCCTACGGCCCCGGAGCGGCGGCGGTTCCTTTTTCGGTAACGGGTATGGAAGAAAACACAGTTTACACGATCGGCCATTCCACGCATCCGGTTGAAAAATTTATCGGATTGCTCGAAGCGCATGGCATCGGGACTTTGGTGGATGTACGCACCATTCCCAAGTCCCGTTACAACCCGCAATTCCAGCAGGCGGCCTTGAAGTCATCGCTGCGGGAGCGGGGGATTGTGTATGATTATATAAAAGATCTGGGCGGGTTGCGTCGTGCGCACGCGGATTCTCCGAATCATGGATGGCGGAACAGTTCCTTTCGCGGCTATGCGGATTACATGCAGACGGAGGTGTTCGAGGAGGCGCTGGGCAGACTCATGGAGATCACGTCGCGCAAACGGACCGCGATCATGTGCGCCGAAGCCGTTCCGTGGCGGTGCCACCGTTCGCTTATCGCGGACGCGCTTCTGGTGCGGGCTATCCCTGTGATGGATATCATGCCGGACGGGAGGTTGTCGGCGCACAAGATGACGTCTTTCGCCCAGGCCGACGGCACGAAGATCGTCTATCCGCCCGAGAATCCGGAATTGCCGGGCATTGGGTAATTGTTAAAAAGCACCAGTGCCGGGTTTGTCCGCAGGGCGTTTTATGCGCCCGCAAAGTTCCTAGATTTTCTTGCAATAGCGCAGGGGCAGGTAGGGGGGCATGTTGCTATGGGGGATGTCACCCCCCGTGTTTTCAAGCATCACGACCGGGTCGATAGTGCTTTCGTTAATGCCAGCCAGCTTGGGCTTGGATGCATCATATGTTGTGGGGTTAAAGTAGGTATAGCGCGCCTCACCGCCTGCAGGCCCAATAACCTTGTGGCGGTGAGACGGTAATTCATCTATGCCTATAACCCAGGTTTGGTACCCGCCGGGAACGCCCAGAACATAATCTACCGTCTGCGACGACCATGGGCGACCATTCACTGTATAACTTTCACTGGGGAAAATTCCGGCGCCGATAATCGTTCGCCCCACGCTCGCCGAATAATCCTGCCATCCGAGGGGACAGGCTGGCAAATCGAAGGCAACGACAGAGCCGACGGGCATCGAGAACTGATCCGCCGTTGCATTTTGCGCATAAAGATAATCATCAAAATAATTTGCACCATCCGCCTCGGCGATCAGGATAGTCTTGCGGAAAATTTCACTGCTGTGGTTGCAGTTGATGGCTTCCAGCGTACCCGCGGTACAGCTGCCTAAATCTGTACCGGAAATGTCATAGGCGCCTGATTTGTTTGCACCATGGCTTATAATAACATATTGTGCGGAACCCGCAGGCGATACCACGGTGTTGTCCTTGCTGTCCACGACGGCAATCTTTCCACCGGCCTGCTGGAAGGTGCCTTCCGACGCCAACGCTTCAGTCACGGCATAGGTGTATCGCGCCTTCCACCCGTCCGCTACGAACTGGTCCGGAAGATTGAGGCTGCGCACAGGAACGGCGCCTATCCGTATCTCCGATCCGGCACCGCCCACGCGGAACGTCCCAGCATATGCAGCGGTGCGGCAATCCGTGGGGTTGACCTCAATGCCGAATTTATCCGTATCCGGCGGCGCGTCGAAAGGTGCGGGGCATGGCAGCTTTTTATTCACGTTCAGATATTGCTGTATGGCCGCGTTGATAAGATCGAGCCTCTCAGTCGTCGTATTGATCCTACCCTGTTTGAGATAAGTGGTTAGGGCATTGCTTGCACCGGCCAGAAGCAAACTCCCGATAAGCAGGACGATCGCAACCTCAGCCAAAGAAAAACCATTTATTTTTTCGTTTGTTTTCATAATGTTAAATCTTTGAGTTTATTAGGGGTTGGCTGATAAAGTATAATTAACAATATTAGTGTACCATAAAAATAGTACAAGTGAATCAAACATGTATTCAGGGGCGACGAAACTATGACAAATGGCGGAAAACAAGAGGGTTATACCCTCGTTGAGACATGTTTTGGGCTTCTGGTTATTGGCTTTCTCATTGTTGCAGGGATATATCTCTACCAGCTGCAATCGGTCTACAAGCGCATACATATTACGGAAGAAAACACCAAAGCCGTTCAAACAGCGCTTGTGAACTACATACATACATATGGACACCTGCCATGCCCGGCTTCAAATACCGCGTCGCTGGACAGCCCCGAATTCGGGATGGAAGTTGCCGACATATGTACGGGCGCCCATGATGGTGTAACCTACGATCCCGTATCCCGCGTCATGATCGGCTCGGTTCCCGTGCGTTCCCTCAACATCTCCGACACTATGATCATGGATGGATGGAGGCAGCGATTTATTTATGCCGTGAGCGAAGATTTCGCCTTGAGCGGCGCCGATATGGAGGGGACGGAAGGGACTATCACCGTTACCGACGTTAATGGAAATTCTCTAAGCTCCGCCGCCGGAAAGGCGATATTCGCGCTTTTAAGCCCCGGGCAAGACCCGCGCGGCGCCTATGGGCTTGACGGAAACCTGCTGAAACCCTGTGATCCCGGAGCGGTCAGCGGTGAAAACTGTGACGGCGATGGAAAATTCGTCGATAGCGTTTATAAGAATTTCAGCGATTCCTCCCTCCTTACAAGCAGTATGAGCTTTGGCGCAAACCTTACCCGGTATGAATGGGCCGTAGAAGGTTATGGCCCGTGTACCGGCGTTTGCGGCTCGGGCACGCAAACGCGGGTCGTCAAATGCGTAAACCATAAAAACGACAAGGTTGACGATTCCCTTTGCAAAAAACCAAAACCGGCGATAACACGGACATGCGATTCCGGGGAATGCAAGTGGAAAGCCGGTGAATTTGGCAACTGTACCTGCAACGCGGTGTCTGTATCCCGCCCCGTATTCTGCGTTGGCTCGAGCGGCCAGAAAGTCGATGACAAATTTTGTAAAGACGTGCGCCCTGAAAGCAGCATGTCCTGCATAGATTCCGTCTCAGTCTGCCGATACATATGGAAGGCGAAGCCGTGGGCGCATGCTCCGCCCAATGCAGCGGCACCCAAACGCGGAACGTGTATTGCACGCGTGAAGATAACGACATTCCTGTTGCGGATTCTAAGTGTACGGATCCCAAGCCGTCCACAAGCACCACGTGCGGCTCGCCGCCGTCGGTATGCGAGCCTAAAATTCCGTGCACCCATGGCGCGTATTGCGGAGACACCCCGCCCACCAACTCCTGCTTCTTCTATGTAACAGGGGCATCCCTCAAGGACACAACAGGCTATGTCTCGTCGGGAATCGGCACTCTGGATAACTGCGGTAATTCAGGAACCGGCCAATGCGGAAGTCTGGTCGGCGCAGGCAACTATCCTTATTCTTCGCCGCCTCATTGGCAGCGCATTATGCACGACTTTTCCCACACCTCTGAATATATAGATCCCATACAGTACCCGCTTGGCCGTGCGTCTGCCTATACGTTCGACGGGCTGGCACTTGGAAACAAAACGCGGATCATCATATACGAACAACCGAACTTCCAGGGTTCGATCGTTGTCGATCTCCAAGGGCCGCTCGTCCTTAACAACTGGATATGGAGGGATATGTTTCCGGAGATTATACAATCCTATCCGACGGACTGGTCTTACAACCCATTGCTTGTCCAGTTCCCGCCCAGCACCCGGAAATGGTCTGACCAGGGCTATGAAGGTGTGCTCCCCATGCAGTACTGGGGAAGACAGACGAGTATCAAAGTGCTCTGTAACTAAATTTGAGATTTGACGAAGAACAGGCAGGCCCGATACTGGCCTGCCTGTTCTTATTTGATAGAGGCTTTGACCGAGCAATTTGGCAGGGTGAGAACGTAAGGGCGCAGGATGGCGGAGGAGGGGGATTCGAACCCCCGATGGGCGTGAACCCATGCCGCATTTCGAGTGCGGCATATATTTCTTACCTTGTTGTTATTAAATGATAATTTTTTTAAGCACTAAAAAGTGTGTAAGGAAATATGTAAGTTTATGTATCGGAGTTGTGTCTTCGGAGGGATAAGAAATAAATCCATGCGCATCCCGCCACCGCTGAAACCAAAGAAGATATAAAGATGCCCAACTTGGCTTGTTCCACAAGTTCTGGCTGGTCTGGAAAGCTTAGTGTTGTAAAGAAAATAGACATAGTGAAACCAATCCCTGCCAGCATACCAGCCCCCGCAATTTCCTTAAGGGTTACCCCTTCCGGCAATTTTCCCATCGATATTTTTATGGCGAGAAAACTGAACAGAGTTATTCCAACGGGCTTACCGATCACAAGACCTAATATAATACCTAGTGTTACAGGCGAATGCATACCCTGAACAAAATTTTCAGAGGACAGACTAAAGCCAGCGTTGAGAAACGCAAAGAGTGGTAGTATCAAAATCGATATAGGCATTAGTAGGCTTGCCTCCCATCGTTGAAGTGGTGTGGACGCCTCTCTCACGCTTTGGCCGATGTCGGTCACAATCGAATGCTTTCCTCTCGATCCCAACATAGAACTGTTACTATCCTGTTTCTGCTCAAAACTTAAAATCAATTTATGAATGCTAGTTATAAAGCCCGCTTGGCTCATTACCGTGCGAGCCGGAATTGTTGTAGCCAGCATCAATCCGGCAAATGTGGGATGGATACCGCCTTTGAATATAAAAAGCCAAAGGAGCGCGCCCATAATACCGAAATACCACCCGCTTCGTATGCCTGATCGGTTGCCGAGTAGCAGAAGGAAGAAGATTAAAAGCGCAATGACCAAAGCGAAAAGATTCAAGTCGTGCGCGTAGAACACAGAAATGATTGCTATAGCGCCGATATCATCAAATATCGCTAAAGCCGTCAAAAAGACAGTCAAGCCAATAGATACACGAGTTGCCAGCAAAGCGAGCACGCATACGGCAAAGGCTGTATCTGTCGCCGTAGGGATTGCCCAGCCATGATGTCCCTCACCATTATGGGTTAAACCGTAGTAAAATAGAGCTGGCACCAAGATGCCCCCCAATGCCGCGCAGCAAAGCAAAAGCACTTCTTTTTTGTTTTGAAGATGTCCTGCGAGGATTTCGCGTTTTATTTCCAAACCTGTGAGAAGAAAGAAGAAGGCCATCAATCCTTGGCTGACCCAATCGTTTATGCTTAATGCGAATTGCTTTCCGCCATAGATAACTCCAAGCTTGGAGCTGCTCAGGGTATCGGCAAATATATGCGCTGGCGTGTTTGCTAGTAACAGGGAGGCAAGGGAAAGGGTGATCAGCAATATGCCTGCGGTCGCTTGATGCCTGATAAAGCGTTCCAGCGGCGACGTTAAGTTTGCAATTCTTTGCTCGAATAAAGATTTTAAGTTTCCGGTCGCCATTCTCACTCATGAAAAAAGCCTAACGCGGATTCGCGTCAGGCTTTCGTGTTAGAATATTGTATTTACTATGCAGCAGTCTGTAGATTGGTCGCGGAATCCTTACCGCGGTCAGACATGACATCGAAAGAAATCTTTTGTCCTTCATTCAATCCTCTCAGGCCCGCGCTTTCTACAGCGGAAGCATGTACAAACACGTCTTTCCCGCCGTTATCAAGCTCGATAAAGCCGTAACCTTTTTGTGAATTGAACCATTTAACTTTACCTTGTGCCATATTGGCCTCCTTTAAAAAACGCACTCTCGTGCATAAGGTTCCGCACGTGATTGTGCAGATACCAAATCCGAAAATGCAATACTGTCTTGGGAGAGGCGCG
Organism: Micavibrio sp.; assembly: GCA_035759665.1. Classification (GTDB taxonomy): domain Bacteria; phylum Pseudomonadota; class Alphaproteobacteria; order Micavibrionales; family Micavibrionaceae; genus Micavibrio_A. Next base: position 5,928 of record DASTUM010000127.1, read on the forward strand.
TGAGCGGCAAAAACAAGTCAGGTCGAAATCTCGAATAGTCAATATATAGAGTTCATCTGCGGGAAAAGCAAGAAAATTTCTTATTACCAAATGTCTATCAATATGTGTTATGCTTAAATAATCGCTCCAATCCACCACATATATGCGTAACCAAAGGTCTTGGTATGAAGATTCGCATACGAAAAGGTCCCCAAAATGACGGTTTATGACATGCATCACAGAGTAGAGCTACGGGCGCGTCCAGACGGTTCGCAAGGTGTGTTCTCCGCACGCAACTTTAAAGCAGGCGATGTTTTGTCAGTTGGATACATCGGAAAAATTGTTAAGAGCAATGAGCGAAATGCAGTGCAAATCGGAAAAGATCAGTTTGTTATCTTGGCGGGTTTAATTAACTGTGTAAATCATTCCTGCAGTCCGAACTGTGGTGTGCGGCCAAATTTGAATCGGGGTTTTGATTTGGTGGCTATGCATGATGGGGGCCGGAATGATGAAGTCACTTACGATTATGCAACACAAAATTATTTACTCGAATATATGCCGGATCGCTGCACCTGCGGCTCTCCAGAATGTCGAGGAAAAATCACAGGATGGTGCGATCTTTCTCGCGATAAGAAAACTGGCTACAAAAAATTTGTTGCGCCTTATTTGATAGAAATTGACGAGGACGGTGTATTTACTCGCGCTGATTTAACTCAATGATAGCGGTTGCTATAAGAGCAATATTAATAAACCTGCTTATAGGCATGATAGTTTCTTGCTTTGCTACGAGCGGGATGGCGCAGACCTCTAGTATAACAGATAGAAATATAATACTTGCAAGGCAGCTCGCCCAATGTTCTGGCGCATACTATGCATCATCTGAAACCGTTATCGGAACAAAAGGCGATCCCGAAACCGCAGAAGAATTTCATGAAAAGGGAAATGGATTTCTCCTAGCAACAGCTCAAATCCTAACAAATGCTAAGCAGGATGATGGATTTGAGGCCGCTTATAAGCGTTCCGAAGAGCGTGCTGCTAATATTAAATTTTTGTGGCTAGGTTATATCGCCCGTGTCGGGGATAAAGGCGTTTTAGAAATCAATAAAGTGACAAAATCTTGCGCAGATAGTCTCGGCCCGAAGCGTGACAACATTTTACGTCTTATGCGAACCCAAATGTGACCGATCCATATTTTGAATATGGTGGGCAGCGGGGACGAATTCCGCTGGGTTTCACCAACGCCGCCTTTCGAGTGCGGCATATATTCCTTACCATGTTGTATTTAATAGATATTTTTTTATAGCATATAAAAGTGTGTAAGGAAATGTGTAAGTTAAGCCGATTTCGCAGCGTTGCTGAGATCAAATGCGGCCTGCTGCCCCTTGGGTTTATTCAGTCGGCTAGTAATCTCCCCTTTTAGATCGGCTATCAAATCCGTGCCTTTCGCAGCCCCATCGTCGCCACCGCGATTAGAATATAGTTTGCTTACACGGGCTAAAGAGTCTGCGATTACGGCATCCGTCAATTTAGCTAAATCAATCTTAGCTATATCTTCCGGTTTCAGAGTGTCCTTGCCTGCCAATTCACAAGCAACGTCCATCGTAATGTAAAATAATAAATTGGTCCGATCTTTTTGTTGTAAACCAGTATTGGCTTTCAGCGCTCCTTGTGTAGCTTTCGTAAGTTTAGCTGCGGCCAAATACATTTCTATCGGATAGGAAGTTGAGAATATCTGTTCATAATCCTCCCCTTTTTTTATCAAAGTAGAAGAGTCTCCGGTTTTTGCTTGGGTAATAACGACCTCTAGGCGCGACCACGATAACATCATTTGCCTTTACAAGACTTAGTTCTGTTTTAATTGAATCGTGATCGCCGTGGTGAGCATATCTTGAATGCCTTAAATTCATTATTTGAGAATGAATATCTTTCAAATTTGCCGGAACGCTATCCGCGCTTAGTTTCGTCACGCCTTCTGTTTCAGTAAAAATCCTGCCATAACTGATAATCAACGCAGTAGTGTACGCCTCTACGTCCATCATAAATTCATTTGTTATCTCAACCTCTGCCTGACTCAAACGATAATAAAAGTGTCTAACATGGGTCATGGAGTACATAATTCGAACCATCTTTTCCAATCGCGCAAGTTCGGCGTGATAGGTTTCAGAAAGTTCGATTAACTCTGGTTCCTGATCTGACATTTCTTAGGTAACTGTGGATTGAAAATTTAATGGCGGGCAGGGGGGGATTCGAACCCCCGATGGGCTATTCACCCATGCTGCATTTCGAGTGCAGTACAATCAACCGCTCTGCCACCTGCCCGCAAGTGAGGGAATTTATAAGGACCGGAGGGCCGCATTTCAAGCAAAAATGCGGCCCTATAGGTTTTTAGTCCTTTTTAGTCTTTTTCTTTGGTTTCCGTACGTTAATTGCCGAGGCATCGAGCGTATTTTTGAGATGTGAGGCATAAAATTTCTCGATCATCTCAACGCTAGTCCGGCAGTTCTTGGCTATTGTAAGAGCATGAAAGGGGCCATTCAGCCCTTCCTGCGAATGCAAAAACGCCATTCGGGAAAGCCTACAGACTTGATATTTGGAAAAACGCCGACAGGTCAAATGAATAGTATTTTGGAAGAACTGGAATTGAAGAAAGACAGAGATGGAAATGTCCGAACCGCTTACAGCTTGCGGCACACTTACATTTGCCTTCGGTTGATGGAATGTGCGGACATTTACCAGATAACCAACGCCACGCTTTCCGCGTACTTCGATTTCTAATATCTCCAAAGAAAGGGAGTAAGTCAGCATTAGCCTTTAACTTATGACCGTTAGAATACTTTTCGCTGCGCTCACCTTTTGTAATGATAGCGTATTCTTTCAGGAATTTTTCTGTGGCTTCCCTAAAGGTTGGGCCAGAGAATTTTTTCGGTCTGGCCGTGGCTACGGCGGGTTGTGGCTCACCGTGGGGGGCCACAAATTTACGAAGCATTTCGCTGACGCGGTTTTCCTGCTTCGTGTGCTGTGCCTGTAGGTACATGGCCATGTACTATTGTTGGGCGTAGTCTTTGGCAAAGGTTAGGCTTTCTTCTTTGGTGGAGGCGCGGTGGTTGCGTCCGCGCAGATAGGTGGAGCATTGCCAAAAGCGACTATTGTCGCGTTTGTATAGATGGACCTTACCGTCCATCAATGTATGGCTTTCATCCAACATTACATACCTCCTGTAACAGTCGAAACTGTGTAAGACACGTGTAAGTATAATATGAAAATATTTATACTTTCAACTGTTTGATATTTATAGATTTTTTGATGATTTAGGTAGGTGTGGTTACATTTCGGGTGCGGTACAATCAACCACTCTGCCACTCCTCCGGCGTTTTAAGCAGTCTTGCGGGGTTTTATATCGTACCGCCCGAGGGGTTGGCAACCTTGGCTTTCGGAAGGCCGACAAGGCGGCCCCGGCCCTTGGAAACCGTCAGTTTTGCAAAAGGGATTTCAGATCGTAGAGCAGGTCTAGGGCCTCTCTGGCGGACAGGTCGTCGGGGTTGATCGCGGCGAGGCGCTCTTCGGCGGCGGAGGGTTTGCGCGGGGCGGGTTTGGGCGCGCTCTGGAACAGGGGCAGGTCGTCGGCGAGGCGGGTTAGGGCCGCTCCGCCATGTTCGCCCTGGTTCAGGAGTTCGAGCACCTGGTTGGCGCGGTCGGTGACGGATTCCGGCAAGCCGGCGAGCTGAGCGACGTGGATGCCGTAGGAGCGGTCCGCCGCGCCGGGTTGGACGGAATGCAGGAAGACGATTTTGCCGTCCCATTCCTTCACCGCCATCGAATGACAGGCGAGGGAGGGCAGGCGCGATTTCAGCGAGGTGAGTTCGTGATAGTGGGTTGCGAAAATGCTGCGGCATTTCGAGACTTCGTGCAGGTGTTCGACGCAGGCCCAGGCGATGGACAGGCCGTCATAGGTGGAGGTGCCGCGCCCGATTTCGTCGAGGATGACGAGGCTGCGTTCGCTCGCCTGATTCAAAATCGTCGCGGTTTCGACCATTTCGACCATGAAGGTAGAGCGTCCGCGCGCGAGATCGTCCGAAGCGCCGACGCGCGAGAAACATTTATCGACGATGCCGATGGTGGCCGAGGCGGCTGGGACGAAGGATCCCATCTGGGCGAGGATGGCGATCAGCGCGTTCTGGCGCAGGAAGGTGGATTTACCCGCCATATTCGGGCCGGTCAGCAGCCAGAGGCGTTGCTGCGGGTCGAGGGAGCAATCGTTGGGCACGAAGGGCGCGCCGTCTTTTTGCAGGGCGGTTTCAACGACGGGGTGGCGGCCCCCCTGAATGGTGAAGGCAAAGCCGTCTTCCATGGCGGGGCGCGTGTAGTTCTTTTCAACCGCAAGTTCGGCGAGCGCGAGGGCGACGTCGAGGCGGGCCGCGCCGCGGGCGATGGTGCCGAGGCATTCGGAGCTGGCGCAGGTTTGAGAAACGAATTTGGCGAATAGGCTCTGTTCGAGCGCGAGGGATTTTTCCGCCGCCGAGGAAATGTCGCGCTCAAGTTCGGAAAGCTCGGGAGTCGTGAAGCGGGCGTTGTTGGCGAGGGTCTGGCGGTGGATGAAAGGATTGGACGCGTCTTCTTTTTTTACCATCAGGCGGTCGGCGTGGCGCGAGGGCACTTCGATAAAATAGCCCAGCACGTTGTTGTAGGAAATTTTGAGAAGGTTGATATCCGTCGCTTCGCGGTAATTGGCCTGGAGGCCCGCGATCAGGCGTTTGGCGTCGTCGCGCAGGGAACGGAGATGGTCGAGATCGGCGGCGTAGCCGTCGCGGATGAAGCCGCCTTCGCGGTCGAGCATGGGGAGCGTGTCGTCCAGCGCGGCCTTGAGGGTGTCTTTCAGGGATTTGCAGTCGTCGTCGAGCGCGATGCCGTCGGCGAAATGTTGCAGGATGTCGCCGCCGGCGGTGAGAAGCACGGCGCGCAGGGTTTCGGCGATGTCGAGCGCATCGCGCACCATGCCGAGATCGCGCGGGCCGCCGCGCCCGATGCTGAGGCGTGAAAGGGCGCGTTCCAGATCGGGCAGTTGTTTGAGGTAATCGCGCAGGGCGGAGCGCAGCGCGGTTTCGCCGGTGAAGGTTTCCACCTGGTCGTGGCGGGCGGTGATTTCGGCGAGGTCGGTCAGCGGCGCGGAGAGGCGGACTTGCAAGAGCCGCGCGCCTGCGCCCGTGACGGTTCGGTCGATGCAATCGAGGAGGCTGCCCCGGCGTTCGCCGGTTTGCGTGCGCACCAGTTCGAGCGAGCGGCGCGTGGCGGGGTCGATCTCCATGACCGCTCCACCCGTGATCTGGCGCAGGCGGCCAAGGCGGGGCATCTTGCCTTTTTGCGTGCGTTCGACGTAATCGACCAATGCGCCCGCCGCCGCGATTTCGGGGCGGGAAAGCGAGCCAAAGGATTCCAGCGTGCCGACGCCGTAGATTTTCTCCAGCCTTTTTTGCGCGTTCTGGGCGTCGAAGAGGGAGGAGGGTTGCGGCGTCAGGATTTGTTTCTGAGCGGCGAAAATATCCTGTACGGCAAGGCGGTCCTGCAGCAGCAATTCGGAAGGGGCTATGCGGTCGAGGGAGGCCGCGACCTGTCCGCGCGCGAGGCCTTGCGCGAGAAATTCTCCCGTCGATAAATCGAGCCAGGCGAGGCCGTATTGCCCGGCGCTTTCGCACGCGCAGGCGATGTAGTTGTTTTCACGCGGGGAGAGAAGCGTGTCTTCGGTCAGCGTGCCTTGCGTGACGACGCGAATGACGTCGCGGTTGACGAGGGCCTTGTAGCCGCCGCGTTTTTTGGCTTGTTCAGGCGTTTCGGTCTGTTCGCAGATCGCGACCCTAAAGCCAGAGCGGATGAGTTTTGCGAGGTAGGGCTCGTAAGAGTGAAACGGCACGCCGCACATGGGGATTTCCTGCCCCTCGTTCTTGCCGCGCTTGGTGAGCGTGATATCGAGGCATTCGGAGGCCGCGGTCGCATCATTGAAGAACATTTCGTAGAAGTCGCCCATGCGGTAGAAGAGGATGCAGTCCGGATATTGCGCCTTGAGCGCGTGATACTGCGCCATCATCGGCGTGTGGCCTTCGGCTTTGAGATCCTCCTGTGATTTCAGGACGGGCTGCGACATTAATTCTACTTTCCTTCACTTCGTCATTGCGAGCGCAGCGAAGCAATCCATGGATTGCCGCGTCGCGCCGTGCGCTCCTCGCAATGACGAGGAGGGTTATTCGGCGGCGGTTTTGACTGCGTCATCACGGAAGAACTGCGCAATGCGTTCGCCGAGTTTGCGGGCGATCTCATCCTTGCTGGCTTTGGGCCATTCTTCCGTGTTTGCCGATGTTACGAAATATACCTGATTTTCGTCGGAGCCAAAGACGGGATTGGCCGCGGAGACGGAGTTAGCCACAACCCAGTCGCAGCCTTTCTTAACGAGTTTGGCCTGTGCGTTGGTCACCACATCGTCGGTTTCGGCGGCGAAGCCGACGACGAGGCGGGGGCGGTCTTTATCAGCCGCCGAGAGCGTGGCGAGGACGTCGGGATTTTGCCGGAAACTTAGAGTCATCGCCGTATCGGAAGTCTTCTTCATTTTTGAGGATTGGTAGGTTTCGGGTGTCCAGTCGGCGACGGCGGCGGCGCAGACGGCGATGTCCACTGGAAGGGAATTTTTACATGATTTCAGCATCTCAGCCGCGCTTTCTATAGCGATGGTTTGAACGCCTTGGGGAGCGGGCAGGGAGGTTGGGCCGGTGACGAGTGTAACGGCGGCGCCGAGATCGGCGAGAGCCTTCGCGATGGCGTGGCCTTGCTTGCCGGAAGAACGGTTTGATACGAAACGAACCGGATCAATAGCCTCATGGGTGGGGCCGCTGGTGACGATGGCTTTTAATCCGGCTAAAGCCCTCTCCCTCGGGAGAGGGTTTGCGTGAGGGGTTTGGAGGGACGATATAGATCGTAGCCCCTCACCCCGGCCCTCTCCCGAGGGAGAGGGGGCTTTTAGAAAGGATTGGACGGCTTCGAAAATATCCTCCGGTTCGGTGAGTCGGCCCATGCCAAATTCACCGCAGGCGAGAAGGCCGGGGGCGGGGCCGGTGATCAGGACGCCGTCGCCGCGTAACGTTTCGATATTCCTTTGGGTCGCGGGGGCGTTCCACATTTCGACATTCATGGCCGGGCAAACCATGACGGGCTTGTCGCTCGCGAGCAGCGTCGTGGAGGCCAGATCGTCGGCAAGGCCGTGCGCCATCTTCGCAAGAAGATTGGCGGTGGCGGGCGCGACGAGAACGAGGTCTGCTTTGCGGGACAGGTCGATATGCTCCATCCAGCCGTCCTTGTCGAACGTGTCGAGATGAACCTTGTTGCCGGTCAGGGAAGCGATTTCATCGGCGGTTATGAAGTTCTGCGCAGCCGGGGTCATGATCGCGGTCACGGACGCGCCGCCGTTTTTCAGCAGGCCGATCAGGGCGGGCGTCTTCTGGATCGCGATGCCGCCGGAGATGATCAAAAGTATTTTTTTCTTCTCTAACATTTTTCCCTGTCTCATCGCTTCGCGTCGCCCCGGCTCCTCGCTATGACGGGGGCCGAAAGAAAAAGCCCCGCCTTTACGGGGCAGGGCTTAATCTAGGATTTTCATCCGAAAAAGGCGAGTAAATTACTCAGCTTTTTCTGCGGCTTCTTCAGCAGCGTCAACATTTTCCTTGGCAGCGTCCGCTTCAGCGTCGATAGCTTCTTTCGCTGCGTCTTCGTTGGCTTCGGCAGCGTCTTTTTGTGCTTCTGCTGCATCTTCTGCGGCAGGCGTCGTCGCGGCTTCTTCAGCAGCGTCGGCAGCGGCTTTGTCAGCGTCGGCTTGTGCTTCGACAGCGTCTTTTGCAGCTTCGGAGTTCGCGTCGATCGTTTCGCGGGCTGCTTCAGCCTGGTCGTCCGTAGGCGTTACGACGACGTCGCCGGCGGCGGGCTCGACAGCCGTGATATCAGCGGAACCGTCTTGATTGTTGTAGATAACTTGCATAGCGGCGATACCTGCGAACAGGACAACGGCAGCGAATACAACGGATTTAACGATGTTGTTCATTAGAGTGTCTTCCCTTTGATTTTCAAATTGATTGACGATATCACCCACACGGTGCTTTTCGCGAAGCTCCATTAGGCCAGAACCATCATGAAAGCAACGGGATAGGTTATAAAAACGTTCCAAGCTTCTGTCCAGCCCTTTTTGCATAAGCAGGCTATATCTTAAAGCCCTCATGTATGGCGACGACACCGAAGGTCAGGTTTTCAAAGCGGCAGCGGCGGAATCCCGCCGTTTCCATGCGTTTGAGCAGCTCTGTCTGGGAGGGGAACTTACGAATGGATTCAACGAGATATTGATAGCTGTCCCGGTCTTTGGCGATGACCTCGCCCATTTTGGGGATCAGGCTGTGGGAATAGCGGTCGTAAATTTTGGCAAGGAAGGGTTCCTGCACCCTGGAAAATTCGAGGCAGTAGAAACGCCCGCCGGGCTTGAGCACGCGCAGCGCTTCGGTCAGTGCCGTGTCGATATGGGTGACGTTCCTTAGGCCGAAGGCGATGGTGTAGACGTCGGCGCTCTCGTTGGGAAGGGGCAGGGATTCGGCGTTGCCCGTTACCCAGCCGAAATCGTCGGTGTAGCCGCGGTCAAGCGCGCGGTCTCGGCCCACGTGCAGCATTTCGGTGTTGAGGTCGCATAGCGTGATTTTGCAATCAGGCCCGGCTTTCTTGCGAATGCGGAAGGCGATGTCGCCGGTGCCGCCCGCGACGTCGAGATAATGCAGCCCCTTTTGGGGGCGAATCTTGCGAACGAGGTGGTCTTTCCAGAGGCGGTGCAGGCCGCCGGACATGACATCGTTCATGATGTCATATCTGGATGCCACGGAATCGAACACGCCGATGACCTTTTTGGTCTTGGCTTCCGGGGTTACGGATTCTTCGCCGAACCAGCAGCTTTCGGGGTTTTGTTTCATATGAATTTCTTAAGGTTAACATAGGGCGAAGTCACGCTAAAATATATTGACATAATAAAAAACACTGATATATTTCGCTTTCCATGAAAACCAATGATCGCAAATACTTGACCCTGAGCGGCAATCCTTTGCATGTGCCGCTGTGGAAGACGTTTCACCAGTCCGCGGGCGTTCAGGCCGGCGTACTCTGCGGCGCATTCACAGTGGCGGCCGACATGCTTACGAATAACGGCGCATTGCTGCCGCTATTGCTTCCGTTTGCCTTGGGCGCCCCCGTTGTGGCCGCCAACGCCAAAATGCTGGAAAGCATGGTCATTGATGCTGCTTTCAACACCAATATTTTATGCATGCCTTTCAAGCCAACGGGAAAAGCGCTGGCGATTGATACGCAGCCCGCAGATTTGCATACCTCCGTTGGTCTTCTCTCCAAAGCCCGAGGCGCACGTAATATGGCTTTGGGATGTTTTGCAGTTTTTGGTGCGGGAACTGCGGGCGTCCTCGCGGAACTGCAGAGTACAATGCCTGATTCCATGTCGTTTGCTACGGCATTGGGTGCTGTGGCCGAAGTCGCCGCGCCACTCCTTGCCACCTGGACGGCGTGCGCTCACAGGTTCAATAAGGTGGTGAACGGCGAACATGTTATCGTCTCGGCGCCGCCGAAGAAAAAGCCAGCAGAGGTTCCTGAGGCATCCGGTCTTAAGCCTGCTTTGTCTCGTATCTGATTTCCGCACTTTTTCCTAAATCCCGCTTGTCCTCCTGAACCTTCGCGATTATTCGGGCGAAGGCGGAAACCATGGGATGGGTGGGCAGGACGTATGGGTCCCGGCTTTCGCCGGGATGACGGGTGGGGTATAAGCATTTCATGAAATTGATCAAAGCAATGGCGACGGTGGGCGGCCTCACGGGTTTGTCCCGCATTCTTGGGTTTATACGCGATGTGATGACGGCGATCATCCTCGGCGCCGGGCCGGTGGCGGATGCGTTCATCGTCGCTTTGAAATTGCCGAACCTGTTCCGGCGGGTTACTGCGGAGGGCGCGTTTTCCGTGTCGTTCGTGCCGATGTATTCCGCGAAGATGCAAAAGGACGGGGAGGAGGAGGCGAACAGGTTCGCGTCCAACGCCTTTGCCGTGATGACGGCGCTGCTCACGCCCTTCACCATCGTGGCGATTCTTGCGATGCCGTGGATTATTTTCGCCCTCGCGCCGGGGTTCGGCGCGGGGGAGGAGCGTTATGAGCTCGCCGTCGAAATGACGCGGGTGACGTTTCCCTATCTGCTGCTGATTTCGCTGTCGGCGCTGCTGGGCGGCGTACTCAACGCGCACGACAAGTTCGTACCGTTCGCGGCGGCGCCGATTGTCTTCAACCTGACGCTCATCGCGGCGTTGTATTTCCTGGAGCCGATGATGAAGACGGGCGGTCATGCGCTGTCGTGGGGATTGTTCGGTGCAGGCGTTTTGCAGTTCGCCGGGCTTGTCGCGTGCATTAAAATGTACAAGATCAAAATTCACTGGAGCCTTCCCCGGTTCGATGCGGACATCAAAAAGCTTTTCAAGCTGATGGGGCCGGGGGTTCTGGGGGCGGGCGTGGTGCATATCAACCTGTTCGTGGATATCATCATCGCCTCGACACTGGCGGCGGGGTCGATTTCCTATCTGTATTATGCGGACAGGCTGAACCAGCTGCCGCTCGGCATGGTGGGGATCGCGGTGGGTACGGCGCTGCTGCCGATGCTGTCGCGTGCGATGGCGGGGGGGCGGACTGAAGAGGCCAACCATTTGTTCAACCGCGCGCTGGAGATATGCCTGCTGCTCGCGCTGCCGGCGGGCGTGGCCATGCTGATCGCGGCGGAGCCGATGATACAGGCGTTGTTCCAGTATGGCGAGTTCGACGCGGCGGACGCCCGCACCACGGCTTTCGTTTTGATGGGCTACGCGCTCGGCGTTCCGGCCTATGTGGCGGGAAAAGTTTTTTCGACGGCCTATTACGCCCAGCACGACACGGTGACGCCGGTAAAAATCTCCATCGTTTGCGCCCTGACGAATATCGGCCTCGCCCTGATCTTCATTCAGTTTATGGGTGTTGCGGGGATCGCGTTCGCCACGGGGCTGTGCGGGTGGCAGCAATTCGTGATGATGCTTCACGGCCTGCTCAAGCACGGCAAAGTCACTTTCGATGCGCGTTTCCGGCGGTGCGTGCCGCGGATTTTCTTTTCTTCTTGCGTGATGGCGGTCGTGCTGGGTATAGTCGCGTTCTATTTGAAGGATTATTTCGTTGCAACAAAGATTGAAAAAATCGGCGCTCTTTGCATTCTGGTGGCCTTTGGCCTAGCCACATATTCCTTTGCCGTCCTCGCGACCGGCGCAATCAAACTGTCAGACCTCAAAAATTTAATAAGACGAAAGTGACGCTGTTTTCTGGATCCCCGCCGTGGGTGTTTGCTTCGCAAACCCACGGGGATGACGAGAAGGGGTGTTTTAGAGTAAGAAAGAAATTATGAATAAAAAACGCATCTTTTCGGGCATGCAGCCCACGAACCGTTTGCAGCTTGGCAATTATCTCGGCGCGCTCAAGAACTGGGTGAAACTGCAGGATGAGCCGGGGAGCGAATGCATTTACTGCGTCGTAGACTTGCACGCCAACACGACGGGGTATAATCCCGATACGCTCAAATACTCTACGCGCGAGGTTGCGGCGGCGTATATCGCGGCGGGTGTTGATCCCGCGCGTTCGATGATTTTCCCGCAGAGCGCGGTGTCGGGTCATGCGGAGCTGGGATGGATGCTGGGATGCATCACGCCGCTCGGATGGTTGAACCGCATGACGCAATTCAAGGACAAGGCGGGCAAGGACAAGGAAAAGGCTTCTGCCGGGCTTTACACCTATCCGGTGCTGATGGCGGCGGACGTCCTGCTTTATCACGCCACGCATGTGCCGGTGGGCGACGACCAGAAGCAGCATGTGGAGCTGATGCGCGACATCGCCATTTCGTTCAACCAGCATGTGGCGAAGCGCGATTTCTTTCCGCTGCCAGAGCCAGTCATCATGGGCGAAGCGACGCGGGTGATGTCCTTGCGCGACGGGACGCAGAAAATGTCCAAGTCCGCCGAAAGCGATATGAGCCGCATCAATATGACCGACGACGCCGACACGATCGCGAACAAGATCAGGAAGGCGAAGACGGACGCGGGGAATGTTCCGAGCAGCGAGAAAGAGTTCGAGGGGCGTCCCGAAGCCAAAAACCTGATCACTATCTTCGCGGCGCTTGAAGACAGCAGCCGGGAATCCGTGATGGCCGAATATGGCGGAAAGCAGTTTTCAGCGTTCAAGAATGCGCTGTCCGACCTGACCGTCGCTAAAATGGGGCCGATCACGGAGCGGATGCGCGAGCTGATGGCCGACCCGGCGGAAATCGACCGCATTCTGGACAGCAGCGCGGGCAAGGCCGCCGCCATCGCCGAGCCGATTTTGAAGGATGCGATAGATATTATGGGGTTCTGGCGGAAATAAGCGGTTTTTGGACGACCGATGGATTGCTTCGGCTTCGCCTCGCAACGACGGGCGTGGGGTTTGGGGGAATTTGTAGATTAACGGCGTTTCATATTATGAAACTTGTTGTAGGCACCTCCAGCCAAGGTATAATCGATTCATGATCCTGCGCCTTTTCATATTCATTGTTGTTCTAGCCCTCCCGTCCGTCGCCAAAGCGGATTATTTCGTCTGGCAGGACGAAAAGACGGGCCTGTCCATCACGTTCCCCGATACGTGGAAGATGCAGAACAATGCGGGCGACCACACGATCCTGACGGTGCGCGGGCCTTCGGGCACCGAGCAGCCGGTCTGCATGGTCGATGCGATCCCTGACAAGCGTTATACGATTTTTCCCGCCCGCTATGGCGACGAGGTGCAGAAGGTGGCCGTCAGCCGTCCGTTCTGGGAGAAATACCTGGCCCGTTACAATGAATACCGCCTCGGCACCGTCGTGGACGGGGCGGGGCTTGGCCGCTGGTTCGCGTCCTATGCGCTGGCGTCCTATTCGCGCAATTTTGGCACTGTCCTGCAATCGCGCCAGGCGATCATGTTCGCGTCGCTCTACCGCGACACGCTCTATGTGGTCGAATGTTCGGCGCTGGCGCACGGCTACAAGAACTGGGAGCCGGATTTCCGCGGTATCATCAAGAGCGTCGATTTCAAGAAGGCCTATCACGAGCTTCCCACGGGCGAGTATGAGAATTTCCTCAAAGACGCCGAGGCTTATTTCTGGGCGCAGTCAGGGCCTGAGGGGACGACGGCGTATTAGAGATTGGAAGTTGGAGGTTGGAAGTGTGCGGTTCCGATCTCCGGAGTTTCCTTAGAGGTGGTGTTTCCTCTACCCGTCATCCCGGCGGAGGCCGGGATCCATGTGTCCTGTTCGTCCACCCCATGATTTCCGGCTTGCGCTGGATCACGTGCGGGGCAAGCAGCGATTGTGTATTCAAAGTTAGAGGTTGGAGGTTGGAAATTGGGGATTAGAAGCGTAATATTCCAATAACCAAGTCCCAATTTTTAATATCCAGCATGCAAATTTATCTTCCCATCGCTGAAATGTCCGTTCCTGCCGAGAGTCTTGCGATTCTCGGTGTGGCGGTCGGGTTTTTGTCCGGCCTGTTCGGCGTGGGCGGAGGGTTCCTGGCGACGCCGTTCCTGTTGTTCATGGGCATCCCGCCCGCCGTTGCGGTGGGGACGCAGGCGAACCAGCTTGTCGCTACCAGCGTGACGGGCGTGCTCGGCCACTGGCGCAAGGGCAATGTGGATTTCCATCTCGGCGGGATGATGACCGTCGGCGGCATGGGCGGGGCGGTGATCGGAATCTTCATTTTCCGCCTGCTCCAGCATTTCGGGCATATCGATGTGTTTATCGGGATTTCCTATATTCTGCTGCTCGGTTCCATCGGCTCTATGATGCTGTTCGAAAGCCTTCAGGCGGTGATGAACCGTTCGAAAGTTACCGAGGATGTGCAGGCGATTTCGCAGCGCGAGTTCTTCCGCAATCTTCCCTACAAGATGCGGTTTACCAAATCGCGGCTGTATATGTCGGCGTTGCTGCCGATCGCAGTTGGGTTTTTCGGCGGGGTTCTGATTTCCATTCTCGGCGTCGGCGGCGGGTTCGTGATGGTTCCCGCGATGATCTATATACTGGGGATGCCGAGCCTTCTGGTGCCGGGGACGTCGCTCTATCAGATCATCTTTATTTCGGCTTTTTCGTGCATCCTGCACGCCGTCGCCAATGGAACGGTCGATGTCATTCTCGCGCTGGTTTTGATCGCGGGCGGGGTCGTCGGCGCGCAGGTCGGCGTGCGGCTTGCCAAGCGCATCAAGGGCGCGCCCGCGCGTGTCGCTCTCGCTCTTATTATCCTTGGCGTGTGCGTGCGGATGATGGCGGCGATGTTCATTCAGCCCGCGGATTTATTTTCGCTGGACGTGCGGCCATGAGGGTTTTTCTGAGCGTCCTGACGATGCTGTTTTACGCCGGGCCGGCGGCGGCGCAGGCGTCCGCGCCCTCGCTGCATATGGAGCTGGCCGCGGATCATGTGGATATCACGACGGGATTCAACGGCACGAGCGTCGTCGTCTTTGGAACGACGGGCGGGCCGGGGGATGTCATCGTCAAGCTCAAGGGGCCAGAGCGCACGGTGATCGTGCGCCGTAAGGGCCGCGCGCTCGGCACATGGGTAAACCGCGACAATATCGAGTTCCGCCGTGTGCCGTCTTATTACGATTACACGGTGTCGCTGGGCAAGGCGGCGCTGGCCGGTTATCCGGCACTTTTGCGTGAGGAGGAAATCGGCATCAACAATCTCGGCTTTTATCCCGAGGACGAGGATGAGGACGCGGTAACCATCGGCCTGTTCCGGGATTCCCTGATCCGGAAAATGCAGGAAAAAGGATTTTTCCCGGTCGGCCCGAAGGTGCTGAGCTTCCTCAATCCTGGATTCTTCAAGGCGTCTTTCGACCTGCCACCCGGTGTGCCGATGGGGATTTATACGGTGGAGGCGCTTCTGGTCACGGAAGGAAAGGTCGTCGCCCGTCAGTCGAAGACGCTTCAGGTCGGGCAGGTGGGCTTCAATGCGCGGGTTTATCTGTTCTCGAACAACCATTCGTTCTTTTACGGGGTGTTCGCCATCATGATGGCATTGATTTCGGGATGGTCGGCTTTTACATTCCTGAGGAGGGATTAGATATGAACAGTCCTGAGATTATCGACGTCGAACCGATCGAGCGCCGCGCCCGCAAGGGAGACGGCGGCACTTATCTCGTCGTCGCCGACGACAGCGACGAATTCCGCGCGGCCCTGCGTTATGCCTGCGATCTCGCCAAAACGCACCGCGCCAAGCTGGGCATTTTGCGCATCATCGAGGATCAGGAGTTCCAGCACTGGGGCGCCGTCGAGGAAAAGATGAAAAAGGAGTTGCGCCAGCAGGGCGAGCAATATCTCTGGACCGTCGCCAAGAGCGCGAACGACCATAACGGAATTATTCCTTCGCTTTATTTCGCGGAAGGCGATCCCGGCGAGGCCGTCATAAAAACCATCGACAACGATGATTTCATCGTCCAGTTGATCTTGGGCGGCGGGCCGGGGCAGTCGCCTGGGCCGCTGGTCAGTTTTTGCATCGGCAAGGGGTTGTCGCGCATGAAGGTGCCCGTGGTCGTCGTTCCGGGCAATATGAAAGAGTTTTCTTGATTTTTCGGGTGGGCTTGAATAGGACTGAAACCGTATTAATTTACGGGTTACAGGAGCCGCCAGCATGTTCATTCAGACCGAAAACACCCCCAATCCCGCCACGGTGAAATTCATCCCGGGCGTCACGGTCATGCAATCGGGCGCCGCGGAGTTCCAGAACGCGGAGGCAGCGGCCACATCGCCGCTTGCGGAACGCATCTTCCAGATCAAGGGCGTCGAGCGCGTTTTCTTCGGATATGATTTCGTGTCGGTCACGAAGTCCGATGCCGTGCAGTGGGCCGATATCAAGGCCTATGTCCTCGCCGCCGTTATGCAGCACTTCACCACGGGCGAAAACCTGTTCAGGGACGGACATGACGCGGGTGCGTCCGCCGACGACGGCATGCTGGACGAAATTTCCAAACAGATTAAAGAGCTGATCGACAAGCGCGTGCGCCCTGCCGTGGCTATGGACGGCGGCGATATCGTGTTCGACAGGTTCGAGCAGGGGGTCGTCTATCTTCACATGCGCGGCGCGTGTTCAGGGTGTCCGAGTTCGACGGTCACGTTGAAGAGCGGCGTGGAGAAGATGCTCCGCCATTACGTTCCCGAAGTTCTGGAAGTGCGCCAGACGATGGAATAGGGAGTTTGAGGCTGAAACCACCAAAACTCCAAGGCGCCAAGTCTTTTTTGTAAGAGTTTCAGCGCCGCAGGCAATTCGAAAAAGCTGCCCGCGCGCTTGGTTTATGAACGAGATTCTTGGTGGCTTGGAGTCTTGGTGGTTGAAAGAGCCTATTCCATGTTGATGGAATCGTTCGGGTTTCCGGCGTGTTTTTGAATTTTAGATTGTTCCGCCATCGCGGCGTCATCCAGCAAATCCTGCGGTACCGTATACATCATGCCGAGCCAGCGGAAACGCGGTTCTTCCGCGGGCGCCGTGCCGGCGACGGGCATAGTGCAGTTGATGCGGGGGCGGTCTTCGTGGAAGGGTTTGTTCATGCGGATTTCGACGCGGTTTCCCAAAATCTGAAGTTCGGGTTTTTCTTCGGTCGAGGAAAAGCAGGACAGGCTTTTAAGCGATTTCGCCATGTCTTCGGGAACCGTGAAGCCGATCGAGGGCGTTAGGGATTTCAGATGCGGATCTTCCGGTGAAATGTCCGTCGCGGGGAGCGGCAGGGCGTTCGCCGTCATCGTGAAGCGGTCCATGTCGCCGTAGCGTTCGGTCAGGGTGAAGCGCGGCAGGGCGTAGCGGTCATCGCCCGACCAGGCGACTCCCGATTGCTGGCCGAACGCGGCCTTGAAGCCCAGCGTCTTTACGACTTTCTTATAGCTTTCATCGTATTCGCCGTACGGATAGGCGAAAAGGGTGACGTTGATATCCAGTTCCTTGCGGATGGCGGCGAGGGAATTGTTGATCTGGCGTTTGATTTCATCTGCACGGTTGTCGGCAAGGCGGCTGTAGGATGCCGGGTGCAGTCCGAAGCTTGCCAACCCCGTGCGTTTAAGGCGGCGAAGGTCGCCCCAGCCCATGAAAGGCGGCTTGTCGCTTTCGATCCGGTCAGCTGGAATGAACACCGTAAAGGGCAGATCGTGATCTTCGAGCAGCGGAACGGCATCGCGCAAAATGGATTTGTCGGCGCCGTCGAAGGTGATAGCCACTGTGTGCGGCGGCAGGGGTTGCCCCGCGACGAAAGCATCGACGATCTGGGGCAGAGGCAGGACATTGTAGCCGCCCGACGTGAGTTCGGCGATCTGCTGGGCGAATTGTTCGGTGCGGATGCTCGAAGACGGGCTGTCGTCGTTGCCGACGGCGAAATAGGCGAAAATGACCGCCGATTTGTCATCGTATTCGGCGGCTTTCGCCACTGTCGCTCCCATCATGGCGGCAAATCCGAGGGTCAGGCCCAGATGTTTTAAGGAAAAAGGGAGCATGGGAGAGGTGTAGCCCATCCGCTTGCCGAAAACCACAAAAAAGAGGGGGTCTTGATCTGCCGGAGGATTGGGGTAAGTAATAGGAAGCCGTTCATAGATAAGGAAAATTTTGTGGAAAACAATCAGCCTCTCGATCAGCAAGCCTTCGACATTCTGTTCCGGGAGGCCCGTACCTATAACGGGTGGCAGGACAGGAATGTGTCCGAATCGCTGGTGCAGGAAATCTACGACCTGATGAAGTGGGGGCCGACCTCGGCGAATAGCTGTCCGCTGCGCATCGTGTTCGTGCGATCGAAAGAGGCGAAGGAAAAACTCAAGCCGATGCTCGACAAGAGCAACCAGGACAAGACGATGGAGGCGTCGGTCGTCGCACTGTTAGCCTATGACCGCAAATTTTATGATAAGATGAACAAGCTCGCCCCGCATGTCGATACGCAGAAATGGTATGGCGGCAAGGATGCGCTGGTCGCGGAAACGGCATGGCGCAACGGCACTTTACAGGCGGCGTATTTCCTGATTGCCGCGCGTGCCAAGGGCCTCGATTGCGGGCCGATGTCGGGTTTCAGCAAGGACGAGGTGAAGGCGGAATTTTTTCCCGGTCTTGACGGCGATGTGAATTTTATCTGCGCGCTGGGCTACGGACGCCCGGAGACGTTGCATCCGCGCGCGAAACGGCTTGATTTTGACGAGGCGGCGAGATTTGTCTGAGTTTTCCAAACCCGTACTGGCTTTCGATTCCGCGCTCGGCGGATGTACGGCTGCGGTTCTTCACAGAGGCGAAGTGCATACGCGCGCGTTTGAGACGCAGCGGGAACAGGCGGCGAAACTAATGCCCATGGTGCAGGAATTGATGGCGGAGGCGAAGGTCGCCTTTGCCGATGTCGGTTTGATCGTGACGACGGTGGGGCCGGGGTCGTTTACGGGCTTGCGGATCAGCCTGTCGGCGGCGCGTGCGCTCGGCCTCGCCATCGACGTTCCGGTGCAGGGGGTGAGCACGTTCGAGGTGGTAGCGCGCAGTGCCGTGCCGGAGAATGTCGCCTGCCTCGTCATTCTCGAAACCAAGAGGACGGATTATTACGTGCAGGCGTTCGATGCGGACAAGAACCCGCAGGGCGAGCCGTCCTGCATGGAAGAGGGCGATCTGCGCAAGAAGATCGCCGGGGGGCAGTACATCCTTTGCGGCGACGCGCTGGCCCGGCTCGCCGTGGAGGGGCGGGAGTGCAAGCTGCCCGATCCTAAAACTCTGGCGCGGATCGGGCTGGAGCATTTCCTGCGGAACGGCGGAAAGGCCCTGAAGCCGGAGCCCGTTTATTTGCGCGGCGCGGACGTGTCGCTTTCCAAGAAGCAAAACCGCGAGATCGGCGACCTGCCCGAAAATAATTCCTGAGATCAATTCAGTAATACTTGTTACGGCCTGTAATAAAACCTATAATTATTCAAAGATATTACTTGCGGAGAGCTTTATGGCCGAACAGACATCCCACGCCGATCTTCTGGCCCTGACCACGGAAATCGTGTCGTCCCATGTGTCCAACAACACGGTGGCGCAGAGCGATATTTCCTCGCTGATCGAGCAGGTTTTCAGGACGTTGTCCGGCCTTGGCGGCCATGCGCCGATCTCTGCCGACCGTCCGCAGCCTGCCGTGCCGGTGAAGAAATCCGTGACGCCGGAACATATCGTCTGCCTCGAAGACGGCAAGAAGCTCAAAATGCTCAAGCGCCACCTGAAAACGGCGTATGGCATGACCCCCGAAGAATACCGTGAACGCTGGGGCCTGCCTTCCGATTATCCGATGGTCGCGCCGAATTACGCCCGGCAGAGATCCCGCCTCGCCAAGGATATAGGGCTTGGCACCAAGGGCAAGGCGAAGAAGTAATTCCATTTAAGTGCCATGCAACGATGTTGCGGGTTCGATCCGGGGTGTTTCGTTTTACCGCGAAGCGCACGAGGATCACGAAGATTCTATTATTCCCCGCTTTCGCGGGGATGCTTTTGTATGGGGAGCGGTGTGTATAAGGGGCCGGTGCGTATAGAAGGGCGGCGTGACGGTGCGTGTAAGCCCTCCGTCATTGCGAGGAGTCCTGCGTAGGGCGAAGCAGGACGACGAAGCAATCCATGGATTGCCGCGTCGCCTCCGGCTCCTCGCAATGAGGATAATAGGGTGTGTATTCTCGTTTGGCTCGGGGCGCGGCGAGAGAGGGCTAGCGGGAGAGTTCCTTGCTTCGTGCCGTTGCCTTTGCCACGGCTTTGTCCATGATTTTCTGGAAGTCGCCTTTCATCAAAACTTCGAGCGCGGCGGCGGTGGTGCCGTTGGGGCTGGTGACGTTCTGGCGCAACTGGGCGGCGGGAATGGCGTCTTCGGATTCGGCGAGGGCGGCGGCGCCGATCACGGTCTGGCGGGCGAGAGTCATGGCGAGGTCTGGGAACAGGCCCGCCTTGATGCCCGCATCGGCGAGCGCCTCGATCAGGTAGAAAACATAGGCGGGGCCGCTGCCGGACACAGCCGTGACGGCGTCGAGGCGCGTTTCATCGTCGAGCCATTCGATGAGGCCGAGCGTGACGAGGAGATCGTGCGCGATCTGTTGTTCTTTTTCCCCGGCGCTGGCGGAGGCGCAGGCGACGGACATGCCCTTGCCGATGGCGGCGGGCGTGTTGGGCATGGCGCGGACGATGGGCTGTGATTGCCCGAAATGGCTTTGGAATGAGGCGATGGTCTGGCCCGCGGCGATAGAGAGCACGGTGATCGTGCGCGGCAGGTGGGTTTTGATGGCCGTGCAGAAATCGTTCATCACCTGTGGCTTGATTGCGATGACGAGCGCGTCGCAGGCTTCCAGATGGCCGAGGAAA
>DASTUM010000128.1:0-48128 GCA_035759665.1 Micavibrio sp.
ATTCTCATGGGCGGCGTCCTCGAAAGTTTTGGCCAGCATATCATAGCGCGTTTCCAGCCCGCTCTTGTTGAGAAAGATGTTCTCATCGAAAAGAATGTTCATAAAATAGCGGGTTTTTTCCTTCAGGTTTGTAAAACAACCCCGATCGGAATCGACCATGGTCATTCTCTGCGCCGAGGGCAGCACACCGGATTCATTGCGGTGGGTCCTGTGAGTCTCAATTAGTTCGAGCAACGTCTCCAGGAACGACAGGCAATTGCCGATTATCCGGATATCACGGTCGAGTTCCTTTTTCTTCATATCGGAAAGAATACGGCCTATGTCCTGCGGCGTTCCATAAGGGGAAAAGCTCTGAACCTCGTATTGAAGCAGGTCGAGAGAATCGCCCTCCACAGCCCTGCGGGCATTTTGTTCCGCTTTTTCTAGAAGCTCCTGCTGGGCGTTCAGGCTGCGCACATAATCAAGAAGCTTTTTTTCCATGCTTCTGATTAAAATAAAGTTTACGTTATGTCCATAATTAATTCTTTAAGGCGCCGATATCTTTATATAAATCAAGGGATTCAGGATTGGCCAGCGCCTCGATATTTTTGATTTTGCGTCCGTGAATGATATCGCGCACTGCCAATTCGGTGATCTTGCCGGATTTAGTGCGGGGGATATCGGCAATCTGGATGATCCGGGCCGGTACATGCCGCGGCGAGGCACCATTCCGAATTTGTTTCTTAAGCTTTTCGGCCAGAACGTCATCGAGCTGTACGCCCGGCTTCAGCCGCACGAACAGAATGATGCGCACATCCCCTTCCCAGTCTTGCCCTACGGCGATGCTCTCGACAACTTCGGGAATCTGTTCGACCTGGCGATAGATTTCCGCCGTGCCTATCCGTACGCCGCCCGGATTGAGCGTAGCGTCCGAGCGTCCGTGGATGATAAGGCCGTTATGCGGCGTACGTTCGATCCAGTCCCCATGACACCAGACATTTTCAAAACGCCCGAAATAGGCTGCCTTGTACTTCTCGCCGTTCGTATCGTTCCAGAACATGACGGGCATGGACGGGAACGGCTTCGTACAGACAAGTTCACCCGATCCAGCGCCTGCGGGGATCGGTTTTCCATCGTCGTCGAACACGTCGACGGCCATGCCTAGCCCCGGCCCCTGAATTTCCCCGCGATAGACGGAGCTAATTGGATTACCAAGCACGAAGCAGGAAACGATATCTGTCCCGCCGGAAATGGAGGCGAGGTGTAAATCCTTCTTTATATGGGAATAGACGAAGTCGAAGGATTCATGAACGAGCGGCGAGCCCGTCGAACAAACGACTTTCAAATCCGATAAATCATAA
Source organism: Micavibrio sp. (assembly GCA_035759665.1). Classification (GTDB taxonomy): domain Bacteria; phylum Pseudomonadota; class Alphaproteobacteria; order Micavibrionales; family Micavibrionaceae; genus Micavibrio_A. Next base: position 1,341 of record DASTUM010000128.1, read on the forward strand.
TCCCGTCCTGGGTTCAGACCGTTCACTTTCAAGGCATCTATATATTTGGCGGAGGTTCCGAAAAGCATGGCTTTGTGCTTCGACGTATAGTCCCACAACACATTTCCATCGGGGTAAAAAGGCGATCCGTCAAACAGCAAAAGCGTCGCGCCCGACGCCAGGCCGGAGATCAGCCAGTTCCACATCATCCAGCCGCAAGTGGTAAAGTAAAATATCCCGTCCCCATATTTTATATCTGTCTGAAGCTGATGTTCTTTCATATGCTGAAGCAGCGTACCGCCATGGCCATGGACGATGCATTTTGGTATGCCCGTCGTGCCCGAAGAGAACATTATAAAAAGCGGATGATTGAAATCCACGCGTTCGAACGTCATGTCGGCAGCGGGCGCAAACGACGTACAAAGCGTGACGTTCGGCAAAAACGACGTATCGGGCTGTTCCTGCGTAAAGGGCACAACGACGATTTGTTCAAGCCCTTTCAGATGCGGATGTACGTCCTTAACCTTCTGCAAACAGTCGATGATCTTGCCGTTATAGTAATAGCCGTCCACCGCCACGAGGATTTTCGGTTCGATCTGGCCGAAGCGGTCGATCAGCCCTTGCACACCGAAATCCGGCGAGGCGGAAGAGAAGATAGCACCCAACGACGAGGCGGCGAGGCAGGCGATAATCGTTTCAGGCATATTGGGCATGTACGCAGCGACGCGATCACCTTTTTTTATACCCCATGCCTTGAATTGCGCCTGCCAGCGGCCGACTTCGGCAAAAAGACCGGCGAAGCTCAGTGTGCGTTCGCGCCCCGGCTCATTCCGGAAGATAATGGCGGGCGCATCGTCGCGGCGTTTTAAAAGATTTTCGGCGTAGTTGATCTTTGCTTCGGGATAGAATTGCGCCCCCGGCATCTTATTGCCGTTTTTAAGGATGGTTTTTCTCTTTTCCCCGATAATTCCGGTGAAATCCCACACGGAATCCCAGAATTTTTCCGGATTTTCGACGCTCCATCGCCAGAACGCGTCATAATCGAGCCTTTCATGGCCGAGTTTCTTCATAAAGGCTGCGAGCTGCGTCTTTTCCGGCGAAGAGGGCGCCCAAAGAAGCTTATCCGACATGATTTTATCCTGTGCACTGGATGGGAATGAAGATCCGGCCGTCATAATAAATCCTTTTTTATCCGTAGCATAGAGATAGACTTGAAGCCTACTTAGGCTAGATTACTTTGGTAACGAAATCGTGAAGGCGGATATGTTTCACAAACTGATTTTGGCTCTCGGCTTTCTGGCACTGGTTGTTTCTTTATTTTCAAACACTTCGCCCGCCTTGGCCGCCCCCGCACAAGAACATAACGTAGCGATCCGCCTCCTCCCCGAAAAAACGACAGTTAAAAGCGGCGATACGATTACGGTCGGGATTCAGCAGCAGATCCGCCCCGGCTGGCATACTTACTGGTTTAATCCCGGCGATTCCGGCGCCATCATCCGCATAAAATGGTCGGGAGCAGAGGACATCGAAACGAAGGCGATTCAGTGGCCAATCCCGCATCGCCTGCCCATGGGGCCCTTGGTCAATTTCGGCTATGAGGACGAAGTGACGCTGCTCCAGGACATCACGCTCCCGGAAGTCAGCGGCGAGCCGCAAACGATCACGGCCGATATCGAAATCCTCGTCTGCAACGAGATCTGCATCCCCGAGAACCTGACGGAATCTTTCACCATCAACGGCGACGAAGAACCCGTACCGGCTGCCGTAGAGATGGCGCGCACCAAACTTCCGATCGACATGGGATGGCAATCCGTGATGTCGGAGTCGGGCAAAAACCTGATTGTCACCGTTGCCACCGACACGCCGAACGCCTTTAACAAATTGAAATCCATCGAGCTCTATCCCGAAGAATGGGGCCTGATTTCCAATCCCGACAAAACATCGGCGAAAAAAGATGAAGGGCATCTGATTCTCACGCACAAGCGCGGCGAACGCGATTTGTCGGACGCGCCGATCTCCAATCTCGTTATCGTTTATGAAGACGCGGCGGGCGCGCGCAAGGCCGTGCGGGTTTCGGGAGCGACCGGCGACGCGGTTTTCGCACATAAAAACTCGATCACTCAGGAAACGGGCGGATTCGTAAAGGCGATCTTCTTCGCCTTTCTCGGTGGCCTGATTTTGAACCTTATGCCATGCGTGTTCCCCGTGCTATCGATGAAGGCGCTGAGCCTTGTCAAACTGAAGGATAAAGACCTCGCCAAGGCGCGTATGAACGGCATTGCCTACACAGTCGGAATCCTTGCCTGCTTTACGGTGATTGCGGGAATTTTGCTGCTTCTCAAGGCCGGCGGTGCACAGGTCGGATGGGGATTCCAGTTGCAGCACCCGGCGATTATCCTCTTCCTCGCCTATCTGTTCTTCATCCTCGGCCTCAACCTGATCGGCTTTTTCGAGATCAATTTCAAATTCGTCAATGCGGGGCAATCGCTCACGCAAAAGACCGGCATGACGGGATCGTTCTTTACAGGCGTTCTCGCAACGCTGGTAGCAACGCCATGCACCGCGCCCTTTATGGGCGTAGCCATGGGATACGCCCTGACCCAGCCCGCTTTGCTCTCCCTCATGATCTTTCTTGCGCTCGGCTTCGGGCTGGCGCTGCCATATCTTGCTCTCACCTTCTCTCCGGCCCTGCGTCATATTCTGCCGAAGCCGGGGGCATGGATGGGAATTTTTAAACAATTCCTCGCTTTTCCGATGTTCGCATCGGCCTGCTGGCTGCTCTGGGTTCTGTCACAGCAAATCACGCATATGGGCGAATTGTTCGCGCTGTTCGGAATGCTCACCATCGCGCTCGGCGTATGGCTCGCGAGCAGGCAGCCGGCAAAAAAATGGGGGCGCCTGATCGTTCTTGCTTTGGCCTTTTTGTCCTTTGGCTTTGCGCTGTCGACCTTCTTCACCATCCGGCAGGAGGAATCCGAAGCTAGCCGAGCCGCGCTGGAAGCCGAAGACAACTGGGAAGGTTTCACCCGTGCGAAACTGGACGGTTACCTGAAAGGCAACGATCCCATATTCGTCAATATGACGGCGGCGTGGTGCATCACCTGCAAAGTGAACGAGAAGGTCGCGCTCGCCACCGATTCGACACGCGAAATCTTTGAAAAGAATAATGTCCGCTATCTCAAGGGAGACTGGACGAATCAGAATCCTGAAATCACAAATTTCCTGGAAGAGTATGGACGCAGCGGCGTGCCCATCTATGTTTACTATGGCCCGCGAGTGAAGAGCGGGGCAAGGCCGGAACCGGTCATTCTGCCCCAGATACTGACGCCGGGCATCGTCCAGGATACGATCAACCCAACGCATGGAGAACATGACCAATGATAAAGACCCTTTTTCTCGGCGCCCTCGCCGTTCTCGCGCTGAACGCAGCGCCCGCCTTCGCCGCTCCTGAAATCGGCAAAGCCGCGCCGGCGTTCACGGCAACCGATTCCAAAGGAAACGAGCACAAGCTCTCCGATTACAAAGGCAAGATCGTCGTCCTCGAATGGAACAACCCCGAATGCCCGTATGTGAAAAAGCATTACGACGCGGGGAACATGCAAAAACTCCAGGAAGAAGAAACCGCCAAAGGCGTCGTCTGGCTCACCGTCAATTCCGGCGCGGAAGGCAAGCAGGGCCACCTGACGGGCGACGCCGCCAACGCCTACATCGCGGAAAAGGGCGCCAAGCAGACGGCCTATCTGATCGACAGCAAAGGCGAGGTCGGCAAGGCCTATGAGGCCAAAACCACGCCGCATATGTTCGTGATCGATAAAGAAGGCAACCTCGTTTACGAAGGCGCGATCGACGACAATGATAGCGCCAACCCCGCCGATGCCGCCACGGCCAAAAATTACGTGACCGCCGCCATCGACGCCCTTGAAACGGGCAAGACGGTTGAAACGTCGAAGACCAAACCCTACGGCTGCGGCGTAAAATATAAATAAAATTCAAACAAGAACGAACCCTTCTGGAATTATTCAGGCCCCGTTTTTTAAACGGGGCTTTTGTTTCTGAATACAACCATACGCGTACTGAGCTACGGTTTGGCGTCTAATCAAAAAAGGAAGGCATTAATGATAAAAGCGCTTTATTTTATAACGATATTGGCATGCTTCTCCGCTTTACCTGCCTATTCGGAATAATGGACAAAACCTACTCATGCTCCTTGACGGCGATTTAATAGAATCAAAAGTCGGTCTTTTTGATCCCGAAAGCATTTGAACCGGCGGGCCTAAAGGCCCATCTTGAAGACAGGCCGTGTGGTTGCACGCTTAATTCTCAATATTCAAGCCGTTCGCGACTAGGCTCGCGACTCCAACCACGAATATGGTCCCTGTTTTTCATTTTGTGCTATGAAAAAGGGTGTGATTCGGCTTATCATATAAGAGAGTTCTTCATAACGGTTCCCCCATGTCTGCCAGCCGCCCTTTGAAAATACAACAACCGCTCCGCGTGCAAGCCGAAAGCCTTGCAGACGACAAGATCGCGCGTCTGGTTCTAAGCCTTGGCGGGGCGGTGATCTACGCCAATGCGGCCTTCGAGGATTTCGCCGGGATGGCGGCCAAGGGCCTCGATTTTACGGAGATCGCCCGCTTTGCCGAACCGGACGACGCGTTCCGCGGATCGCCAATGATGATCGCACAGGAAGATTCCCTGTTCGCCGCCATGCGTTCAGGTCTGCATGAGATCGTTTTTCCGGCGAGCGGCGAACGTCTGGAAATGCAGTTCGATCTCGTCACCGCCCGCGACGGCGAACGCTATGTCATCGCCTCCGCGCTCGAACAGGATGAGGGCTTCAGCCAGACGGTCGAAAAGATCATCAACCGCGAAACGCCGGAAGAAGAAAAGACTCTGCGTCATTTTCTCGATCTCTCCAGCGACCTGCTCGCAGTTTCCGGCGTGAGCGGCGCGTTCGAAAGCGTCAACGAACAATTCACCGACCTTCTCGGTTTTTCCTCGCACGATTTGATAGGCCGCACCTTTCTGGATCTCGTCCATCCCGACGACCGTGCGACCGTCCGCACGGCGATGCAGGGTTTGCTGCACGAGAAATCACAGACCATCGATTTCGAATGCCGCCTGATTTCCAACCAGGCCAGAAGCTACTGGATGGACTGGAAGCACAAGAAGGCGGACGGCAGGATTTACAGCGCCGGTCGCGATATCACATCCATCAAGAAACACGAACAGGTTCTGCAAAGCCGCGAGCGGCAGCTTTCCGAAGCCGAGGCTATCGGCCATATGGGCCACTGGCACTGGACGATGGATCATCAGGACATCCGTTTTTCGGATGAAATCTACCGTATGTTCGGCGTCGATTCCGAGAGTTTCCACCCGACGCTCGATTCCGTCAACGCCATGCTCCACCGCCGCGATGCGGGCCGGATGATGCAGGCGTTCCAGCGCGCCATCATCGCGCAGAACGACCATGAAATAGACTTTCGCATCATTCGCCCGGACGGCGAAATCCGTCATGTACGCTGCATGGGCCGCTGCGAGTTCGATCCTTCCGGCGACGTCACGGGGCTTTACGGCATCATGCAGGATGTCACCGAAACGATGCAGCATGAACGCGCCCTGCTGGAAGCCAAGGAGTCCGCCGAGCGCGCTTATTCGGCCAAATCTCAGTTTCTCGCCAATATGAGTCACGAGTTGCGTACGCCGCTCAATGCCATCATCGGATTCTCCGAGATGATGCAGCAGCAATTGCTCGGGCCGATCGGCAACGAACGTTATCTCGACTACATCAAGGGCATCAGGGAAAGCGGCGAGCATCTGCTTGACCTTATTACCGACATTCTCGATATGTCGAAAATCGAGGCCGGAAAATACGAACTCGATCTGGGAGAACTCAATGTCGCAAAGGTACTCCGCCTCGCCGTTCATATGATCGAGGGCCGCGCCGCGGAACAGGGCATCCGGGTTTCGGTAAAAATCCCGGACGAGGCTATACAGATCGTCGCCGATCGCCGCGCCGTCATGCAGATCGCGCTCAATCTTCTTTCCAACGCCGTGAAATTCAGCCACCAGAACGGCGTCGTCGATATCGAATGCCTCGGCAAGGGCGATCACATCATGATTCGTGTCCAAGACACCGGCATTGGCATTCCTGCGCACAAGCTCTCCACCGTCACCAACCCGTTCGAACAGGCGGAAAGCCAGTATACGCGCAGCCATGAAGGATCGGGCCTCGGCCTTTCGATCACGAAGGAACTCACCGAACTTCATGGTGGCAGCCTTCACATTGAATCCAAACTGAACGTGGGAACCACGGTAACGATCCGCCTGCCGATGGACGCGCATCATTCGCGCAGCGGCACTCACGGCAATGCCTGACATTATTTCCTGTGGAATTGACTTTGGAACATCCAACTCCACGGCAGCAGTCTCCATGCCGCAGGGAAAAATGCTCGTGCCTCTTGAAGGGGGAAAAACCACCCTGCCTAGCGCGATTTTTTTTGTGAACAAATCAACGCCTGTTTTTGGACGCGAAGCGATCTCTTCCTATCTACAGCATGAGGACGGGCGCCTTCTGCGCGGCCTTAAAAAAATTCTCGGCACGTCTTTGATGGAAGACAAAACCAGCATCAACGGAAAATGGATGCCTTTTACAGAGGTTCTAAAAACATTTATCGATCATCTAAAAACACAGGCCGATACGTTTTCGGATAAGGAAATCAAGCATGTCGTCATGGGGCGACCTGTATATTTTCACGACGGCGATGAAAACGCCGACAAGCTATCCCAGGATACGCTTGAAACAATTGCAAAGGCTTCAGGTTTTAAACATGTTGAATTTCTTTACGAACCCATTGCCGCAGCATTTTCCCATGAAAGTAATGTCGAGGAAGAGAAATTGTCCCTTGTAATCGATCTTGGTGGCGGAACGTCTGATTTTACCGTTATCAGGATTTCCCGAAATCGCATGAACAAGCCCGATCGGAAGAACGACATTCTTGCAACCACCGGGGTGCGCATTGGAGGCACTACATTCGATTATCGCCTCAGTTTGAAAAATTTCATGCCGCAGCTTGGACTGGGCAGTCTTTACCGTGATACGTTCGATAAGAATAAATTACTGCCCGCCCCCGCGGGCGCATACCACCGCTTGTCGGATTGGGCTATGGTAAACTTCGCGCAGACAAAAAAAGCGCTCGATGAAACCGTTGCGATCAGGCGAAAATCAGTTGAAGCGGAAAAAATGGAAAAGCTTTACAAGCTTCAGAAGGAACAACTGGGTCATGCGCTTCTGGAGCAGGTTGAAAAATCAAAAATCGCACTTTCTAAATTCACGGAACATGAGGCTGTCTTTAAAGCCATCGATTGCCTATTCAGCGTTACAAGGTACGACTTCGAAACCGCCATTCACGAAGACGTCGAAAGGATATTTCTTTCCGTTAAGGAATGTCTTTCGCAGGCCGGGGTTACGCAAGAGGATATCGAATTGATTATTCTGACTGGCGGGTCGACCGAACTTCCTGTTATCAACGGGATGGTGCAATCAATGTTTCCCAAAGCGGCTCTGTCACAAGGAAACAAGCTGGATAGCGTCGGACTGGGGCTAGCGTACCGCGCAGGGGCCATATTTTAGCCCTCTGCCCCCGTGCCGGCGGGCAGATAACTTTCCATCTGATGCGATCGTTCAGCGGCAAGGCAGGCATCGATGCCTTTCTTATAGTCGGGATATTTCAACAGTACGCCCAGCTCGCGTTTGATGCGGTTGTTGGCGACGCGTTTGTTGTCGTTGTAGAAGCTGCGGGTGATCGGGGCCATGTCGGCCTCGTTATAAGGAATAAGCGGCGGCGGCGTCAGGCCTAGCACTTCGCAGGCATAGGTGATGACTTCCCAGCTTGGCACCGGGTCGTCGTCGGCGAGATTGTAGACCGCGCCCGGATTGGGTTTTTCCATCGAGGCCAGCAGCACCTGAACGATATCCTCGACATGGATGCGGTTGAACACCTGCCCCGGCTTGTTGATCCGGCGGGCGACGCCGGCGCGCACCGAATCCAGCGCGCTGCGCCCAGGCCCGTAAATACCGGCGAGGCGGAAAATGTGAACGGGAAGGCCGTAGCCCTGCAACAAAGACAGCCATTCCTCCTCCGCCCGGACGCGCCGCGAACCGCGGCGGGAGTTGGGGCGGATTTCCGAATATTCGTCGACGATGCCGCCGTTACGGTCGCCATACACGCCGATGGTGGAAAGATAGCCAACCCATTGCAGGGTCGGAATGCGGATGATATCCGCGGCATGCATGTTGAATGTGGGGTCGCCCGTATCGTCCGGCGGTGTGGAGATCAAAAGATGGGTCGTGCCGTCGAGGATGAAATAAGGATCGCTGAGCGGATGTTCATAGTCGAAAAGATGGGCCTTCACGCCGCGGGAGCGTAAGAAGGCCCTTTTGTCGGGATCGCGGGTCGTGCCGCCGATCGTCCATCCCCCCCGCGCCATTAGTTCATGGGCGAGGTGGTCGCAGGTATAGCCATACCCGAAACAGAATAATTTTTTATTACCTTGAACCAATCACACACCTATTTCGGTTTATTGTTATTCTTGTCCGGTTCGGGGACGTTTATACTATCGTAAAATGTTGCTCCAGCACGCCTCGCGCGATTGCAAAATGTTCGTCTTCAACTAGCACATAATCCGTATCAAAGGTTGATATCGCAAAGATAGGAACTTTTTTTCAGCAAGCGGCTTCGCGATGGCCGACAAAATTCCCGTCAGCGAAAACTCCAAAGGTCCCTTTACTTTAAAGGCTTTCCAGCCCGTTTGAATTTTTTGCAGCTGCTCCGCAGGTCTGGAGCTTTCGCAAGCCTCGGCGTTCAATTTGGTATCCGGCGAAAATCTCAACACACTCAACGCCAATGGCAGAGCTTCCAGAACCAGGTCACGCATGATTTAAAAATCTACGTTTTCGTAGTGTTCGGAGGGCGTAAAGCCCGGTATCCGGTCTTCGAGCAGCGGTTTGAAGGCCGGTCTCGATTTCACGCGGGCGTACCAGTCGCGTGCGTGGTGATGTTCTTCCCACGGCACGTCGCCGATATAGTCGATGGCCGAGAGATGCGCCGCGGCGGCAATATCGGCGAGCGTGAATGTTTCGCCCGCAAGCCATTTGCGCTTTTCGCAAAGGAAGCCGATATAGTCGAGATGGTAGTGGATATTGGCATGGCCGGCGCGGATGGAAGGCCCGTGCGGCTCCCCCAGCTTCAGGAACCGCTTCATCAGTTTTTCGCCGACTAGATTGTCCGTGACTTCACGGCTGAATTTCACGTCGAACCAGCCGACGAGTCGGCGGGTTTCCGCGCGCTGGATCGGGTCGCAGCCGATCAGATTGACGTCGGGATAAACTTCTTCGAGATATTCGCAGATGACCTGGCTGTTCGAGAGGATGGTGCCGTCGTTTTCGACCAGAACGGGCACGTCGCCCGCAGGGTTCATGGCCAGGAACGCCGTGCGGCGCTCCCAGATTTTCTCCACCTGCAATTCGAAGTCCAGCTTCTTTTCGGCGAGCGCAAGACGCACTTTCCGAGAGAAGGGATGCAACCAGACATGGTAGAGGGTTCTCATTATGAGAAGCAGCTTACCTCATTGATCGGGTTATGAATAGAGGCTTTTCGCGGTTGCGGGTTTACCGAATCGCGGTGACGTCGATCAGGACTTCGACATCATGGCCGACGGTCTTTTCATCCTCCCATTCACCCTCGCCCATTCCGTAATCAAGGCGGTTGAGGGTGACGTCGCCCTTCATATGCGCGGTATTCCCCGCGATATCGAGGGTGAAGGGAATGACGACGGGCATGGTTTTATCCCGAATCGTCAGATTCCCGATGGCGACATAGTTGTTGCCTTCGGCCTTTTCGAATTTTACGGCTTCATAGCGGGCTTGGGGAAATGAAGCGGAAGCGAACCAGACCTCGCCGCTGATATTGGAATCGCGGTCGGCATCGCCGGTCGTAACTTTGACCATATTTATGCGGATATCGGCCCGCGCCGTCGAAAGATCGTCAGGATTGAAAATAATCGTCCCATTAAAATCCGGCAGATCGCCCGTAAATTCCGAGCCATACATCGTCGTGCGGAATTGCAGCTTGCTCTGCGCCGGCACGATAGCCCAGCCGTTTTCGGCCAGGGCGGACGTATCGGGCGGTGCAGCGGCAGGAATTGTTGTTGCGGCAGGGGCAGGAGCCGCTTGCAGCGCCGGCGTTTCCGGGTGATTGTGCAAAAAATCTTTGGCGATCAGCAGCGCGGAAATGCCGAAGGACGCGCCGACGACCAGCACGATCGCGGCGGGCAACATCATGCCTTGCGTCCTGTAGGCCATGCGCGAAAGCGTTTCATCCTTGTCGATGATATGATGTTTGAGCGCGCCCGCGACATGCAGCCCCAGAACGAAGAGCAGCGTATAAGCGATAATACCGTGCGCATCCCTGAACAATTCGCCCAGATGTTCGTCCTTGCCGATCAGGTGCGGCAATTGCGCGCCGAAAAATGGCACGGGAAATTCTTGCGCCGACGACATCAACCACCCCGTCAGCGGCATGGCTATGATGCAAACGTAAAGCCAGAAATGCGAAGCCGAGGCCAGCGTCACTTCCCAGTGCTCATGAGTTTCGAGATGGTCGGGCGGCGGCGAGATGAAACGCCAGACAAGCCGCCCCAGCCCCAGGAAAAACACGAGCAGGCCGAAGGATTTGTGCACGGCGTAGATTTCGAATTTGAGCGGGGAATTTTCCATGCCGGTCATGAACAGGCCCAGAGGCAGCAGACCTATAACGATCACGGCGATCAGCCAATGGAAAAGCCTTGCGATCAGGCCGTATTCTTCTTCGGTGTTTGCCAGCGTCATTCGTTCTCTGTTCCCTTGCCTTTGCGTATGCCTTCCACTTCCACGATGATATCGACCCTGTCCGAAACCCATGGCACGCCCGACGTCATTCCAAAATCGGAACGGTTAATGGATGCGTGCGCGGAAAATCCCGCAACATATTTTCCCGAAAAAGGATGTTTGTCCGCCTTGTTGAAGGTCACATCGAGAATGACGGGTTTTGTTGCGCCCAGCAAGGTCAGATCGCCGGTAATCTGCGCCGTCTTTTCCCCGGTCAGGGTGATGTTGCGGGATACGAACGTCATGGCCGGGTATTTATTGACGTCGAAATAATCCTCGCCCATCACGGCATCGTTCCAGGATTTGTCCGCCATATCGACGCTCGCCGTCTGAATCGTCACATTGATTTTGGATTTTTCCGGTTCGCTGCGGTTGAATTCAAACCCGCCCTTGATGTCGCGGAATCTCCCGTGCGAATGGGAAAAGCCCAAATGCCCCACCGAAAACAGGACCTGCGTATGGGGCAAGTCGACTGCGTAGGCCTCGATCTCGGCACGGGCGGGGGAAGATACAAGCAGACACAGAACCGTTAAAAGCAGGAAAACACGCATGGCGGACCTCCTTTAGAAGATTGAACGGTTGTACAACCAGACTCCGGCCCACGCCCCGAGCCCGGCAAAAATCCAGACCGCAAGGCCGTAGGTCCAGCGCAGGGATTTGTTTTTCACCAGTTCGGGGGCGCTGTAACTGTGCAGGAAAACGTTGATGATGAACAACCCGCCTACAAAGCCCAGAACCAAACCAACGGTACCAAAAAGATAGATCATCCCCCTATTTCTACTCCTTGCCCGTCTTTTGCGCCAGAGCCACCCGCGTGTCCCCGTAATCCCGCACCATCAGGACGTCACAGCCTTCCAAAGCGGCAAAATCCAGCCCCTTCTCGCTTTCCATCAAAAGACAGGCTTCCGCCGCCAGCCATCCCCCGGCGGTCAGCCCGGCGATCGCCTGCGCGATCAGGCCCTGCTTGTAGGGCGGATCGAGGAAGACGAGATTTGCTGCAGTCATGTCCGGCGGCTTTATCCCGGGTTTAGCGGCGTCCTTCAAAACGAAAGAATGTTGCGCACTCATTTTTAGTGCAGCAAAATTATCCTGTGCTAACCGCAGGGAAGCGCGGTTCTTGTCCATGAAGGTGCAGCATAAAGCGCCGCGCGAAAGCGCCTCCAGCCCCAGCGCGCCCGTGCCGCAAAAAGCATCGAGAACGGCGGCGCCTTCAACCACGCCGCGAGAATACAGAATATTAAAGACAGCTTGCCGGACTTTGTCAGAGGTCGGGCGTATGGCGCGATCCCGGGGAGATTGCAGCAAGCGCCCGCGATATTCCCCGCCCGTAATCCTCATGTCAGAGTTCCCTCCTCATTGCGAGCGCAGCGAAGCAATCCAGACTGGATTACCGTGTCGCTATGCTCCTCGCAATGACGGGAAGACGGCGTCATCGCCTGAAAAACCCCGGAATTTGCTGCTTGAGCATCTGGGGCTTGATTTCCAGCACCGAGCCTTTGGGCAGGTTTCCCAGATGGAAAGGGCCATAGGACAGGCGGATAAGGCGGTTTACGGCGAGCTCAAGATATTCCATAACGTTTCGCACCTCGCGGTTCTTGCCTTCGGAAATCGTGACTTCGATCCAGTTGTTGCTGCCCTGCTTGCTTTCGAATTTCGCGGTGATAGGGCCGTATTTCACACCCTTGAAGGTCAGGCCCTTTTGCAGCTTATCGAGCTTTTCCTGCGTTACGTTGCCGAAAGCGCGCACGCGGTATTTGCGCTCCAGCCCTGTCGCGGGCAATTCCAGATAGCGCGAAAGCTCCCCGTCGTTGGTCAGCAGCAAAAGCCCTTCGGTCGTGATGTCGAGACGGCCGACCGACACCACGCGCGGCAGGCCCTTGGGCAGCGCTTCGAAGATCGTTTTGCGGCCTTTTTCGTCGCGGGCCGTTGTCACCAGGCCGGACGGCTTGTGGTAAAGGAACAGGCGGGTTTTCTCGGCTCCTGCCAGTCTTTGCCCGTCGACCTCGATGACGTCATCATCGGTCACGGCCAGCGCGGGAGAGGTCAGGCGCTTGCCGTTGACGCTCACCCGCCCCGCCTCGATCCATTTTTCGGCGTCGCGGCGGGAGCACAGGCCCGCCCGCGCCATGCGCTTGGCGATCCGTTCCCCTTTGCTTTCGTCCAGTTTTTCCATTACTGATGCCTTATGTTTTCAGATCAAGACCATAGCCATATGCAGGCCGCGATGGAAGAGGCGAAACGCGCCGCCGCGCGCGGCGAAGTCCCCATCGGCGCGGTTCTGGTCGAGGCTGGAAGCGGGGAGATTGCCGTACGATCGGGCAACGCCACGCTGGAACTAGCCGACCCGACGGCCCACGCCGAAATCAACGTCATCCGCGCTCAGTGCCAAATAGCAGGGGCGCAACGCATTCCGGAATATGATCTTTTTGTCACGCTCGAGCCCTGCGCCATGTGCGCGGCGGCCATCGCCTTCGCCCGCATCCGCCGCCTCGTTTTCGCAGCATCCGACCCCAAGGGCGGCGGCGTCCTCCACGGCGGAAAATTCTACGAACAGCCGACCTGCCACCACAAAATCACCGTCGAGCACGGGCTGATGGCCGAAGAATCGGTACAAATTCTCAAGGATTTTTTTGCGGCCAGGCGATAGATTCATTGAAACGACAGAGACACAAGGGCACAGAGTTTTTGAGAATATACCCTTATTTAGGTCGTCATTGCGAGGAGCCGAGGGCGACGCGGCAATCCAGAGGGTTTCGCGAATTCTGGATTGCTTCGCTGCGCTCGCAATGACGTTTTAATAAATTACATACTCTGTGTAGCTCTGTACCTTCTTTTCTCTGCGGTACCTAACCGCCCCGCGATTTCGCCGCCTCTACCGCCAGCCAGCCGATATCGCGGCGGCAGAACCCGCCCGGAAAATCGATCTGGTCGATAGCGGCGTAGGCGCGTTGCTGCGCCTCTTCCACGCTTGGCGCGGACGCCGTCACGGTCAGGACGCGCCCGCCGGAGCTGGTGATCTCCCCCGCAGCATTTTTCGACGTACCGGCATGGAAGACTTTAACGCCCTGCAACCCGTCGGCTTTTGCAATATTCCGGATGACGCCGCCCCTGGCATAGCCGCCGGGATAGCCCTTCGCCGCCATGACAACCCCCAGAGCGACATAGTCCGAGAATTGCAGCGGTGGGTGCTTGTCCAGCGTACCGGACGCGCAGGCATCGAGAAGATCGAGCAGGTCGTTTTGCAGGCGCACCAGCATCGGCTGGCATTCCGGGTCGCCGAAACGGACATTGTATTCGATGAGGTAGGGATCGCCCCCCACCACCATGATCCCGGCATAAAGGACGCCCTGGAACGGATGCCCATCTTTTTGCATGCCTTCCACAGTGGGCAGGATGACGCGGTCCATAATTTTTTGGTGCAGTTCGCGCGTCATCAGATGCGCCGGGGAATAGGCCCCCATTCCCCCCGTGTTCGGGCCAGTGTCGCCGTCGCCCACGCGCTTGTGATCCTGCGCCGAGGCGAAAGGCCGCACAGTCTTGCCGTCGGTCAGGGCGAAGAAGCTGACTTCCTCCCCGTCCAAAAATTCCTCCACGACGACGGAAGCACCCGCCGTGCCGAAAGAATTGCCGGACAGCATGTCCCGGACGGCGTCTTCCGCCTCTTCCACGGTCTGCGCGACGATCACGCCTTTTCCGGCGGCGAGGCCGTCCGCCTTCACCACGATGGGCGCGCCGTTTCTGCGGATGAAATCGGACGCCTGCGCCTCGTCCGTAAAGCGGCCATAGGCGGCGGTCGGGATAGCATATTTGCTGCACAATTCCTTGGTGAAACCCTTGGAGCCTTCGAGCTGCGAGGCGGCCTTCGAGGGGCCGAAGATTTTGATGCCCGCTTCTTTCGCCTTATCGGCCAATCCCACGACCAGAGGGCCTTCCGGGCCAGCGACGATAAGGTCTATTGCCTTGTCCTTTGCGAAGGCGATGAGGCCGTCAATGTCCTCGACGGAGATGTTCACGCATTCGGCGACATCGGCGATTCCAGGATTGCCGGGCGCGCAATATAGCTCGTCGCACCGCTCGCTGCCCGCCAGTCGCCAGGCCAGGGCATGTTCACGTCCGCCGCCGCCCACCAAAAGAACCTTCATAATATGCCCTCCGTCCTTATTTCGCGGGCACTATGCCTTTAATCATCCAGCATGACAAGCGAGGCATTCCCGCCCGCCGCCGTGGTATTGACGGACACGGTCTTCTCCACCGCGAAACGGTGCAGATAATGAGGTCCGCCCGCCTTCGGCCCCGTGCCGGAAAGCCCGTTGCCGCCGAAGGGCTGGACGCCCACCACCGCGCCGATGATGGGGCGGTTGATATAGATATTTCCGGCATTCACCTCGCGGATCGCCTTTTCCGCCGCCTCGTCGATGCGGGTGTGGTAGCCGAAGGTCAGTCCATAGCCGGTTTCGTTGATCGAGCGGATCACTTCCAGAAGCTGCTCGGGACGGTAGCGGACGATATGCAGGGCGGGGCCGAAAACCTCCCCTTTCAAATCCGTAATGTCGGGAATCTCATAGGCGATGGGCGCGAAAAAATGGCCGTTCTTGCGCAGTTCTTCCGAGAGCGGCGCTTCGGCCACGAATTTGCCGATCCCTTCCAGAAAGCTTTTGTGCCGTTGGAGATTGGCCAGCGCCTCTTCGTCGATCAGCGGGCCGACATCGGTTGCGTAGAATTGCGGGTTGCCGACCTTAAGCTCGGCCATCGCCCCCTGCAGCATTTTGATGACCTTGTCCGCAACGTTATGCTGCACGAACAAAACGCGGGCGGCAGAGCAACGTTGGCCAGCCGAGCCGAAGGCGGAGAGGATCACATCGTCTACCACCTGTTCGGTCAGGGCCGAAGAATCGGCGATAATAGCGTTCTGCCCGCCTGTTTCGGCGATCAGCGGCACGATAGGCCCGTCCTTCGCCGCCAGCGCGCGGTTGATCGACGATGCGGCCTGCGTCGAGCCCGTAAAGGCAACGCCTGCCACATCCGGATGCTGCACTATCGTTTCGCCAACGAGGCCATCGCCTAGCAGGAGATGCAGCACGTCTTTGGGTACGCCCGCACGATGCATCAGTTTTACGGCGGCCTGCCCGATAAATGGCGTTTGTTCGGCGGGTTTGGCAATGACGGCGTTTCCAGCCATCAGCGCGGCGACGATCTGGCCCGTAAAAATAGCGAGTGGAAAATTCCATGGTGAAATACAGACGAACGCCCCGCGCCCCTGCAGCAAAATTTTATTGCTTTCCCCCGTGTAAGACCGCAGGTTTTGGCCCCTTTCATCGAAATCGCGCATACCCTGCGCAGCATAATAGCGGCAGAAATCGACCGCTTCACGCAGCTCCGCCACGGCATCGGGAAGCGTTTTACCGGCTTCGGACACGCATAAGGTAAGCAAAGTCGCCGCATTATCCTGATACAAATCGCCGATGCGGTTCAGGATCGCGGCGCGGCGCAAGGCCGGGATGGCGTTCCAGACGGGCTGGGCGCGTTTGGCCGCAGCAAAAGCCTTCTCGACCAGATCGCCCCCCGCGCTGTAGGCGGTGCCAATCCGCTCCGTGGTATCCGCTGGATTGAGAATGTCGGCTTCTGTGCCGGATTTGTCCGAAACCCCGTTGACGATAGAGGCCGCCGCCGTTTCCCTGTTCAAAAAGGCGGTTTCGAGCTGGATCAGCAGGCTTTGCAGGATTCCGGCATCATCAAGGTCTATCCCCATTGAATTGTCGCGATCCCAGAAAATACGCCCCGGGAGGGGAATGGACGGGTGGGGGGCGCAACCGCGCTCCAGCGCCCGCTCGACGGGGTCCTGGGAAAGGCTTTCGGGATAAATGTTACTGTCGAACACCTTGTTTACGAAGGAGGAATTTGCCCCATTTTCCAAAAGGCGTCGCACCAGATATGGCAACAGATCGCGGTGGACGCCGACCGGGGCGTAAATTCGCACCGGCACCTTTTCTTCTTTTAAAACAATATCATAAAGACTATCGCCCATGCCGAAAAGGCGCTGGAATTCAAACCCGGTCATATCGCCCGCAGCAAGATCCAGCACGGCCTGCACTGTGTAGGCGTTGTGTGTGCCGAACATAGGGTAAATCACGTCCTTCGCCCGCAGCATTTTCTGGGCGCACGCAAGAAAGGCGATATCCGTATGGCCGCGCCGCGTAAAAACCGGATAATCGGTCAGCCCTTTTATCTGTGCCTTCTTGATTTCGGTATCCCAGTAGGCCCCTTTGACGAGGCGTATCCGCAAGCGTTTTTTGTGCGCCCGCGCCAGCTCTATCAAATTGTCGATGAGCGGCGCGGCCCGCTTGCCGTAAGCCTGCACGGCAAGGCCGAATCCTTCCCACCCGGTCAGCGTGATGTCCCCTATCACGGCTTCGATGATCTTGAGCGAAGTTTCGAGCCTGTCCACCTCCTCCGCGTCCACCGTCAGGCAAATATTATAATTGGCGGCCTTTCGCGCCAGCGCGGTCAGCTTTGCCGTAAGGGCCGGGACGCACTCCGCCTCCTGCGCGAAGCAATAACGCGGGTGCAGGGCCGAAAGCTTCACGGAGATGCCGGGATGAGCCAGATCGTTCTTGTTGCGATGGCCGCCTATGGATTCGATCGCATCCTCGTAGGCTTTGAAATAGAGCTCGGCGTCCTCGCGCGTGCGCGCGCCCTCGCCCAGCATATCGTAGGAAAAAAGATAGCCTTTTTCGGCGTGTAGGCTTGCAGCATTTTTTTGCGCCTCGGCGATAGTCTGCCCAAGGACGAACTGCCCGCCGAGGATTTTCATGCCTTCGCCTATGGCCTTGCGTATGACAGGTTCGCCCATCCGCGCAAGCGGCCCGTCGAGCGCGTTTTTCCCTACGGACAGGCCCAGCCCCGCCATGCGCAGAATCCAGTCTTCCCCGCCTTTTCCGGTTATCCATTTCGTGCGGGCGATTTTATCGCGGATAAGAGCGTTGGCGGTTTTGGCGTCGGGAATCCGCAGCAAAGCCTCGGCCAGGCACATCAGGGCAATGCCTTCCTGTGTCGAAAGACTGTAGGCTTGGAAAAAATTCTCGATACTGCCGGCCTTTCGCCTGGCGCCGCGCATTTTCCGGATCGTGTCCGCCGCCCGCGCCCCGATACGGGCGGAGCGGGCGGCATCCCAGTCCAAAGAGAGAATCAGTTCCCCAACGGCGTCCTTTTCCGGCATGGTGAGGTAGGGGGACAAATCGCGGGGCATTCGAACCGATCCTTGGTTGAGATTTCACCCCCTACTCTATACTATCGCACACCATGACAGAAGACCTGTTCACCGCCGCCGCGCAAAGCGCAAAGCGCAGCAACGTTCCGGAAATGAGCGTGTCAGAGCTCGCTTTTTCCCTAAAGCGGACGCTGGAGGAAACTTATGGCCGCGTGCGCGTGCGCGGCGAACTCTCCGGCCTGAAGCGCGCATCGAGCGGGCATCTTTACGGCGACATCAAGGACGTCGATTCCTGTATCAATATCGTGTGCTGGAAAACGACCGTGGGCCGCTTGTCGGTGCGCCCCGAAGACGGGCTGGATGTCATCGTCACGGGCAAAGTCACGAGTTATCCGAAAAATTCCCGATATCAGCTCGTCGTAGAATCGATGGAACTGGCGGGCGAGGGCGCCCTTCTCAAAATGCTCGAGGAACGCCGCCGGAAACTGGCGGCGGAAGGATTGTTCGATGAGGCGCGCAAGAAACCCCTGCCCTTCCTGCCCGATGTGATCGGCGTCGTGACCTCACCGACCGGAGCCGTAATCCGCGACATCATCCACCGGATTTCTGAACGCTTCCCGCGCCACGTCCTCGTATGGCCCGTTGCTGTGCAGGGCGACGGATCAGCGCAGCAGATCGCTGCGGCCATCCGCGGATTCAACGCCATGAAAAACCGCCCCGATCTCCTGATCGTCGCGCGTGGCGGCGGAAGCCTCGAAGACCTGATGTGCTTCAACGACGAGGATGTCGTGCGAGCGGCAGCGGCCAGCGAAATCCCGCTGATTTCCGCCGTCGGCCACGAAACCGACACGACGCTCATCGATTATGCCGCGGATTTGCGCGCGCCGACGCCGACGGGGGCGGCGGAACGGGCCGTGCCCGTGCGCCTCGACCTGATGGCCCAGGTACTGGACGATCACGAGCGGCTTACTCGGGGGGTCGAACGGCTTTTGCGCGAAAATTCGAACCGCCTGGAAACCCTGCGCGCCAGGCTTGGGAGCCCGGAACGGCTTCTCGACATCAGGACGCAGCATATCGACACGCTGACATCCAAATTGCTGCACGGTTTTGAAAAGCTGCTGGCGAAAAAGTCCCAGGTTCTGGCGCCCCTCGCGCCGCCGCATCCCCGCTCCCTGATCGCAGAAAAGTCGCGCCACGCCGCCATGCTGGGCGAAGCTTTGCAACGAGCCGGCGCGAACCTTCTCAGAGATCAGCAAAAACACCTGCTTCATGCTGCAAGAATGCTGGAAAGCCTCTCTTTTCAAAAAGTTCTCGATCGCGGCTTTGCCGTCGTCCGCTCCAAAGACGGACGTGTGCTCTCCGACGCCAGTGCCGCTGAATCGGAAGGCGTTTTCGATATACAATTCCGTGGCAATGCCACGCTTCCCGCTCGCAAAGGCTGATTGTGCTTGCCTTTTCGTGCTAGAATGGCGAAAGGTAGCCCATGCGCGCGGATTTGAACGAATTGATGGACAAGCTCGGGGTCGGATACGTCCTCTCCCCTTACGAAACCTGCCCGTGGTCGGCATACGATCCGGAAAGCGGCGTCACCGCCAGCGCCGAGGTCCGCATGGACAACGAGGGCAAGGAGGTCGAGGCCGAACTGCAATTCCTCCACGACAATCCCGAACCCGGCAAACCGCCGATGGAGCAGATGATCTGGATATTCGCCAAGCCTGTCGTGCAAGCGAAATGGTCGCCGCTCACGCTGCGGATCAAGGGGCAGGACGAGCCGTCCGATGTCTATGAGTGGGAAACCAAAGGCTGCAACCTGTTCAATGCCGCCGTGCAGGAAATCAAGATGGGCAATGTGCCCGACATCGACGACCTGATCGAGCGCGAAATGGGTGGGGACGAACGTTTCCGCGATTCCCGCCGCGGCGGCGGCAGCAAGGCGCCCAAGATCAAGCCGCAGGCCCTGCTCGGCATGAAAAACGGCCGGGGCTTCTAGGATCTCATATTCTGCGTGACGACGATGCCGTAATCGGTTGCGGCCTTGGTCAGTCCGCCATAGATCGGCTCGCCCAGCGCCTTGAACATCCAGTCGGAGCCGACGCGCTCGATATAGCCGATATACAGCCCCGTTCCATTGCCCATTTCCTCGTCCAGTTCAAAGCGGAAGCTTTCTAGATTGGTTTCGTTGTTGAGGATGCGGAAATAGACGTTCTTGACCATCGTGAAATTATTCGAGTTCAGATCGAGATCATAAATCGAAAGAACGAAAGCGATCTTGATGATCTCGAACGGCAGGGCCATCAGGTCTATCACGATCTTTTCGTCGTCACCGTCGCCCGCGCCGGTGCGGGAATCGCCCAGGTGCTTGACCGCGCCTTCCCGCGCCGTGAGATTGTTGTAAAAGATGAAATCCTCGTCCTGCCTCGTCTTGTCGTTCTTGTCGAGCAGGAAGACGCTGGCGTCCATGTCAATCGGGTCGCCCTCGAAACGTTTCAGATCCCAACCCACGCCGAGCGTGACTTCGCGAATCCCCGGATCAAGGCGCGTGATGTTGATCTCCTCGCCCTTGCGCACGCGCACGAGCTGAGAGTCCGGCATTATAATGCTGGGATGTTCGTCTACGTAATCGTCATCGTCGTCGTGGTGGTCGCTCATTTTCTACCTCAAAGTTCGATTCTAACCCGCGCAGGGCGTTCCGATCAATCTTTACTGCCGCCTTCCCATGCGAGACCGAAACCGAAGGCGCGGTCCATTTCGGCATGGCCGGGGAAATATTCAAGATAGCTGGTCATTTTGATGCCGCCGCGCACGCTTTCGATGCCGGCCACGGCGCAGACGGACATTTCGTCACGGCGGGCATTCAGCGTCACCACCATCGGCTCTTCTCCCGGAACGCGCACCTGCACCTGCGGTTTGATGGAGGCCCAGTCGCGCGCGCCGTCATAAATATAGACATAAATCAGAATTCGTTCGATCTCGTGCCAGTGCGCGCCGCTGACGAGGATGGTTTCATCCGGCCCCTCGCGGTCGCCGCGCTGCTCATCGCCTGTCAGAAAAATATACGGCTCCCGCTCCAGCGCACCGTGTATCTCGCCGAACGCCTGCATCCCTCCGCGCGACCCGTTGCGCAGTTCGTATAGGCAGCCGAGATCGATGTCTACGCCCGCCTTTACCACGTTTTTTTTGAAAAACCGCTTGATGGGGTTGGCTTCACGGACAACGGGGATATTGTCCCATGCCACCCCGATATTGAAATCCGGCAGGCCGCCGGCGGGCGGATTGACGATGGCCACCTCTCCCGGTTTCGTTAGAAACGTTCCCGCCTGCCGGTCGTCATGCCGGCTGATATATCCGGCTGCGCCAAGGCCGCCGTAGCGCGATCTTTCAGCCCGGTCGCGGTTGGCCTCCAGAATGGAGCTTTGAGAATTTCGCGGAGGGTTGCCGGCCATGAAAACCTTTCTTCGCTTTTGGCTTCTTCCATGCTAAATCACTTTTTCAGCAAAATCCAATGAGCAAAGGTAATTTACGCACTATGGCCGCATACCAATATGTTTACGTGATGAAAGACCTGAAAAAGACCTTTTCGAATGGCAAGACAATTCTGAACGGGGTCACGCTCAGCTTCTTTCCCGGCGCGAAAATCGGCGTTCTCGGCCCCAACGGCGCGGGAAAATCGACGCTGCTCAAGATCATGGCCGGTGTGGACAAGGAGTTTCAGGGCGAAGCCTGGTCAGCCGAAGGCGCCAAGGTCGGCTACCTGCAGCAAGAACCCCAGCTCGACAATTCCAAGACCGTCGCGGAAAACGTGATGGAAGCGCTTAAGGATAAAAAGGCGAAGGTCGATCGCTACAACGAAGTCGCGGGCCTGATGGCCGATCCGGATGCCGATTTTGACGCGCTGACTGAGGAGATGAGCCAGCTGCAGGACGAGATCGACGCCGAAAACCTTTGGGAACTTGACCGTACGGTGGAAATGGCGATGGACGCGCTGCGCTGCCCGCCCGCCGATTCTCCTGTGACGAATCTGTCTGGCGGTGAAAAGCGGCGCGTGGCCCTCGCCCGTCTGCTGCTGGAAAAACCAGACCTTCTGCTGCTCGACGAACCGACGAACCATCTCGACGCAGAATCCGTCGCCTGGCTGCAACGCCATCTGCTCGATTATAAAGGCACCGTCGTGATGGTCACGCACGACCGTTACTTCCTCGACAATGTCACGGGCTGGATTCTCGAAGTCGACCGTGGCCAGGGCATTCCCTACGAGGGCAACTATTCCGCGTATCTGGACAAGAAACGCAAGCGTCTCGAACAGGAAGCAAAGGACGAGGCGAACCTCGCCAAGACCGTCGCCCGCGAGCTGGAATGGATTCGCCAGACACCGGAAGGCCGCCGCAAAAAATCGAAAGCGCGCGTCGCCGCGTTCGACGAACTGGTCGCACAGTCCGAAAGCAACACCCAGCGCTCGACCCAGATCGTTATCCCCGCTCCAAGCGAGCGCCTCGGCCAGAACGTCATCGACGTCAAGGATGTCAAAAAAGGTTACGGCGAGAAGCTTCTGATCGAAGGCTTGTCGTTCAAGCTTCCACCCGGCGGCATCGTCGGCGTGATCGGCCCGAACGGCGCGGGCAAATCCACCCTTTTCCGCATGATTACGGGGCAGGAAAAACCGGATGAAGGCTCTTTCGCCGTCGCGGATTCTGTGCGCCTGGGCTATGTTGACCAAAGCCGCGATTCCCTCGACGACAACAAAACCGTGTGGGAAGAAATTTCCGACGGACTCGACATTCTCAAACTGGGCAAGATCGAGATGATGAGCCGCGCCTATGTGGCAAGCTTCAACTTCCGCGGTCCCGACCAGCAAAAGAAGATCGGCATGCTATCCGGCGGCGAACGCAACCGCGTCCACCTCGCCAAAATGCTCAAATCCGGAGCAAACGTTCTTCTCCTCGACGAACCTACCAACGATCTCGATACGGAAACGCTCGGCGCACTCGAAGAGGCACTGGAGAGATTTCCGGGTTGCGTCGTCGTGATTTCCCACGACCGTGCCTTCCTCGACCGCCTAGCGACGCATATGCTCGCTTTCGAAGGGGATTCCCATGTCGAATGGTTTGAGGGCAATTACGAGGATTACGAGAAGGATTACAAGCGCCGCTACGGCGAAAACGCCTCTCCCCATCGCATCAAGTACAAACCGCTGCGCGCCGCTTAATATTGGTTGTAGCAGTAAGCGGCGTCGTTCGCCGGAAACAAAAGCCCCCAGCACCAGATTGGCGAGCGAGCTGTTTGGGCCGCCGCCGATATAGCCGACGCATTTGCCCAATGGAACATCCGGATCGTTCGACGTCGTAGCGTATTGCGCATGGCAACAGCTCACGCCTGCCGCCTCGCAGGCTTTCTTGCAATCGCCAAGGCTCGTCTTCGTGAGGTTCGAACCAGTGCCGCCGGTGCAGCCGCTGAAAACAAAGGCTCCGCATTTAACCCTCTTCGTAGCCCCACCAATCTTGTCGTCGACATATTTTTTGGTGGCGGCGTCCTGGTCGTCCGTCGGATACCCGATGCGATCATATGATTTTCGGCGATGGTGCGCTTCGTTATCTGCGCCATGGCCCGCACCGGCCCTTTCATCAGGTTCATGCCGACCACGCTGATGGCGCCGACCATGGCGATAGAGGCGAAAAGAACGAAGAGAATGCTCTCCGTGAGGAGCGGGGATACAGGCATGGCTGGCTGACCGCAGTGAACAGGTAAGCACAACTATAGGTTATAAAAAACCTACTTAACAGACCACATACCTTTATGTGTATCTTTAAATATCAATAATTTAAGTCATTTTAAGACCGTCGCCCGGCAAAGTCTCCGCCGGTAAAAGAAAGCGCCATCGCGGATATGGCGCTTTTCCGCGCTTTTGGCAGATCAAATTGGCAAAGGCGGGAAGCCGTATGATATTATTTAAGCACGATTAAATAGGATTTTTGGTCTATACTGCCAGGGGATGGGCAGGCAGGGGATTGATGGCGGTTAACACTCAGAATATAAACGCAAAAAGCGTTGCGAGATACGTCCTCTTGCCGGGCATTTTGCCGCGCGTGCATGAGCTTGTCAGCTCCGGATTCGGCTACCTGGCTTTTCTGTTTGCATCCGTTTACCGCACCGTTCGTATTCTGCCGCCGAACCACCCCTACCTGAATCCCGACAATATCGGCAAGTTCGGCGTTCTGCAGGTTATCGCCGCCGCGGCCAATAACCTTCAAATTGACCGCAAGCATCTCGATCAGATCGTGGTTTTCTTCGCCCTGCTCGCAGGACTCATCCTGATCTTCCTGCAATTCGCGCTGCTTCTCTTCGCTGTGTTCGCGGGTCACGCCTTCGCGCAGACTCAGGGCGGGGCGCCGTTCGAAAGCATGTTCGTCACACAATACCCGGCCAGCGACATCGCCTTTCTTATGCTCGACTATGTTTTCGGCATTCCGGGCGGAAGCGAATACGGGCCGAACGTCGGCTGGTTCGGATCCGCGGCGATTCCCGATGGTCCCACATCCTTCCATCGCGGCCTGCACGCATTGTTCAACTTCTACAACCTGGCGATCCTTCTCGTCGGGGTTCTTATCTTCCTTTACTACATCGTCGTTGTCGTCATTGAAACGGCGCAAACCGGCGTTCCGTTCGGCAGGCGTTTCGCAAAGCTTTACGCGCCCTTCCGCCTGATCACTGCCATCGGCCTCCTCGTTCCCCTGAATTATGGCTTCAATGGCGCGCAATACATCACGCTTTACGCCGCAAAGATCGGTTCCAGTTTTGCGACCAACGGATGGCTTCTTTATAACGATGCGCTTGCCGGATCTGCGGGCGGCACAGGCGGGGCGCAAGGTGGAACGCAAGGCGGGAACACGAACAACCCGATAGGAGCTCCCAACGCTTCCCTCGTCGCGCGTCCGAGAACGCCCTCCATCGACGAGCTGCTATATTTTTCCAGCGTCTATCACGCCTGCCGCGAGATGTATGGCATATGGCAGGCCAAAGATACCCAGAACCCCTCGAAGGGCGGGGTTTGTATCAAGCCTTACGTTATATACAACGGACAAGCCCATGAGTTCATCAGCGGCGGCGGCGGAAGCGCCTGCGGTAATAACCAGGGCCAGGGCCAGGGTCAATCGTCAGGCCTCAGTTACAATGATGCCAAGGATATTTTCCACAACAATGATATGGAAATCGTCCTAGGCGAGTGGGATACGAAAGAACATGCCAGCTATGTCGGCGGCGTCCGCCCTTATTGCGGAAAAATCACTGTTTCCCTGAGCAACGACAATCCCAGCATTTACACCTCGCAAAGCACGGGCGGAGGGGGCGGAGCGCAACAATCAACCGGCGTCCGCGCCGTCGAGAATATGTGGTATACCGTGCTCCAGACCATTTTAAAAAACGAGGGCGCTTTTGCCGCCTTCGGCGAGCGGGCGGCGCACTTTTACGTGCCCTCGACAAGCCAGCATGACCCTTGCTGGAGAAGCGGAGATCTTAAGGGCAGCGGCGGCGGTGGCGGCGGCGATTGCTCCGAAACGAACTGGTTCCCGCCTGCAGCTGCATTCGTTCCGCAGATGAATATGTTCCGCGCCCAGAACGCCGCCCTCGTTATGGAGC
This sequence comes from Micavibrio sp., assembly GCA_035759665.1. Classification (GTDB taxonomy): domain Bacteria; phylum Pseudomonadota; class Alphaproteobacteria; order Micavibrionales; family Micavibrionaceae; genus Micavibrio_A. The sequence continues at coordinate 27,083 of DASTUM010000128.1, forward strand.
ATTATACGACGTTCAGAAACAATCTGAATCTGTCTCTCCAGCAGGATCTGCGCCGCCGCGGCTGGGGCGGAGCAGGAATCTGGTATAACAATATCGCGGACCTGAACGGAACCTTCAGCTCCGCGATCTATGCCACGCCGACGGTCAAACAATTCCCCGAAGTCATGGAATACGTGAAGCGGGAAAAACAGACTCAGGATACGAAATCGGGTATCTGCTCCACCTACGATCCCAACCTTGCAGACAACAAGCCCGTTGCATTCACCAAAACCAACGAACTCGACATAGCCAAGGCATTGAACGCCACCTACAAATATCACGTCTGCGATCGTCCGTCGCAGGATAGCATTTCAAACCAGGCGGCAGGCGGCGGAAACACGGGAAATACAGGAAACGGCAATAACGGAGACTGCGCCGACCAGAGCACCAGTTCGGTACGCGGCATGACGAACAACACATTCGTCAACGTCGTCTCCCTGATTTTCGGCATCAACGGGCTGTTCGACATACGCTGCAATTCCAAAATGGACCAAGCCACCGGAATGCCGCAGGTACACCCCCTGGCGCAGCTGGCCGTCGTCGGAAAAAGCCTGATTGAAAACGCCATCCGAAGCATGGGGATGGCCGTCGGCACATCTTTTGGCGGCGGTATTATCGGTGTACTGAGCCCGGCGCTCGGCCCCGCGCTCGAATCCGCCAGCGGCATGTTCGTCGGCATCGCCACCATCGGCCTGACCGCCGGCTTCCTGCTTTATTACATTCTGCCGTTCCTGCCGTTCATGTATTTCTTCTTCGCGGTGGGTTCGTGGGTTAAATCGATTTTCGAGGCCATGGTCGGCGTTCCCCTGTGGGCGCTGGCGCACCTGCATATCGACGGCGACGGGCTTCCGGGCCGCGCGGCGATGGGCGGATACTTCCTCATCCTTGAAATCACGCTGCGCCCCATATTCACGGTCTTCGGGCTGATCGGCGGCATGGCGGTGTTCGGCGCCATGGCAACCGGCCTCAACAATCTTTTCGACCTCGTCGTCGTCAACATCACCGGGGCTACGCCCTCCCCCAATAGCGGAAGCTCGCTTCTCCTCGGTTCCGTGGAATCTGTTCGCCGCGGCGTCATCGACCAGTTCTTCTTTACGATCATGTACGCCGTTCTCCTCTATATGATGGCGACGACGTCCTTCAAAATGATCGACCAGATTCCGCAGCACGTCATGCGCTGGATCGGATCGTCCGTGCCGATCTTCAACGACGACAAGCAGGACCCGACCTCCGGTCTTACGACCTACACCGCGCTGGCCGGCAACCAGATCGTTCCGCAAATGCTGGGCGGCGTAAGATCCGGCGTGGGCGGCATCGGCAGGGGACTCGGCGAGGCCTTGAACATGGCCAAAGGCGATACTCCGGCCCAAGGGGGAGGTAGCCAGCAATGATGGCCGCATTCGAGATGTTTAAAGGGGTAACCAAAGGACAAGTGGCGCGCTATATGCTGACGCCGCAGATCGGGCCGCGCCTGAACCGTTTATATCAGGACGGTTTCTCCTCTTTGGCCTATATGATCGCGCTGGTTTACCGCGCCGTAAATATTCTGCCCGAAGGGCATTTCGCCTTGCGCCGCGAGAACCGGGCGCATCTTGGAATACGCGAAGTCATGGCGGCGGCGGCGGCGGAAATCAAATTTACCCGAAGGAACATAGACCAGATCATCATCTATTTTGCGATCATGGTGGGAATGGCGCTGCTGGTCGGGCAATTCTTCCTGACGCTAGGATACCTGATGGTCAACCCCGCCATGGCGTCGGTGGCGAGCATGCCCACTAATTACAGCGACTTTTTTGCCCAGCATACCGACACGGATGTTGCATACCGGCTTCTCTTTACCGTCTTCGGCGTGCCGGATCTGTTTTCCGTCGGCGGCATGACAGCGAGATCCGCCTACCACACCGCCCTGCATTCCCTCTTCCAGCTTTACAGCGTCGGGCTTTTGGTCGTCGCGGCCATCATCATTTGCTATTTTATTTTCGCGATTGTCGTCGAAACGGCGCAGACAGGCGTTCCGTTCGGCAAGCGATACAACCATGTATGGGCGCCGATCCGGCTTGTCTTTGCCCTGGGCCTGCTGATTCCAATCGGCTACGGCTTGAACGCGTCGCAATGGATCACGCTTTATTCCGCCAAGTTCGGCTCCGACTTCGCCACGCGCGGCTGGAATATTTTCAATCAAACGATGAACGATGCCATGATCCAAAATCAGGATGAGCGGGTTGGCAGGCCGCAGGCGCCTGAAATGATGAATCTCATGGCGTTCATGATGACGACGCTGACCTGCAAACATCTCTATACCACTTTGTATTCGGGGAACGGGGGCCAGAATGGCAAGCCGATGCAAATCAATGCCTATCTGGTCAAAAACCCCGCCGAAGGAGAGGGTGTCCCGATCAGCTCCGGCAATGACGGATTTACCCAGGCGCAGAAATACTTCGCCAACGGCGATATCGTCATTCGCTTCGGAGAGCACAACCCGGACGTCCATACGAAAGAACGCGGAAAAGTTTATCCTTACTGCGGTGAATTGATTATCATGTCCAGCGACGTCCACTCGGAAAATCAGGACGGCGCTTATTCCATGCAGCAATATTATTTCTCGCTTGTCGAGAAAATATTCAATAGCAACGCATTTCAGATCAATACGGAAGCAGAAAATTTTGCAAAAAAATACTCGACTTATCTGGGAAATCCTTCCGCCCCAATGCCCAAACCTGCTTTTAAAAGCACATTGAACACGCAGGTAAGCAAGGAGGTCGAAGATCAGATCGCGCGAGCCGTTACCCTCCAGGCGCAAAGCGCAGAGTGGCAAAAGGGCTTACAAGAAATACAGAATCTCGGATGGGGCGGCGCTGGCCTTTGGTATAACAAAATCGCCCAGATCAACGGGGCACTGGCAAACTCCGTTGCCGCAACGCCTCAAATCCGCTCCATGCCCGCCGTCATGGAGTATGTGAAGCTGAAGCAATTGCAGCAAAACAAGGATAACCCCCAAGCCCACGATCTCACTTTGTCCGACCACAAGGCGATACAGTTCGACACGGAGCTTGATCGCAACGTTGCAAACGTCCTTTCCTATCTCTTCCAGTACTGGACGAAGGAAGACCTCGATCAGGGGGATCTCGGCACCCAGACGCGCCGCACCAACAATATCGTCATAGACGTAATCAACAGCATCTTCGGAACCAAGGGGCTGTTCGACATGTGCAACAGCGCCAACGTTCACCCGCTATCGCAGCTTGCCATCCTCGGCAAGGGCCTGATCGAGGCCTCTGTCCGCAACATCGCCGGCGGAACGGCGCTGAGCGCCCTCAGCATGATCAACGTTCCTTTCCTCGGCGTGGCCGCGGGCGCAGCCGGCAGTATCCTGTTGTCGGTCGCGACGATCACGCTTTCGATGGGCTTCCTGCTCTTCTACGTGATTCCGTTCATGCCGTTCCTGTATTTCTTCTTCGCGGTCGGATCGTGGGTCAAATCGATTTTCGAAGCCATGGTCGGCGCGCCCCTCTGGGCTCTCGCCCACCTGCGGATCGACGGGGAAGACCTGCCTGGCGACGCCGCCATGCGGGGCATCTACATGATTTTCGAAATATTCCTGCGGCCGATCCTGATCATCTTCGGGCTGCTGGCCTCGTTCATCATTTTCTCGGCCATGGTCAAAATACTAAATGAGATATTCTCTCTGGTCGTCGTCAACCTTGCCGGTCACGATCCGACGGCGGCGTCCGTTTGCGGCCGGGGTACTGGATCGACAGCGACAGGCACCAATGAAACACCGATGAACTATTTCCGCGGGCCGATCGACGAATTGTTCTTCACGGTTATCTACGCGATCATCGTTTATATGATCGGCATGTCCTGCTTCAAACTGATCGACCTTATCCCGAACAACCTGCTCCGCTACATGGGTACGGACACCAAGTCGTTCAGCGATCAGGCGATCGACCCGACTGAAGGCATGATGCGCAACCTCGGCTTCGGCGCCATGTCGGTCAGCCGCACAGTGATCAGCGATATCGGCGGCAACGCGGCCGGTGCCGTCGGGCAGACGATGCGCGCCGGTATGAAAGCAGCGAGCACGCCTCCTTCAGGGAGCAACTAAGCCATGAACCGCGATATTCTCCATATGGTGCTCCATGGCGAATAACCCGGGCATAACCCGCGGTCAGGCCCTGCGGTACCTGTTTCTTCCCCAAATCTTTCCCCGCGTCTCGAAATTACTGGGAAGCGGGTTCATAAACCTGCCTTACTTCATTGTGGTCGTTCTCAACACGGTGAAGATCATCCCGGACGGCCACCCCTATTTGCGCCGCGACCATCACGGGCGCTATTCGATCTTCCAGGCGCTGGCGGTCGGGGCTGACAATATCCCCTTCAACCGGAAGAATATCGATAAAATCACAATTTTCGGCACGATCCTCGTGGGCTTAGCCCTGTTGATCATGCAATTCCTGCTTTGCATCGCCGCTATCTTCACGAACCCAGCCTTCGCATCTAATGGCCCCGGCCTTGGCCCGCGCACGGCGGAAGCGTTCATCGGCAACAATAACGCACAGTCCGACCTAGCTTTCCGTCTTCTGGATCTCGTTTTCGGAATCCCAAACATTTTCAACTCCTCCAACCAGGGCACGACACCCTTCCATTTCGGATTGCAGGCTCTTTTCGAATTCTACTCCTACGGAATCCTGCTCGTTGGGACCTTCGTCATCATCTATCTCACGACAACGATCGTTCTAGAAACGGCGCAATCCGGCGTTCCCTTTGGCCAGCGCTTTAACAAGGCATGGGCGCCCGTCCGCCTCATCCTGTTTTTCGGGCTTTTGCTTCCGGCCAACAACGGAATCAATCTTGCGCAATATGTTGTTCTGGAATCGGCAAAGCTGGGCTCGAACGTCGCCACCAACGCCTGGCTGACCTTCGACAAGGCGGCGAACACGCCTTATCTCGGAAATGCCGCGGAACTGGTGGCGATGCCCAACCTGCCCGACCTGCAATCCTATATATCCTTCATGGCCCTTTCCCGCACCTGCTCATGGGCGGAAGGGCGGATCAACGGTTACGATGTGCGACCCTATATCGTTTTTCCAACGGGAGATCCCGTCGATATCTCTACTTCCGTGCCGGCTTTTTCGACACTGGCCGACAGGGCAAAGGGCGGAACGCTGGTCATCCGCCTCGGCGTGCACGACAAGGAGCGATATAAGACCGAGCAAGGAAATGTCTTTCCCCAGTGCGGCGAGCTTGCCATGCCGCTCGTCGATCGCGCGCAGCCGGGTTCAGCGTTCATACAGCAAGCCTATCTGGAAACGATCCCCTGTTTCTGGACCGTAAGCTCCGGCTCGGCACTGCAGAACTGCAGCACGGATATTTTCAGCGATATGGGACGCGATTTTACGGCGCGTTATTCAAACGCCGTCCTGCCGGAAAAAAACTATCCCAACATGGAGCCTTACCTTTGGCCGGCGCAGCGCATGTCTGTCGCGATGATGTTTAACTATGATTTAGAAGAAGCCGTTAAAGAAGGCGTAAAGCGTCAGCGCGAGCAGGGCGACTGGAACAACAACCCCGCTCTGGTAAGGGGCTGGGCCGGGGCAGGCATCTGGTTCAACCGCATCGCGGAACAGAACGGCGCCATCACCGCGGCTATCCACGCCAAGCCCGAGCCCATGCTCCTGCCCTACGTCATGGAATATATCAAAAAGGAAAAACTCCGGCAGGATAGCAACACCCCGCTGACGCAACTCTTTACGCCGATGCTTTCATCCGGAAACATGATCCGGTTCGAAACGCCCCAGCAAAGGGACGTCGCCGTCGTTCTCAGCCAGATTTTCAAAGCCTGGGGAATAGAAGGGGTTGTTCCTTTCTATGAAAACACACCGGTATCGTACAATCAGGGGCAGACAGGAAACGTTATCATCGACGTTTTCAACGCCATGATGGGTACGCAGGGCCTTTTCGATATGTGCCGCAACATGAACGTGAGTCCGCTGGCGCAGCTTTCCTCGATGGGCCGCGGCCTGATCGAACACTCCATCCGCAACTTCGGCATGGCGACAGGGGCCGGGCTTCTCACCCTGCTTGATAAATCGAATTTCAAACAGACCCTCAAAGCCGCGACCGATTTCCTTCTGACCTTCGGGTCAATCGGCCTCCTGCTCGGCTTTCTGCTCTTCTATGTTTTACCGTTCCTGCCCTTTATTTATTTCTTCTTCGCCATCATGACATGGATCAAGTCCATCTTCGAGGCCATGGTCGGAATGCCGCTCTGGGCGCTGGCGCACCTCAAGATCGACGGTGAAGGCATGCCGGGCGACGCGGCGGCCAGCGGGTATTTTTATATACTCGAAATTTTCCTGCGTCCGACGGTTATCATCGTCTCGTTCTTGGGCGGCATCATTATTTTTACCGCGATGGTGAAAGTTTTGAACCAAATCTTCTACCTCGTTCTGACCAACCTTACCGGCCATATTTCGATGGCGGGCACGACGGACTGCTTTGGCCCGCCGGGATCGCCCGGCCCGTCGGAATCGGAATTCAAACGCGGCTCCATCGACGAATTTTTTTATACAGTGATTTATACGATCGTCGTCTACATGATCGCGCTGCCCTGCTTCAAACTGGTCGACGACATACCCGACAACATCATGCGCTGGCTCGGCGCAGGCATCAGCTCGTTCGGATCGCAAGACGGCGATCCGGCACGTGGCCTGATGACCAACGTCGCGGGCGGCGCCACCCTTATAGGCGGCCAGATGTCGGGAAGCGTCAGAAATATGGGCTTCACTACCCACAGCAAGGATTAGTGTCAAAAGCAAAACCCCCTGCAAGCAGGGGGTTTTTCAATTCATATCGCCCGTAACGATTATTGCTGGCGCAGATGGTTCAGCAACACATCGACCTTGCCGCCACCGCGGCTGATTACGCTGGCAAAGTCCGCACGCTGGGTCTGCGACATGCTGACGCCCTCGACGACGATATCGACAACGCGGTAGGAACCGTTCTTGTTGCGCACGCGCCAGTCGACCTGCACCTGCGGACCGTCGCCCGGAAGGATGAAGGATGTCACGATGTAATCCTTGTCGTTTTCCTTGCGCGAGGATTTCACGACGAATTTCTGGCCTTTGTAATCGGAGAAGCGCTTGGAATAGACTTTGACGATCATATTGTTAAAAAGTTTAAGATACTCCTGCTGCTGTGCGGGCGTAGCGCTTTTCCAGTATGTGCCGAGCGCAAAGCGGCCGATCGTGTTCATGTCGAAGCTTGCATTGAGCAGCGAACGGAATTCGGCCTTCTTGGACTCGATGCTCATGGACTGGTCGCCCAGGAAATTGATCCCGCGGTCGCCCATGCTAGAGATGAAGTTTTTCGCGCCTTCGCCCGCCTTGTCCTGCGCAGATGCGTTGACCTCGATCGCGTTCGCGCCGTTATCGACGCGCAGATCCGCAGCCAGCGCCACGCCGGAAGAGGCCAGCAAGGCCACGGCGGCGCATGCCAGAGTCAATTTTGAAAAACCTTTTTTCATCGTCTGTCCTTTTCGTTCAGCTTTTATCGTATCTCACATCAAAAGGGCCTAAGCTAAATATATAGCATCAGGCCCCTTGAAAAAAAGTTATCAGCCCTCGGGAAGATTGCGCCGCAATATGTGGCGCAATTGTGTCTTTCCTTAGTTGCCGTAGTCCGGAATTTCCGGTCCGGCCGACGTGTTCGGATCCATGTCGCGAACCAGAGCCTGGCGGCGCTGGTAGTATGCGCTGCGGATAGCGGCATAGTAATCGAACGAGTTGGCGCGCAGGTCATCGACGATGTCGAGCAACTCTTCGCGGCCGTCGATGATGGAAACACCGACGCGCGTATAATGCAGCCATTCGAGATCGTGGCTGAACATATAGATGCGAACCGGGTCTGCGAACGTATCGACGAGCATGCCCGTTCCGTCACGCAGGGTCGACGGGCCAAGGACAGGAATGATCATGTAGGGGCCGTTGCCGACGCCCCAAACGGCGAGTGTCTGGCCGAAATCCTCAGGCTCGTAGGGGATGCCGCCCATATCGGCGACGTCGAACAGACCGCCGACGCCGAGCAGCGTGTTGATGACGAAGCGTCCCGTGGCGTTGAGGAAGCCTTCACCGTCGCCCTGCAACGCCTGGTTCCCCATGATGATCGGGGATTTCAGGTTGCGCAGGAAGCTGCGAACGCTGTTGCGAACGGGTTTGGGCGTTACATAGCGATAGCCGCGTGCGACGGGCTCAAGTACGGCCTTGTCGATGCCTTCGTTGATGGACATGACGACGCGGTTGCCGCCTTCGAACGGGTCGCTGATTTCTTCGTCGCCGACATAAACTGCGCTCTGATCCGCGCCCGTGCTCGCACAACCGGCGGCCCCCAGCGACAAGACCATCGCCGCCATCAAAATCATGAATTTCCTGGATTTTTTGTTCGTCATTTCTCTTACTTTCCCCATCAGGCTAAATTGCTGATGCCTAAAATATCAAAATACCCTTTACAAGCGATTAACCAAATTTCGAATTTATTCTATTGTTCTGAAAAACAATGCTTTTTCAGACTCCGTTCGCACAGATTAAAGAAACATACACGCGCCGAAAGCCGGTTCAACGGGAATCCACGCCTTTCGCACAAATCATCCATCCTCTGTTGTAAGAATGACACTAATTCCAAGGCTCAGGGCGATCAGGGGCGGAAACCAGGCGGCGAGCAGGACTGGGATCTGGTCGGACGCCCCCAGCGCCTTAAGGAAGCTTGAGGCAAAAAACATAAGGAAGCCAATGACGACCCCCCCGCCGATCATCAGGGCGACAGGCTGGAAGCGCGATACCCTTAGAGAAACCGTGGCGGCCAGAACCACCATGGCCGCGAAGAGCAGCGGCTGGGCCAGAAGGCTCTGGTAATGGATGCGCAGCTTGCGCGAATCGAATCCGGTCGCCTCCATGGTGCGGATATAGGATGGGAGGGTCCAGAACGGGGTCTGCTCCGGCGTCGAGAAGCTTTCTTCTATTTCCGTAATTGTAAGATCGGTAGCGAGCCGCTCTTCCGCAACCTTTGCCCCGGGACTGCCAGGAGCGTTGACCGTCACATCCCTGAATGTCCAGTTGCCGGGTTCGAGCTGGGCCGACTGAGAATCCGTGCGGCGGACGAAATCGCCCTTCTTCGTAAAAAAGAAGGCCGTGACATCGTTCAGTTTCCATTCCGGCATTTGCACACGCCCGGCGTGCAGGATGATGCCGCCATTATCGGTTTTCTGGCGAAGCCACAAACCCTGCTCGCTGATCGAGACTGTATTTTCCTTTTCCTGCAGATAACGCGATTCCATGGCCTGATAGCGCGTGACGAGCAGCGCGCCGATCGGGTTGATCACCGTCATGTGAAAAATGCCGATGAGCAGCGCGACTCCGATGATGGGGCCGAGAAACTGCCACACGGACAACCCCGCCGCGCGCACGATCACCAGTTCATGCCTGCGCGCCAGAAACCAGAACGTATAAAGCGCGCTGAACAAAATCGCGAACGGCAGAATGATCTGTCCGATCTCCGGCAGTTTCAGAAGTCCCATTTGCAGCACGAGCGTGAAAGGAACGTCTTCGAACTTTGCCGCGCGGCGCAGCAATTCCACCGTGTCGAAAAGATAAACGATCGCGAGAAGAATGCCCAGCAACTGGACGAACGACATAGCATAGGTTTTCGCAAGATAGCGGCTCAGCGTCGAGGGAAAGATTTTTTTCATACAGCCACTCCTTTCAGACGTCGCCTCAACGCCACCCGGAATTTCTCCGAAACCGGGCTGAGCAGGTAATAGGCCGCGAACAGCGGCACAAATACCAGGACATACATCATCGCAAGCCCGAAATTTCCCTCTTTCGCGAGATTATAAGCCACAAGATATAGACCCTGCACCACGATCACGCAGCCGCTGGCCGCGACGATGCGCCAGGCCATGCCGCGACGGTTGGTCGAGCCCAGCAACAGGCAGCATAGCGCCACCAGCGTAAAGCTGATCGTCAGGAACGGGCTGACGATGCGGCGGTGCGCCTCCACCAGAAATTCGCGCGAGCGCTTCTGGTTGCCGCGCACATCCGGGCCGGGGTTGAGAAGCTCCACAAGCGTGCGCTCGTCCGGCTCGCGCCATCGCTGGCGCACAGGCCCGGCTTCCGGAAGATCAAGGGAGTAACGCTCGAAATCGAGACGGCTGAGCGCGCCTGTGCGCGTATTATATTCCTGCCGCGATCCGTCATAAACAACGACCTGCTGGCCTGTATCGTCCGTGACGATCACGCCGCGCTTGGCAAGGACGGTGACGGGCATGTCGACGCCGCCGCGCGTGTCGTGGATCAGCAGGCCTTCCATATCGCCCTCGCGGTTGCGCTCATGAATATAGACGGTAAGGTCGTTTCCCACCTGGTTGAATATTCCCTCGCGCAACAAAAGCGACGAATATTGCGCTTTGATATTGACGCGCATCAGTTGCATTTTCGATAGCGCAACGGGGGCGGCCCAGGCCGTGATGAGGAACACAACGGCCGTTATGGCGATCGCAAGGGCGAGGGCCGGCTGCCCCAGCCGCATCGGCGATAGGCCGGAGGCGCGCATCACCACAATTTCGCTGTCAGTCGTCATGCGGTTGTAAATGAACACGACGCCGATCATGAGCGCGATGGGCAGGATCACTTCGAAGAAGCGCGGCAAGGCCAGAAGAGTAAGGGCGAAAAACGACAGGCTCGACGCGCCGGAATTTATGATGAGTTCGAGAAAGCGGAGGGACTGGGTCAGCATAATAACAGCGGCCAGCGAAAGCGCCGTGAACAGCGCCGCCAAAAGCAGGTTTTTTATCAGATAACGGTCGAATACCATGGATCAGTGCCGGTAAGTTGCCTCTGGCGCAGGGCCCAAAAAGATTTATGATATCTACATAGCCGCATTGCCGTGCTTCGTCCATCCACTCAAGCCCCCTCAAAACAGGTAAAATCCGCCATGAGCGCCTCTATTTCGATCTCCTTTGCCAAATCCCCCAAAGCCAAGGCCGACACCGCCGTCATTTTCACGGATGGCAAAGGCAGGCTGCTTCCCTCGGGTGCCGCGCTCGACAAGAAATCCGGCGGGCTGATCGCGGCGGCCATCGAAACGCGGGACGGGTTCAATGGCAAACACGGCGACGCCTTGTCCGTCATCCTTCCCAAGACGGCGGGCTACCGTCAGGTTCTGGTGATGGGGCTCGGCGACCTCGTCAATGCAGACAGGCTGGCCTTCGAAAACGCGGGCGGAAAAGCATACGGTGCCCTGAAAGCAATTTCGGCAAAAAGCGTCGCCGTGCTGTTTGACCACGACAAATCATCCAAGGTGAAAGACGCTGATGCGGCCGCCGCATACGCCTCGGGCCTTCGTTTGAAAGACTACGCTTTCGACAAGTACAAATCACAGGCCAAAAAGCTTAAATCCGGGGACGGTAGAAAATCTGACGGGCTTAAAGGCGTTACGATCGTGACCCCGGCGGGCAAGGCCGCGGATAAAACATATGCCGATTACGATGCGATCGCGCAGGGCGTACTATTCGCCCGCGACCTCGTCAACGAAGCGCCGAACGTCCTCTATCCTGAAAGCTACGCCGCCATTATCGCAAAAGAATTGAAGCCGCTTGGCGTACAGGTAGAAATCATCGACGAAAAGAAAATGGCGAAACTCGGTTTCGGCGCCCATCTCGCCGTCGGCATGGGCTCGATCCGCCCGCCCCGCGTCGTCGTTATGCGCTGGAACGGTACGCCTTCTAAAAAATCCGCGCCGCTGGCGTTCGTCGGCAAGGGCGTGACATTCGATACGGGCGGCATCTCGATCAAGCCCGCCGCCGGCATGGAAGAGATGAAGATGGACATGGGCGGCTCCGCCGCCGTGGTCGGCTTGATCCGCGCGCTCGCCGTACGCAAGGCGAAGGTGGAGGTTGTCGGCATCGTCGGCCTCGCCGAAAACATGCCTTCCGACAGATCGTACCGTCCGGCGGACATCGTGACGTCGCTCTCCGGCCAGACGATCGAAGTCCTCAACACCGACGCCGAAGGCCGCCTCGTCCTGTGCGATGCCCTCACCTACGTCCAGCGTACTTATAAGCCGAAGATGATCGTGGATCTCGCCACCCTGACCGGCGCGATCATGGTCGCATTGGGGTTCGAATATGCAGGCGCGTTCGCCAACGACGACAAACTCTGGAATCAACTGGAAATCTCCAGCAAGGCGACGGGCGAGAAACTATGGCGGATGCCGCTCGACGAAGCCTATCGCAACGAGATGAAAGGCAACGTCACCGATCTGCAAAATCTCGGCAATCTCGGCCGCTATGGGGGCGCCTGCTCGGCGGCGGGCTTCCTCGAACAATTTGTCGAGGAAGGCACCCCGTGGGCGCATATCGACATCGCCGGAACCGCGTGGGGCAAGACAGAGAAAGCCACCGTCACCAAGGGAGCGAGCGGCTTTGGCGTGCGCTTGCTTTACAATCTGGTGACTGCTAACTATGCCTGATGGCATCACCTCTTAAAAAGCAGGACTATCCGCGCCTTACAGACCAGGTGCGGCGGACGATCTTATCGCCTATGTCGTTGCTCGACCCCGTCGGCAAACAATATGTGCCGGACGCGCGGGAGTCGATCGTTTCGCCAGAAGAAGACAGCGATCCGATCGGCGACGACGCCTATTCTCCCCTCAAGGGAATCGTACACCGCTATCCCGACCGCGTGCTTTTGAAAATTACGGATATATGTTCCGTCTATTGCCGTTTCTGCTTCCGAAAAGAGATGGTCGGACAAGGCGCAGGCATGCTCTCCGGTGAGGAAATCGAGGCCGCCCTCGCCTATGTACGTGCCGACGAAAACATCCGCGAAGTGATTTTGACGGGTGGCGATCCGCTCACTTTATCGAATCGCCGTATGGCCGAATTGTTCGCACGTTTCGAATCCATTCCCCATCTCGATATCATCCGCATCCATACGCGCAGCCCTATCGTACAGCCGCAGCGCGTGGACGACGAGCTCACCAATCTGTGCGCGTCTGTCAAAAAGGCGCTGTATGTCGTCCTGCACGTCAACCATGCGCAGGAAATCGACGTTAGCGTCGAGGCTGCTCTGCAAAAGCTCGCACGCAGCGGTGCCGTGTTGTTATCGCAAAGCGTTTTGCTCAAGGATGTGAACGACGATGCCGCCACACTTGAAGCGCTGTTCCGCAAATTGCTGGCGAACAGAGTGAAGCCGTACTATCTGCATCATCCCGATCTTGCCCCCGGTACGAGCCATTTCCGCGTTTCTATAAAAAAGGGACAGGATATTATGAAAGTCCTGCGCGGCAGACTTTCCGGGCTTGGGTACCCGACTTACGTCCTCGATCTTCCGGGCGGATACGGCAAGATGCCGCTGACGCCGGATTACGTCGAAGAACTGGAGGGCGGAACATACAGGATCGAAGATTACCGGGGTGAAAAGCACCTGTACCCGCCAAAAGGAAAAGCCGCATGAGCACCGAAGTACGCTTCTATCATCTTCAGACGCAAAATCTTGAACAGGCTCTCCCCGCCATCTTGATGAAGGCGCTTTCCGGCGGGCGCAAGGCGGTCGTCCGGTTTGCGGCTGCGCGCGAGGTCGAGCATTTCAACAATCATTTCTGGACCTACAACCCGGACTCTTTTTTACCGCACGGCGCGGAAAAAGACGGGCATGCCGGATTCCAGCCCGTCTACCTCACCGACAAGGCGGAAAATCCGAACGCCGCGGACATGCTCGTCCTGTGCAACCAGAAAACCGTCCCCGAAAATATCGAAGAATTTGCGTTGTGCTGCGACTTCCTCGACGGAAATGACGACGAGGCCGTCGCGCTGGGGCGCGAGCGGTGGAAAGCGTATAAGGATGCAGGATACACCCTCACCTACTGGCAACAGACCGACACAGGCGGCTGGGAGCAGAAGGTATAAAAAAGCGCCCCGATCCGTGGGGCGCTTTTGGAATTTTTAAAAAAAATCAGTGAGCGGCAGCGGGCTGAGCGGTGGGCGCGGCATCTTTGGCGTCCGTCTTTTCCGTCGCCGGTTCTTTGGCCTGAGCTTCTTTGCCGGCCTCTTCAGCGGGCGGCGGGGCCAGCTCGGCTTCCTCGGCGGAAACCTCATCCGCGGACGGCAGGGGTTTAGGCGAATCGGCCTGTGTACGCAGCCAGGCGATCAGCGCGGCGCGGTCTTCCGGCTTCTTCACGCCGGCATAGGACATTTTCGTATCCTTGGCGTAGGCCTTGGGTTTCCAGAGGAATTTGTTGAGTTCGGCGTAAGTCCAGCTCGTGCCGCCGGCTTCGAGCAGCGCGCCGGAATAGGCGTAGCCCGGCATATGGTCTTTTGGGCCGCCGACAACGCCGTACAGGTTCGGGCCGACACCGGAAGGGCCGCCTTTGTTGAAGGTGTGACACGCGGCGCAGGCTTTGGCGATTTTTTCGCCCTTGGCTGCGTCCGCGCTCGCCAGCATCGCCAGGATCGGCTGCGGCATCGGTTTCGCGCCGCCGGGGCCAGCGGTCTCGACCACATCGATATTGTACGCATTTTCCGCGAGCTTATGGGGATGGACCAGTTGCTTGGCGATAAAACCGCCGAACATCGCGAGGATGCCCGCCACCAGAACAGCCGCTAAAATTTTGTTGGATTCCATACCGCCCATATCGGGTTCCTGCCTTCTAAGGAATTGATACCTTGCAAAAATTACGGATTTTAGCCTATACCAGAGACCTCGCCCCGTCGAGGGCGAACACGGAATAGGGTTTACTCCGGGACGTACCCAAAAATCAAGGGCCGGCATGGGCAAAGACACGGAAAAGATGCGGAAAATTTCATTTCAGGGGGCGCACGGCGCCTATTCCGACATCGCCTGCCGCGAAGTCTTTCCGGGCATGGAAACCATGCCTTGCGACACGTTCGAGGAAGCTTTCGCCGCCGTGCAGACGGGCGAGGCCGGCCTTGCCATGATCCCCGTCGACAACACGCTCGCGGGCCGCGTCGCCGACGTCCATCATTTCCTTCCCAGAAGCGGGCTTTCGATCATCGGCGAGCATTTCCTGAAAGTCGAACATGCGCTGCTCGGCGTCAAAGGCTCCAGAATCGAAAATCTCAGGCATGTGCACTCGCACCTCCATGCCCTGCCGCAATGCCGGAAGATCATCCGGGAACTGGGCCTCAAGCCGCATGTCCATGCCGACACTGCGGGCGCGGCGAGCGAAGTCGCGCAAAAGAACGATCCCGAACATGCGGCCATCGCCTCGACGCTTGCGGGCGAAATCTACGGGCTCGACGTGCTACGCGGCGATGTGCAGGACGCCGACCACAACACCACGCGCTTTCTTATCCTCTCCCGCGAGCCCGCCGTGCCTGAATTTGACCAAAAGACAGCCTACATCACCAGTTTCGTCTTCAGCGTGCGCAATATCCCGGCGGCGCTGTATAAGGCGATGGGTGGGTTCGCCACCAATGGCGTCAACATGATCAAGCTGGAATCCTATGTGAATCCGCAATTCCGGGTCGCGCAGTTCTATGTCGATGTGATTGGCCACCCCGAGCAGCGCCCGCTTCAGCTTGCCATGGAAGAGCTCGGCTTTTTCGCCAGCGAGGTGAAAATTCTGGGCACCTATCCGGCGAACGCCTTCCGCGGCAAATAGGCTTTTGATTCTCCGGCCTTTTCCATGTTAGGCTTCAGGCCGGAACGGATCAGGACAAGGAAAATTCATGCTCACCCACGCACAACTCGCCGCCAAGCTGCTCCGCGACGCGGCTGCCTTTTTCCGCACGATCGGCGAACAAAATCCGCCGCTCAAAATCCAGATGGACGAAAACGCCAATGTATTCGAACAAGTCGCGGACTTGACGGAAAACGACCCGACCGGCGTCATCGCCGAAGAATAGCTCCGCGCCTTTCAGCGGGAAACTTGCCGCCTTCAATCCTGCGTGAGGAAAAAGCTGGCGGCAAAGGCGCCGAGCGCGCCCAGAACGGCCAGAATCGACACGATCAGAATCGTGTAATCCTTTTTCGGCGTGGTTTCGAAAACCTTCAGCGTCATATCGACAATGCGGTTCTTTTTCTGGTCGAAGAACTTCTTCTTCACTTCGATTTTCTGGAATTTCTGCGTCTGGAGAAGGCTTTCGGCCTCGCTCATAGCCTTGGTCATATCCTCGAGCGTGGCGTGCTTTTTCCAGCTGTTTTCGCCTTTTTGCTTGGGAGTGGGCATATCGAATGTGTAGATCGTGTATTCGATACCCGCCGATTGCGCCTGCGCCATGGAAACCTCTTGAATGTGGAAGATGCGATGAGGAATCGCCCCTTCCAGTACCCTACAGCGTAATCCGTTAACAAAAACTTAACGGCGCCTATATCGGAATTCGCTCATCTTGCCGCCTGATTCCTTGAGATCGCGGCCCGCAGCGATTAGAATAGGGCTACGATTCACGCCCCTCGTCCGGGGCCTTTCCAGCGATCTTTCAGTTCAAGGCGTATCCCATGGCAAGCCGGTACAAAATCAAGCGCACCCCGAAATCCCCGATCCAGCGTCTGTTTCCGGACCCGGTGCAGGCCTTTATCGCACGCCGCATCGTCGACGGAGCGGGGCTATTCTTCCTGCTGTGCGGCGGATTCATCATGCTGGCCATCGCCTCTTACAACCGCGCCGATCCGTCCGTGAATACGGCGGGCGGGACTTCGCAGGCCGTCCAGAACTGGATGGGGCAAAGCGGCGCGTCGATGGCGGACCTTATGCTGCAGACGATCGGGCTAGGTGCCTGCGCGTTTGGGTTGACTTTTATCGTATGGGGCGGATCGTTGCTCGCCCGCCGCGGGATCGGCCCCGTCTGGCTGCGCTTCGCCGCAATGGTGTTTGCGGCGGTCACGGCGGCGGGAGCCTTCGCGCGTGTTTCGTCGGGCGACTGGCTGGCGCAGGCGCAAATGGGCGGCAGCGGCGGCATGAAGATTTTGCAATCGAGCGCCGATATGGTGGGCGGCGCGGGCGCCCTTACGACGATGGCATGGATCTGGACGGCGCTGACCGCTCTTTTGCTGTGCATTGCGTTTGCCGTGCGCTGGGCCGACATCAAATGGGTCGTCGCGCTCGTCTGCAATATCGTGATGGCGGGGGCGTATTTCGCCTATGATTCAGCCGTCGCCTTCGTCGACTGGGTCAAGCACTACGCCGACGCCGAATATATTCCCGAACGTCCGAAAAAGGAACGCAAGCCGATCATCCCGCCGATGGAAAGCGACGAAGATGACGAAGAAATCGTTCTTGAAAGCGATGACGAGGAGGAAGAAGAGGAGGAGGAATACGAAGAAGATGAGGATGAGGAAACTTCGGACGATGACGAGGAGGAAGAAGAGGAGGACGGCGACGAGGAGGATGACGAAGAATCCGTCGGCAGCATAAAAATCAACAAGGCCCGGCCCATCCAGAAAAGCAGCGGCAAGAACGCGCGCCAGAAAAAATTCCAGCTTTTCGACGGCGGCGAATGGGAACTCCCGACGCTTGATTTGCTGCAGGAAGTGGACGAGAAGATCGCCAGCCAGAAGATCGACCAGAAGGCGCTCAATATGAACGCCGCCCTTTTGCAAAAAGTGCTGGAGGATTACAACGTCAAGGGAATGATCACCAGCATCAATCCCGGCCCCGTCGTTACGCTTTATGAACTTGAGCCAGCGCCTGGTACGAAGAGCAGCCGCGTCATCGGCCTCGCCGACGATATCGCGCGTTCGATGTCCGCCGTATCCGTGCGCGCCGCCGTCGTGCCGGGGCGCAACGCCATCGGTATCGAACTTCCCAACAAAATCCGTCAGACGGTTTATCTTCGCGAAATGCTGGGCACGCGCGACTACGAAAAAACCACCGCGGCCCTGCCGATGATCCTGGGCAAGGATATCGGCGGCAAGCCGATCATCGCCGACCTCGCCCGCATGCCGCACCTTCTGGTCGCGGGAACGACAGGGTCGGGGAAATCCGTGGCCGTCAACACGATGATCCTATCCCTGCTCTACCGCCTGCCGCCGGAGAAATGCCGCTTCGTGATGATCGACCCGAAGATGCTCGAACTCTCCGTCTACGACGATATCCCTCACCTGCTCTCGCCGGTCGTTACGGAACCCGGCAAGGCCGTCGTCGCCCTGAAATGGGTGGTAAACGAGATGGAGGAACGCTACCGCGCCATGAGCAAGCTCGGCGTGCGCAACATCGACGGCTACAACACGCGCCTTGCCGAGGCGCGCAAAAAAGGCGAAGTCCTGATGCGCAAAGTCCAGACCGGATTCGATCCGGAAACGGGCAAGCCCGTTTATGAGGAACAGCCGCTCGATTTGACCGACCTTCCCTATATCGTCGTGATCGTCGACGAATTCGCCGACCTGATGGTCGTCGCCGGAAAGGATGTCGAAAGCGCGATCCAGCGCCTGGCCCAGATGGCCCGCGCCGCCGGCATCCACCTGATTATGGCGACGCAGCGTCCATCCGTGGATGTCATCACCGGAGTCATCAAGGCAAACTTCCCCACGCGTATTTCCTTTGCTGTGTCCTCGAAGATCGATTCCCGCACCATCCTCAACGAAGGCGGCGCGGAGCAGCTCCTTGGACAGGGGGATATGCTCTATATGGCGTCGGGCGGGCGCATCATGCGCGTCCACGGGCCGTTCGCCAGCGACACCGACGTCGAAAACGTGGTCAACTTCCTCAAGGCGCAAGCGGAGCCGAGCTATATCGAGGAAATCACGGAAGGCGATTTCGGCGACGGTGAGGGGGGCGAAGGCGAAGCCGAATCCTGCGACGAACTCTATGACGAGGCCGTGGCCCTGGTCGCGCGCGAGCAAAAGGCATCCACCAGCTTTATCCAGCGATACCTGCAGATCGGCTACAACCGCGCGGCGCGGATCATCGAGGAGATGGAGAAGCAAGGCGTCGTCGGCAAGGCAAACCATGTCGGCAAGCGCGAAGTGCTTGTAGGGAAACGCTAAAATCCGGTTTTGTGCTTTTAAAATCCATTAGTTTGTTTGTCAGGTTTTTAGGGCGTGACAAGGGCGCGAATCCTTCTTTTCGCCTTCCTTTGGGCGTTTTTATCTTTTAAAAATGAGGTTATGAAACACCTCATCTTTGCCCTGCTGGGCGTCCTTATGTTCGCCTCTCCCGCCCTCGCACAGGTCAGCGACCCCGAGGTCAAAAAAGCGGAAGACTATCTACAAAGCCTGAAAACCCTCACGGCCGATTTCATCCAGACCTCGACATTGGGATCGCGCCTGTCCGGCAAGTTCTACTTGAACCGTCCGGGCAAAATGAGATTCGATTATAACGAGGTCGAGGACTTTATCGTCGCCGACGGCGTCTTCGTCTATTTCTACGATTCGCAGCTCCAGCAGCAATCCAATGCGCCGATCGGCCAGACGCTCGCCGACTTTTTGCTGCGCAAGGATCTTTCGCTGCATGACGACCTGAAGGTGGTGCAGCTCTTCAAGAAAAACGGCTATGTGTCGATCAGCGTCGTGCAAAAGGACAATCCGGCGGCGGGCGAGGTCGAGCTTATCTTCTCCGAAGTGCCCTACCAGCTGGAACGCTGGCGTGTGAAGGACCCGCAAGGCGAGACGACCGAGGTCGTACTCAAAAATCTCAAGACGGGCATGGAATTTAAGGATGTAAGCCTGTTCGGCTACAAAGATCCCAAGGGCCGCAAGGCGGTCAACGATTAAGCCATGTTCGACGGCCCTTTAGATATTCTCGTCCGCCAGCTGGCCTCGCTACCCGGGCTGGGATCCCGCTCCGCCAGGCGCATCGCGCTGCATTTGCTGAGCGCGAAGGGAACGCGGCTCGACTCGCTGATCCGCGCGCTGAGCGAAGCGTCGAAATCCATCACCACCTGCGGCGTCTGCGGCAATCTCGATTCCACCGATCCCTGCCGCGTGTGCGCGAACCCGGCGCGCGACCGGGAAACTTTGTGCATCCTCGCGGGGGTCGCCGATCTCTGGGCCGTCGAGCGCACGGGATCGTATAAAGGGCAATACCATGTTCTAGGCGGGGTTTTGTCCGCGCTCGACGGCATCGGCCCACAGGATCTTTCGATCGACGCGCTGATCGCGCGGCTGAAGGGTGGTCACTTCACCGAAGCCGTGCTCGCCCTGCCCGCCACCGTTGACGGGCAATCCACCGCCCACTACGTGACCGACAGGATGGAGGGGATGGATATCCGCATTACCCGCCTGGCGCAGGGCGTGCCGGTGGGCGGCGCGCTGGAATTCCTCGACGATTCGACGATCGCGACCGCCATGAAATCCCGCGCTCGCCTCTAAAGCCTATTCCCGTTCAGAGATATAGACCGTGCAGTCGGTATCCGCAGCCCTCACCGCGACATGCGTGTGACGGGGGCCCTTGTTGAATTCGCCACCGCTGACGGCAAAATCGTAATAGAGTCCTTGCGGAAAATAATGGTCGGTTTCGGCGGCTGTAACGCCGTCCGCGCCAAAGCGCGCATAGATAGGGCCTGTCGCGAACAGGCTGACGACCTTGGTCGCCTCATCGAAGGCGATCGCGTTGCGGGCCGAGGTGGCGGTGGCGTTAATCGTGTGGGCGCCGTCTGAACGCAGGCGCAGGGCGGGAATCGGATGGCTGTCTTCATCCACGGGCAGAAGGGTGGTCATTTTAATACTCCTTTGATTTTTAAATAAAAAAACCCGCCTTGGAAGCGGGTTTTCGGGAGGGAAGACGCAAGGAGGGGGCCTTGCGGTGATTATAATGTTCTATTTTTGTTCTTTTGTCAAGCGTGGCTGACGGCCAGCGTATTTTCCGCCCCGCCCCAGGCGAGGAAGAGCGCCATCCAACACAGCGCGATCAGCCCACCCAGCGCAGGCGTCATCGGCAGGAACACCGCAAGGATAAGCGTCGAACCCGCCAGCATGCCGCAGCAGACGATCAGCCAGTCCGCGCCCTTTGCCTGTGCCGCAAGCGTGATATAGCCCAGCGGCACGAAGAGGATGAA
>DASTUM010000129.1:0-4488 GCA_035759665.1 Micavibrio sp.
CCGTCAGTTCCGCGTTCTTCTGGTTTCCATCTCCGTCGCCGCCCTGGCCGCCTGTTCGGGCGGATCGTCTGGGCGTCAGGCGAAGAGTTCCGCGCCCCTGCCGCCCATCGCGGAAATGGATACGGCCATGGCAAGCCCGGCGCCGCTTGGAGCCACGCTCACGGAATCCGACACGCTGACCCCCATCATGCCGCAGGCGCCGGTATCTGGTTCGATGGAAGAGCGGCTTGCCCGTCTTGAGCAATCGGTCAACGCGCTGCAAAGCGATTATCAGAAGATCATGCCGGCCTTCGCCAGCCTGAATACGACGAACGAGCGCATCCAGACGCTGCTTGGCGATATCGAAAAGGAAAAAGGCCTTCACGTTGCCGCCGCCGAGAAGGCGACGGTGGTGCCGGTTCCAGTTCCAGCTCCAGCTCCAGCTCCAGCTCCAGCTTTAGCGCCGACCGCGATCAAGACGGTAACGACGACCGAAACGCCGGCAGGCACGATCGAGGTGGTTGAAGAAGAAACCGTTCCGGCGACGGGTGTTATCCCTCCGGCGGGGAGCGTCAGCCGCGCCGCGCCTGTAAAAACGGTAACGGATGCGACGACGACTGTCACGACCACGTCCATCGTCGCGAATGAAAGCGCGCCGCCGCTCTCTTCCATCCCCCGGCCTACAGCTGAAGAGGCCCGTGCCGAAGCGGCGCGCCAGACTCAGACGGCAGCCCCCGTTTCAGCGGCAGCCCTTGAAAATTCCGTGACCGGCGTGCGCATCGGCGAGCATGGCAGCAAGACGCGCCTTGTCTTCGACCTGAAAGGGAAAGCCAAGCCTGCGTTCAAGTATGATCTCGACAATGCGGAAAAACTTTTGCTGGTGGATATGGCCGCGACGGGATGGGCGGGCGGCACGGCGGGCAGACCCAAATCGCCACTGATCGATAGCTGGGCGGTGACCGAAAGCGTGGCAGGTGGCTCGAGCGTAGCAATCCAGCTCAAAAAATCCGCCCGCGTGATTTCGACGCAGTTCCTCGGCCCGGAAGGAAAAGACCCGGCCCGCCTGGTTGTCGATATCGCCCCGCAGGGCTGATAATCCCTTTACGGGGCTTGATTTTCCTTGGTATGACGATAGTTGGGTTTTACCAGCGAAGGGTTTTTGCCCTTTTGCCGTATAAGTTTTTGTAAGAACCAAAACCAAACAAAGGATTACAGACAATGAAAAAAGCACTTATGCTAGGCGCAGCCATCGTTGCCATCGGCGCTCTTCCGGCCCTCGCGGAAGATGGCGGCAAAAAAGGCCCGCGCGATCACGGCAAGATGATAGAAAAGATTTTAGCCGAACAGGATGCCAACGGAGACGGCGTCGTGAGCAAGGACGAATTCGTCGCCCACGCCACCAAGCGCTTCGAAGCCATGGACGGCAACAAGGACGGCAAGGTGACGAAGGAAGAAATCAAGGCCCACCATGAAGCCAAGCGCGCCGAATGGAAAGCCAAGCGTGACGCTAAGAAGGCAGCAGAAAAACCTGCCGCTGAAACGCCTGCTACCGAAACGCCTGCCCAGTAACGACGGGTAATTTATATGGGGCAAAATGCCTCCACCGATGATAGCGACGAAAGCCTGATGCGCCTGATCCGTCAGGGAAGCCATCAGGCTTTCGCCATTCTCGTCCGCCGCCACACGGACCGTTTTTTCGCGGGCGCGTTCCGGATGAGCGGGAATGCACAGGAAGCGGAAGACATGGTACAGGACGCATTTTTAAAAATCTGGCAAAATCCCGACCTCTGGAAAGAGGACAAGGGCGCGAAATTCACCACATGGTTCTACCGCATTCTTGTGAATGCCAACATCGACCGCCTGAGGCGATCGCAGAAAATGACGTCGGGCGAAACCATCCTGCCCTTTATCGCCGACGCGCGGCCAGATCCAGAACGCGTCACGGCGGAAGGGGAAGAGCAGAGGAAGATAGAGAAGGCCTTGTCGGCTTTGCCGGAGCGGCAGAAGACGGCCTTGACGCTCTGCTTCTACGAAGGGCTTTCCAACGCCGAGGCGGCGGATGCCATGGGTGTGAAAGTCAAGGCGCTGGAATCGCTTTTGATGCGCGCCAAGACAGGACTGAGAGAATATTTGAAGCAAAACAACAACCCGCAACAAGGGGGTCTTTATGCAGCAAGATGACAACGAGTTGAACATTCTATTGAGCCGCCGCGCCGCGCCGCCGAGAGCGGCCCACGACCTGGCCGAACGCATCATCCACAAGGCGGTGACGCAGGTGCGCGAAAATCCGCGCGTGCAAAGCCTGTGGAGCGAGTTGGCTGCGATGTTCGCCATTCCGCATCCTTCGGTCGCGGTGGCGGCCGGAATCGTCCTCGGCCTGATGGTGGGCGTGCAGGCGAGCGATAGTTTGACCGTTCTTCAGCAGGACTGGAGTTCGTTCCTCTACGTCAATGAAGGGGGCTGGCTATGAACCGTCGCATGAAGCTGATCTTCACCGTTTCGATCCTTTTGAATATCGTGTTCGTCGGTGTCGGCGTGGGGATGTTCTATAAATTCTGCCAGGACCTTCCGATCGCGCGCGAAATGAGTCCCGAAGGGCGGAACTTCGTCGCCCGCACCTATCAGCAGGGATGGAAGGACGTAAAACCCCTTATCAAGGAAGTGAAAGAGCGCAAGAAGAAGGTCGAAGCCATCCTTCTGGCCGATGAATTCGATGAGAAGGCGTATGACAAGGCGGTGGAAGACGTGCTGAAGACGCAGGGCAGGATCATGCATCACCGCGCCGAAACGATGAGCAAGGCGCTCGACCAGCTTTCAACCGAAGACCGCAAGAAATTTTCACGCGACATTCTGGCGGGCCTGACGCCCGGCCGCAAAGGCGGGCACCGCCATCACAGGGGCAAGCGTGACAGGCCGCAGCATTCCGAAGAAAGGCCGCGGAATTAGGTTAAAAATGGCTTAAGGAGCCCCGGGACGGGCGCCTTTTTCATGAATTTGCTTTTCGGGGCGGAGCTTCCCTACAATTGAAATATAGGGGAAGTTCCATGAGAGAATACCATTCGCAATACGGATATGACGGGCTGGGCGCCAAGGAAGAAATGGTCGCCCGCATTCAGGATATCAAAGCATCCCCCGAAGCCGGTAAAAAGCGCCTCGTCGTCCGCGAGAAAGACAAGGTTCGCAGCCACGCCGTTATCGACATCGATATGAAGAACGCGAAAGAATTGAAAAGCAAAGAGACTTATGTTTTCCAGGTGAACGAAAAGGACGACAGCAGAAACCCTGGATTCCAGCGGAAGAAATCCGCGGAATTCAAGGCTTTCCATTGCAAGGAAGATCCTACCGTTTACATACCGGGTAGCGAAACGTCGAAAAAGATGACGCGCTTTGGCAGCGGCAGCAGCACGGGCAACGCCGGCCGCATCAAGTTTTAGGAATTATTGGACGACTCTCTCGAAAACTGTGCATGCCGCATCCGCAAGGATGCGGCTTTTTCTTTCGTGAGGGCGGCATGACAGCGCGGGCAGGAAACGCCGGCTTCGTAAAGCGGGGAGTCCTTGTCGCCTTCGGTCAGGGGAAAGCGGCAGCCGTAGCAGATATCGTGGATGCCTTCACTGAGACCGTGGCCGACGGCGACGCGGCGGTCGAACACGAAACATTCGCCGTCCCATTGCGATTGATCCGCAGGAACGGTTTCGAGATATTTGAGGATGCCGCCCTTGAGATGATAGACCTCTTCGAAGCCGTGGGCGAGCATGTAGGCCGACGCCTTTTCGCAGCGGATGCCGCCGGTGCAGAACATGGCGACTTTCTTTTGCCGGGCCGGATCCATTTTTTCGGCGACGAAGTTTTTGAAGTCGGTGAATTTCGTGATGTTCGGATCGATCGCGCCTTTGAAGATGCCGACGGCTGTTTCATAGTCGTTGCGCGTGTCGATCAGCGTCACATCCGGATCGGCGATCAGGGCGTTCCAGTCCCGGGCTTCCACATATGTGCCGACGATCTTCGCCGGGTTCGCTTCGGGGGCGGCCATTGTGATGATTTCTTTTTTGATGCGCACTTTCATGCGCAGGAACGGCTTGCCGGTTGAGGCAGAATATTTCAGCTCGCCGGATTTTATGCCTGTAAGGCGATCCAGCACAGCGATGATGGCGTCGAGTTTTTCGCCGATGCCGGCAATGGTGCCGTTCACGCCTTCGGGCGCGATCAGGATAGTGCCGCAGATGTCGTTTTTTTCGCACGCGGCTTTGAGTTCGGCCTGCACGGCGGGCAGGTCGGTTATTTCAACGAAACGGTAAAGCGCAGCAACGGTCCACATGGGGGTTTCTATACGCAAAAAGGGGGCAGGATTCAATCTTTCTTGACAAAACGGGCGGTCAGGAGCCCTTCCAGTTCGTCCGCAACGAGGCGGATATCCGCCATTCGCAGGCCCTTTTTCTTCCATGCGAAGCCGATCTTGCGGGAGGGGGTGGGCGCGCCGAAACGGTGCAGGGCGAGGTTTGTGGGCAG
>DASTUM010000130.1:0-18879 GCA_035759665.1 Micavibrio sp.
TGTCGATTACGGCCATGCGCGGTCGGCGATTGGTGAAACCCTCCAATGCGTAAAGAGTCATGAATTCGCCGGCCTTTTCGATACGCCGGGTCTGTGCGATATCACCGCGCATGTCGATTTCGAAAATGTCGCCAATATCGCGCTCGCGGACGGCCTTGCCGTTCACGGCCCCGTCACGCAGGGGCAGTTTCTGCTTGATGTCGGCATCGAGAATCGCGCCGAGAGGCTCTGGACCATCGCAAACGAGGCGCAAAAGGAATCCCTCTCGACGGGCCTAATGCGCCTTATCGATACGGAACAGATGGGATCCCTGTTCAAGGTTTTGGCGGTGTGTCATGATCCATTGATCCATCCGGAGGGGTTCGATGAATATCTATAAAGACAAGACGTTCGATGAAGCCTGCGCCGGTTCCGTTTCCTATGGATTCTTCGGACGCACGGGCGGAGTCAGCACGGGGATATATTCCTCGCTCAATTGCGGGACGGGTTCCGCCGACGATGCTGACGCAGTGCGGGAGAACCGCAATATTGTTGCACAAAAACTTTGCGGCAAAGAGGTGGAGATATCCACGTTGTATCAATGCCACACGCCCGATTGTTTGATAATAGATACGCCCGTTCCCACAGGTGAGGCGAGGCCGAAGGCCGATGCGATCGTGACCGACAGGCCCGGCCTGCCGATCGCTATTCTTACCGCCGATTGCGGGCCTGTTCTTTTTGCGGCGAAAAAGGCGAACGGCGCGCCCGTCATCGGCGCGGCCCATGCCGGTTGGGGCGGGGCGCTCGGCGGGGTGCTGGAGGATACGATCGCAAAGATGGTTCTGGCCGGGGCTGTGCCGGAGACGATCAAAGCCGTCCTCGGCCCCTGCATCATGCAACCGTCATACGAGGTTCAGGACGACTTCGCCCAGCCGTTCCTCGCCCGGCATGAGAAGGCGGGGCATTTCTTCAGGCCGGCGCAAAAGGCGGGTCACCTGATGTTCGACATGCCGGGCTATATCGCCATGCGGCTCGCGCTTGCGGGTGTGGCGTTCCTGTCCACGGTGGGGGTCGATACCTATGCTGAAGAGGAAAACTGCTTTTCCTTCCGCCGCGCCACTCACAGGGGCGAAAAGGACTACGGGCGGGAGATGTCGGCGATTGTGATTGATGGGTGAGTGCACTCTTTAACCACCAAGGCACGAAGGCACAAAGAATATCCGCATCATTGCGAGTGTAGCGAAGCAATCCAAACTGGATTGCCGCGTCGCTATGCTCCTCGCAATGATGGATTCTTGGTGTCTTGGCGTCATGGTGGTGAATAGTCCTATGCAGGGGCGCAGGCAGTATGGCAGGATTCAGGGATGGAAACGCTGCTCACCGTCGTTTTCGGAATCCTTGTTTTCGGGGCATCCTTTTGTCTGCTGTCGATGGAATACTATGCCCACAGATCGAGGATGGTTGCCGCCTCCAGCGTGCCGTGGATGCGCAAGGCCGTGATCAAACGGCTGAATAAAGAAGTAAAGGAAATGGCGCTGGGCGCGCCGCTGATCCTTGACCTTGGATCGGGATGGGGGACGCTGGCGCTGGCCGCCGCCAAAGCCTGTTCGGGCGCGACTGTCGTGGGGTATGAAATTTCACCCGTCCCTTTGGCTTTCTCGCGCCTGAAGGCGTGGCTGTGGGGGTATAAGCATGTAAAATTCTTGAATGTGGACATGTTCACGGAGGATTTTTCCAAGGCCGATATCGTCCTGGCCTATCTGGCCATGCCGCACATGGAACGGCTCCGTTCCAAGTTCGAGGCGGAGTTGAAACCCGGCGCCGTCGTAATCTGCAACACTTTCCCCGTGCCCGGTTGGACGCCCGCCTGCGAAGAAACCGTTCAGGATTTCATCTACAAGTTGAAAGTGTACACGTTTCGGGTCTAGGCCTCTGTCATTGCGATCCCGCAATGACAGTTGGAAAAGGTTTAAGATCGCCAGAATAAGGTTGATTTCCCCGGTCCCGATTTTTATAGTCCGGACAGCACCTAACTCATAGTTCTGGAAACAAAGATGATCATCATCTCCGGTAATTCGAACCGCCCTTTGTCTGAAGCCATCGCTTCTTATCTGAATGTTCCTCTGACCAAGGCTTTGATCCGCCGCTTTTCCGATATGGAAGTGTTCGTCGAGATCATGGACAATGTGCGCGGCCAGGACGTATTCGTGGTGCAATCGACATCCTATCCGGCGAACGACAACCTCATGGAGCTGCTGATTACGATCGACGCGCTCAAGCGCGGGTCGGCGCGGCGCATCACGGCCGTGCTGCCGTATTTCGGTTATGCCCGGCAGGACAGAAAGACAGGTGGGCGCACGCCTATCTCGGCCAAGCTGGTCGCCAACATGATTACGGCGGCGGGCGCGGACCGCGTTTTGACGCTCGAACTCCATGCAGGGCAGATACAGGGTTTCTTCGATATTCCGACGGACAATCTGCACGTATCCCCGGTTTTCTTTCCGCACATGGAAAAACAGTTCAAGCCGGATGAAACGGTCATGGTGTCGCCCGATGTCGGCGGGGTCATGCGCGCCCGCGCCATGGCGAAGAAGCTTAATACCGACCTTGCCATCATCGACAAGCGCCGCGAGAAGGCAGGAGTCTCCGAAGTCATGAACATCATCGGGGAGGTGGAAGGGAAAAACTGCATCCTCGTGGATGACATCGTCGATTCCGCCGGAACGCTCTGCAACGCCGCCGTCGCCCTGAAAAAAGCGGGCGCGAAATCCATTTACGCCTACATCGTTCATGGCGTGCTGTCCGGCGGCGCGGTGGCGCGTGTGACGTCGAGCCCGCTGGAAAAGCTGGTCATCACGAATTCCATCTGCGCGCCGGAAGCCGTGCGCATGTGTCCCAATATCGAGCAGCTCAGCATCGCCCCCCTGATCGGCGAGGCTATGAAGCGCATCAGCGAAGAAAGATCGATTTCCGCCCTGTTCACCTAATGTTTTGCTTGCAGAGTATGTTGAATGAGTATGTTGAAAAAGCCGCTTGTTATCGATCTGGTCCAAAGTGATTTCAGCCTTGCCGCGAACAGGCAGCTTGTGGATGCCGCGCTCAAGCAAAAAGAGGCTTTCCGCTGTTATTTCGCAGGAACCGTGATCGACAATTCCGTTCTCTGCCGTTATCCCGGCAGCGACCGCGCGCCGGCCTATTTTTCGGTCATAGATTTCCGCAACCCGCGCTTTATCCACGCTATCGAGGATTACGTGATCAGCAACAGCCGCGCGATCGTTTCGCGGGCCGCGCAGGGCGGCGCCACGACGGCGATTCGCCAGATATTCGGTAAAAGCGCGATGGAGCTGATCGCGATGGGGAGCCTGCCCCTGGCGGAGAACTGTTCCGCCGGGATCGGCGGCGGCAAAAGCCGGGGTGCATCGCGGTGGACGGTGGGCCCCAGCACCGCGTCGCCTTCCGCGCTTTTCAGGGGCCTGAGGCTGGTTAAAGGCTGAAAGAACGTTATCCGGACATCCGCCCGCGTCGCCGGGCCTTCCGTTCAAAAGCCTTGCTTTTCCGGGGATTTTCCGCTTTAGTGCGCCCATCGCGTACGGCACCCCTGGAGGCCGTCGCTAACTTATTGAAAAAGAAGGAACTACCACATGACAAAGAACTATACTCTGTCTGCGGAAACCAGAGATCGGGCCGGTAAAGGGGTTGCCCGCGCTCTCCGCCGCGAGTCGAAAATCCCCGCCGTCGTCTATGGCGACGCCAAAGAGGCCGAATCCATCTCTCTTCCCCTGAAGGAAGTGACCATGGAATACCAAAAGGGCCTCATGTTCACGAACCTGTGCAACCTCGAAATCAACGGCAAGAAACAATTGGTTCTTGCCCGCGATGTTCAGCTTCACCCTGTCAACGACCGTATTCTGCACGTCGATTTCATGCGCGTGACGCCCAAGACGACGATCATGGTTCAGGTTCCGGTTCACTTCGAGAACGAAGAGACCTGCCCGGGCGTCAAGGCCGGCGGTACCGTCACCATCGTTCGCCACGCTCTTGAGCTGGTCTGCAAGGCGACGGAAATTCCCGAAGGCGTCTCCGTCGATCTGTCCAAAGCCCAAATCGGCGATACGATCAAGATCGGCGACATCCAGCTTCCGGCGGGTACGAAATCCGGCTATCAGCGCGATGTCACCATCGCCACGATCGCCGCGCCGCGCCTGCTGCTTGAAGAAGAAGATGCCGTGAACGCCGCGAAAGCCGAAGCAGAAGCCGCAGCCGCCGCAGAGGCCGCCGCCGCCGCACCTGCCGAAGGCAAAGAAGACGACAAGAAATAAGCTTTTCAAAGAAGCGGGAGGGCCCGTATGTTCTCCCGCTTCTTTTCCTTTTTCCAATCCAAGCCAGTACAGGATGCGGACACCATGTGGGTCTTGGTCGGTCTCGGCAATCCGGGCAAAGAATATCAGGACAACCGTCATAATATCGGCTTCATGGTGATCGATGAAATCGCCAGGGAATACGGGCTGCCTGCGTTCTCAAAGAAATTCGAAGGCGAACTTACCGAGGGCCGCATCGACGGCGAAAAGGTGGTGCTCGTCAAGCCGATGACCTTTATGAATCTTTCGGGCCAGTGCGTGCAGAAGGTCGCGCGGTTTTACAAAGTGACACCGAACCGCATTGTGGCGTTCCATGACGAACTCGACCTTACTGCGGGCAAGATGCGCGTGAAGAAGGGCGGGGGCGCCGCAGGGCACAACGGGTTGAAATCGATGGATCAGCATCTGAACAGCCAGGATTACTGGCGTGTTCGATTGGGAATCGGCCATCCGGGCGACAAGGAGCGCGTCACGGGCCATGTGCTCGGCGATTTCTCCAAGGAAGAAGGCAAATGGCTGCCGGACTGGATCGGCGCGTTGGGGAAACACGTGCCGCTGTTGATGTCCGGAAAACACGAAGATTACATGACAAAGGTGGCGGCAGATTTTCCCGCGCCGAAACAATAACGATCAAGGGGCAGGGGCAAAAATATCGAACGCCCTCACCTAAATCCTCTCCCTGAAGGGAGAGGACTTTTATTAAAGGAGACTGAAATGGGGTTTAACTGCGGTATTGTCGGGCTTCCCAACGTGGGCAAATCGACTCTTTTCAACGCGCTGACGGCGACGCAGGCAGCGCAGGCGGCGAATTTTCCGTTCTGCACGATCGAGCCGAACAAGGGCATCGTCGCGCTTCCCGATGCGCGCCTCGACAAGATCGCGGCCATCGGAAAATCGCAAAAGATCGTGCCGACGCAGCTGGAATTCGTCGATATCGCGGGGCTTGTGAAAGGCGCGTCGAAGGGCGAGGGGCTCGGCAATCAGTTCCTGGCCAATATCCGCGAGACGGATGCGATTATCCATGTCGTGCGCTGTTTCGAAAACGGCGATATCACCCATGTCGAAGGCTCCATCGATCCGCTCCGCGACGCCGAGATCATCGAGATGGAATTGATGCTGGCCGACCTCGATTCCGTGACGAAGCAGGTGGACGGGCTTTCGAAAAAGCTCAAATCCAACGACAAGGAAATCAAGGCGCAGCATGATTTTTGCGTCAGGGTGAAGGCCGCGTTGGAATCCGGCAAGTCCGCCCGCACGGTGGAGCCCGCCGACGAGGACGAGAAGCGGTTCATGAAGCTCATGCAGCTCATGACCTCGAAGCCGATCCTGTATGTCTGCAACGTGAGCGAGGACGATGCCGCGACCGGCAATGAGTGGACATCGAGAGTCGTCGAGATGGCAGCGTCGCAGGGTGCGAAGGCCGTGGTGATTTCCGCCGCCATCGAATCCGAGATCGCGCAGCTTTCGACGGACGAGGAAAAAAAGGAATTTCTCGAAACGCTGGGCCTCAACGAGCCGGGCCTGAACAAGATCATCCGCGCGGGGTTCGATATTCTCGGGCTGCAAACCTATTTCACGGTCGGCCCGAAAGAGGCGCGCGCGTGGACGGTGCGCAAGGGCGCGAAAGGCCCCGAAGCCGCGGGCGCGATCCATTCCGATTTCGAAAAGGGTTATATCCGCGCCGAAGTCATGTCCTATGAGGACTATGTGGCGCTCGGCAGCGAACAGGCCGTCAAGGAAGCCGGAAAATACCGCTCGGAAGGCAAGGAATATGTCGTCAAAGACGGCGACATCATCCTGTTCCGCTTCAACGTTTAAAATTAAGCCGATTACGCCGCGGCGGATTGCTTTCCGCGCACGAGGGATTCGTAAGCGTCGCGGATCTGGCGGGTGACGGGGCCGACTTTGTAAGCCACATCGTCGATCTTGCCGACGGCGGTGACTTCGGCAGCGGTGCCGGTCAGGAAAACTTCGTCGGCTTCGGCCAGTTCTTCGGGCTTGATGCGGCTTTCCTCGAGTGGCAGGCCGAGGTCTTTGGCGAGCTGGATCACCGTCTGGCGGGTCAGGCCGTTGAGGAAGCAGTCGGGAATCGGCGTTTTGATCTGTCCGTCTTTCACCATGAACAGGTTCGCGCCCGTGGCTTCGGCGACAAGGCCGCGATAGTCAAGCATCAGCGCGTCGTTGTAGCCGTTATGCTCGGCCGCGTGTTTTGACATTGTGTGCGTGGCGTAAAGGCAGGACGCCTTGGAAGCCGTCGGCGCGGTGTCGGGCGCGGGGGTGCGCCATTTGCCGGTTTGCAGGGAAATGCCCTTTTCGCGCATTTCCGGCGAGAAATAGGACGGCCATTCCCAGCAGGCGATGGCGACATGCGTTAAGGTCGCCTGCGCCGAAATTCCCATCTGTTCCGAGCCGCGCCAGGCGACGGGGCGGATATAGGCGTCCTTCAATTTGTTGGCGGCGAGGATTTCTTCCTTGGCGTCGTTGATCTGGGCCACCGTCATCGTCATTTTCATATCGATCAGTTCGGCGGAGCGGATCAGGCGTTCGGAGTGCGCTGTGGATTTGAAGATAGTACCGGAATAGCAACGCTCGCCTTCGAACACGGCGGAGGCGTAATGCAGGCCGTGGGTCAGGATATGCACCTTCGCTTCGCGCCAAGGGACGATTTTGCCGTCAAGCCAGATGAGTCCGTCGCGGTCGCTGAAATCGGGGGATGCCATAGGATGAGCCTTTTATTGTAAGTGTTCTTGCTGCGGCCTTCATATTTGGAGAAAACGCGCCAAAATGCAACCCCCGCCCGTCATTGCGAAGATCACGGCCGATGTGGAGAAATGTTGCCCATTATCGCTATTCCTGATAGGAATTTTTCATGGTGCAGCCGCAAAAGCAGCAGGATTTTCAAGACCTTCCCCATATCCTTGTGGTGGACGACGACGACCGTATCCGAACGCTGGTCTCGCGTTATCTCAACGAGCACGGGTTTTTGTCCTTCACGGCGGCGGACGCTGCGCAGGCGAAGGAGATACTGGCGCTCGGCGTGTTCGACGCGCTGGTCGTCGATGTCATGATGCCGGGGCAGGACGGGCGGGCCTTTACCAGGGAACTGCGCACGGCGAACGATATTCCCGTGCTGCTCCTGACCGCGATGGGCGAGGTTGAGGACCGCGTCGGCGGGCTTGAATCGGGCGCGGACGATTATCTGACCAAGCCGTTCGACCCGCGCGAGCTCGTGCTGCGGCTCCAGGCGATATTGCGCCGCCGCCCGCAGGGAAAGCAGGCCGCGAAGAAATACCGGATCGGCCGCTGGCTCTACGATACGGGTGTGCCGGAACTGGCGGACGGAGAGGCCACGGTGCGCCTCACGGATGTGGAAACGAATCTGCTCAAGGCGTTGCTGCGCCGCCCGGATACGATTTTGAGCCGTGAAGACCTTGCCGAATTATGCGGGATCGACGCGGGCGAGCGCACGATCGATGTGCAGGTGACCCGGCTTCGCAAGAAACTGGAGGAGGACAGCAAGGTTCCCCGCCATCTTCAGACTGTGCGCGGGAAGGGATATTTACTGCGCGCCGAAGAGGTTTCGGGATGATTCGCCGCGTCTACCGCATGGTCAAGAATCTGCTGCCGCGTACGCTCTTCGGGCGCTCGCTGCTGATCCTCGTCACGCCTATCTTCCTTGTCCAGATCATCACGACCTTTATCTTTTTCGACCGCCATTGGCAGAAAATGGGCGACCGGCTGGCCTATGCCGTCGCCGGCGAAATCACCATGATCGCCAATGAGATCGAGCAGGATGATTCCGACGACAATCTCCACCGCATGCAGTTAAACGCCTCCAAGACCATCAGCCTGTTTGTGCAATATAAGCGTGGCGAGGCGCTCGACCGCGTGTTCGACGACAACCGCACGGGGTTTCAGAACCCCAGCCGTGAAAACATCATCGGCCAAACGCTCGCCAAGGCGTTCTACCAGCAACTGGAGCGCCCCTTCAACATCGTCATCGCCACCGATGAGAAATGGGTGGAGGTCAGTACGCAGCTCAAGGGCGGGTTGCTTCAGGTGACGCTGCCCGAGCGGCGGATTTTCTCGTCGTCGGGATATATCGTGCTGCTCTGGATGATGGGGTCGTCGATCATCCTGCTCATCATCGCGACCATTTTCATGCGCAACCAGATCAAGCCGATCCGCCGCCTCGCCATCGCCGCCGAGCGTTTCGGCAAGGGACGGGACGTGCCGTTCTTCAAGGTCGAGGGCGCGCGCGAGGTGCGTCAGGCGGCCCGCGCCTTCATCGACATGAAGGACCGTCTGCAACGCCAGATCCAGCAGCGCACGGCGTTGCTGGCGGGTGTCAGCCACGATCTGCGCACGCCGCTCACCCGCATGAAGCTGCAACTGGAAATGATGGACGGGGCGGACGCCGCCGACCTCAAGAGCGATATCGTGGACATGGAGCGCATGATCGGCGCCTACCTGCAATTCGCCCGCGGCGACGGGGAGGAAGAGGCAGTGCGCACCGATCTGCGCGCTTTGCTGGAACAGGCTGCGCGCGGCATGAACCGGGAGCAGGAGCGGGTGGCGCTCGACATGAAGGAAGATATTACGCTTTTGCTGCGCCCCGTGGCGTTTGCCCGCTGCATCGGCAATCTTCTGAGCAACGCCCTGCAATACGGGGAGAGGGCCTGGATATCTGTGTGCCGTTTCGGCGAGCATATAGAAATCTGCATCGACGATAACGGCCCCGGCATTCCGCCAAGCCAGTACGAAGACGTCTTTAAACCTTTCTTCCGCGGCGAATCCTCGCGCAACGCCCGGACGGGCGGGGTGGGACTCGGCCTTCCAATCGTGCAGGATATCGTCCTGTCCCACGGCGGGCAGGTCTGGCTTGACCGCAGTCCGCAAGGCGGCCTGCGCGTCGTCATCGACCTTCCGGTTTAGCGGAAGCTGCCGCCAGCGGCGGGTTTTTACCCCGCCCATGAAAAAAGCCGCCTTGAAGGCGGCTTTTGCGAATTTGTGCGGCGGCTAGGCTTTTTTCTTGGCGGCAGCGGCGGCGCTTCTGGCTTCGCCCATGCCGGCATACAGGCGGCCATTGACGATCTCGGAAATCTCGTTGGAGCTTTTGCGGAGCATTTCGGCCAGCTCGCGGGTGTTTTCAATGGATTTTCCGCAAGCGGCTTTGACCATTTCTGCCTGTTTGGTCAGTTTTTCCTGCGCGCCGTTTCCGGCGATCGCATCGCGCGCGCGGCCCGTATTGTCCTGAACGAATTCGGACACCATCTCCGCTTGGCGGCGGGCGAGGGCCTGCCAGCCGTTCATGGCGCACTGGTTAGCTTCTGTCAGCGCCTGCATGTTCTTACGCTGCGTTTCGAGAATGGCCTTGAAATCAAACGGGTTCGCCGAAGGGGCGGTTTCCATCATCTGCTTCATGGCGGATTGCATATCGTTGAAAAAATTTTCGGCAGGATTTTTTTGCTGCATGTCTGACCTCTTGTAAAAAGGAGTTATGTACCAACCTATGGTTTTTGTGCAGTCGGGTCAAGGGTGCGTTCATGATTTTACACGTGCGCATGCCGGTGCATGGCCGGGTTTTTTTTAGAACATTCGGCATTATGCGCGGTTAGTGAAATATTAACCCGTTTTCGGCATTGTGTAGGGTGGAGAAATACCCTTTCGGGCGCTGATATTATGTCCTTAATCGGCAACAACAATAATAAACCCGGTACCGAGGCCTTGAAACGCGAGGCCGATGGTCGCGGCTGGCTGTCCGGGAACATGGCCCAGATCATGGTGCTCCTGAACGGCCTGATCCTGACCTTCACGGCCTATTTCACCCTTAGTGTTTTCATGAACCAGATCGTGGACGACAACCTGTCCGCCCTGACTTATGAAACCCGCGAACATCTCAACGACCGCTTCGGTAATCTGGAAAAAAGCATCCTGAACGCCAGTCAGATCGTATCCTTCTCCTGGAAGCTCGATACCAACGACATCCTGAACAACTTCTCGCAGGCTTTTACCTACGGAGGCTATTACGACCAGCTCTTCTGGCTGGAATCGACGGGAAACGGCCAATATCTTGTGCATACGCTCTTTAAAAACCCGTCTAAATTCCGCGACATGAATTTTACCAAAGTTCATAAGTATGTGATTTCGTCCCTTCACAATACAAAGAGCGAAATCAACGTGCTCAGCGATTACGCGGGTTATGCGCCGGAGTTGCAGCAGCTGCAGGCGAACAAGCCGCTGCTTCTGGCGCGGGCCTTTCCGCGGGACGGGCGGATGGACATAGTTTACGGCGTCAGCGGCATTAACCGCATTCTTTCGCCGGAATTCTTTGGAAACCGCAAATCCATCCAGGAATTGTCGGTGGAGTTCAGTGACGGCAACCAGAGCCTGTATAACTATATGCGTTTCGATCTCCCCGAAGGAGGCCGCGATCTCGAGAACAGCGTGAAGAAGCATTTCGATATCATGCTGGGCGACAAGATGCTGCGGCTCGATATCTGGGTGGCGCTGGGCGAGCACGAGCAATTTCTAAAGAAAATTCCGTTTCTGATGCTGCTCTTCGGCGCGACGCTCACGATGATCGGCACGATGTATGTGCGCAACAACCAGAAACAATCGCTGCGGCTCGCCACGGTCAACCTTGAACTGGGTCAGAAAAACACAGACCTGAACCGGGAGGTCGAGGAACGGGAAAAGCTCAACGAAACGCTCCGCCGCCAGGAAAAGGAAAACCGCGCCGTCATCGACGCCGTCAGTGACATCATTTTCGAAACGTCCACCGACGGGAATATTCTCTTCCTGAACGAAACATGGCAGAAAATCACGGGCTTTTCGGCGGAGCGGTCTTTGGGAAGGAACCTCTTCGATCTTCTGCATATGCAGGATCAGGCCGAGCAGCGCAGCAACTTCTCGCTTCTCGTCAAAGGCAAGAAAACGGCCTATCGCGCCTTTACACGCCTGCGCACGGCTGAGGGGACGTTCCGCGCCATAGAGCTGGCCTTTTCGATGATCCGCCAGGACGAAAACAAGGACCTGCGCGTGGTCGGCACCATCACCGACGTCGAAGAACGCCGCCGCGCCGAGCGCGCCCTTTCCGAAGCGGAAAAGAAATACCGGGCCATCGTCGAAAACGCCGCCGCGGGTATCTATCAGGTGACGCCGGAGGGACATTACCTGTCAGCTAACCCCGCCATGGCGCAGATTTTAGGCTTCGGCAGCGCGGATGAGATTTTGCGCGACGTGCGCAACGCCAACACGGATGTTTATTACAATGGCCGCGAGCGCGAACGGCACCTGCGCGACGCCGTGCGCAACGGCAGCATCAACACCGAAGCGCAGGTGCGCCGCAAGGATGGCCGCCTGATATGGGTGCAGGAATCCCTGCGTGCGGTGAAGGACGACGACGACCAGTTGATCTTCTTCGAAGGCAGCATGGAGGACATCACCCAGCGTAAGGAAACCGAAATCGCGCTGCGCGAGGCGAAGGTGGGATCCGATCTGGCCAACCGCGCAAAATCGGAATTCCTGGCCAATATGAGCCACGAGCTCCGCACGCCGCTCAATGCCATCATCGGCTTTTCGGAAATCATCCGCACACAGGCCTTCGGGACGGTTGGTTCGCCGGAATATCTGGATTACGCCCGCGACATCAACGAAAGCGGCAAGCGCTTGTTGCAGGTCATCAATGATATTCTCGACGTCTCCCGCATCGAGGCGGGAGAGCGCCAGCTCAACGAAGGCGTGGTCGATCTGCATAAGATCCTTGTTTCGAGTCTTGAAATGCTGGCGCCGAAGATCGAGGCGAACCGCATGGTTCTCTCCAACCACGTTCGCGACACGGTGCCCAAGCTGATAGGTGAAAGCCATGCGATCAAGCAGATGCTGATCAACCTGCTCTCCAACGCTGTGAAGTTCACGCCCGAGGGCGGGCGCATTTCCATCGACGCCGATGTGGACGATTATGGGCAGATGCATGTTTCCGTGACAGACACCGGCATCGGCCTGAGCGACGAAGAGATAGAAAAAGCTCTATCGCCGTTCGGGCAGGTGGATTCCTCGCTGAATAAAAGTGAATCCGGCACGGGGCTCGGCCTGACGCTGGTGCAATCGCTGATGGCGCTGCATGGCGGGTCGTTCGAATTGTTTTCGCAAAAAGGGATCGGGACGACGGCCACGCTGGTCTTCCCCCCAAAGCGGGTCTCGCATCAGGGCGTCCAGCAGCCTGTGGACGCGTAAAATCATTTCTCCGCCCGCCGCCATTGCGAGAAGTCCTGCTTCGCCAAGGCTCGCAGGTTCCTCGCAAAGACGGGAGAGGCTATGCGCGGATTTGGGTGAGGGTTTCTTCGGCTTCGTCCCGGCGCAGCGATAAGGCTTTTTGCGCGATGTCGAAGCCGAAGCCGCCGCGCGCGAGGGCGGCGAGTTCCTTCGTCCTGTCGCCCCCCTCCGATTTCCGAAACGGGCCGATCCGCTTGCGGCGCATCAGCAGGATCGCGGCGGCAAGGTCTGGATTAACGCCGCCGCGCTCCTCGTCGTAGGCACGCAGGGCTTTCACCGCCTCATCCTGCGCTATGCCTTTCATGGCGAGTTTGGAGAGGATCGCTTGCGTTGAAAGCCCGCGGCGGCGCAAGGAGGTCACCATGCCCTGAAGATAGGCGGCATCGTTCAAAAGGCCCTGGCGCACGAATGTTTCGATGGTGGACTCGAGCATTTGCTGGCAAGCCTCGCGGCTTTGATCTTTATGGTAATTACAGGAGCGGTCGATCTTGCGGCCCATGACGCGGCGGAAATGCGGCGTGCTGGCCGGAAAGCGCTGCAGGTAGGCGAGGCCGGAATTATAGAGATATCTTTCGGTGATCTTCTTCGGGGGCTTTTTCTCCCGCCGGTGCGCGGCTGGCTTGATATTTTCCGGCTCTGCCATATCTTGGCTCATATTCTTTTACCTTTGCGTTCAAACCGGTTTTTCATGCAACACGGCGATTTTATACCAAACGGCTCCGCACTCCAACCGCGGACGATTCCCCCGATCAACCGGATCGGCCTGACGACCCTGATCCAGAAAGAAGTGGGGCGGTTCATCAGCGTCTATACCCAGACCATCATCGCGCCCGTCGTGACGACGATGCTCTATTACGCCATTTTCGCGCTGGCGTTCGGCGGCGTGGCGCAGACGGTCGGCGGGATGCCGTATATGACCTTCCTCGCGCCCGGCCTCATCATGATGACGATGGTGCAGAATGCGTTCGCCAACACCTCGTCGTCCATTGTGATCGCGAAGGTGCAGGGAAATATCGTCGATGTTTTGATGCCGCCGATTTCGGCGGGGGAATTGTTCACGGGATATATGGTCGGCGGCGTCATTCGCGGGCTGATCGTCGGGTTTGTCTGCGCCGTTGCGGTATGGGCCGTCGTCGGGCTTGAGATTCATGCACTCTGGGCCGTGATCGTGTTCGCGGTTCTGGGCAACGCGATGCTCTCCAGCCTCGGCCTCGCGGCGGGGATATGGTCGGATAAGTTCGATCATATCGCGGCGGTGACGAATTTCATCGTGACGCCCCTGACATTCCTGTCGGGGACGTTTTATTCGGCGGAACAATTGCCGGGAATCTGGAACACGCTGGTGCATTACAATCCGTTCTTTTACATGATCGACGGGTTCCGCTACGGTTTTATAGGCCATGCGGATGCGAATGTCATGACGGGGCTTTTCTCGCTGCTCGCGATCAATATCGCGCTGGGCTGGCTCAGCTTCCGGATGATCAAGACCGGCTACAAGATCAAGAGTTAGGCCATCATGACCGACAATCTCGTGCAATCTTTCGAACTGGAATCCTCGCGGCTGCGCGGGCGCATCGTGCGGCTCGGCTCTGTGCTCGACGATATACTGAGCGCGCACAAGACCTATCCCGAGGATGTGTTGCAACTGACCGGGGAAACGCTCACGCTTTGCGTGATGCTATCCTCCATGCTCAAATATGACGGTATCTTCACGCTGCAAGCGCAGGGTGACGGGCCTGTGCGGATGCTGGTCGCCGACGTGGCGACGGGCGGAAAAATCCGCGCCTGCGCTTCGTTCAGCACGGAGCGGCTGGCGGCGGAACCGCACATGGGCGATGTGGCGGCGCTGCTCGGCAAGGGCTACATGGCCTTTACGGTCGATCAGGGCGAAAACACGGAACGCTATCAGGGGATCGTCGAATTGAAGCCGGGCTCGCTGATCGCCAGCGTCCAGCATTATTTCACGCAATCCGAACAGATATTGACCGGCATGGTCATGAAGGCCGCGCGCGTAAACGGGCAATGGCGCGCCGGCGGCATCATGGTGCAGCAGATGCCAGAAGATTCGGAAAGCTACAACAAGGGCGAAAGCAACTTTCACGAGGACAACTGGCGCCGCACGATGGTTCTGCTCGGCAGCGCCCGGGACGAGGAGCTGGTCGATCCGTCGCTCGGGGCCGAAGACCTGCTGTACCGGCTTTTTCACGAGGAAGGCGTTCGGGTTTACGAGGCGCAGGAACTGGAAAAGACCTGCCGCTGTTCGCCGGAAAGGGTGGCAAATATTTTGTCCACCATGTCGGATCGGGATATTGACGATATGGTCGTGGATGGCAAAATCGTCATGACCTGCGAATTTTGCAGCCGCGATTATACATTCGATCCGGTGGATTTTAAAAAAGGAGAAACCAGACCATGAGATACAAACGTTTGGGCGCCGCCGCCCTGGCCGTTCTGGCCGCTGCGGGTTGCACGAATATCGCTGCCAGCCCTGCGCCGCAGCTCAGCTTTGAAAATTATCCGCCCGTGTCGCTGAACGTCGCCACGACGAATGTGGAAGAGGCGTATATATTGCCGAACGATAAACAGGACGTGTCGGGCCAGTTCGTGGTCTCTCCCACGGACGCGGTAAAACGCTACGCGGCGCGGCGTTTTCAAGCGAGCGGCGTACCGGGCGGTTATTTCACGATCGCCATCGAGGATGCCCGCGTTCACT
This sequence comes from Micavibrio sp., assembly GCA_035759665.1. Taxonomy (GTDB): domain Bacteria; phylum Pseudomonadota; class Alphaproteobacteria; order Micavibrionales; family Micavibrionaceae; genus Micavibrio_A. Next base: position 15,328 of record DASTUM010000130.1, read on the forward strand.
TCCGGCAGATTGCTCAGGACAACAAGGCGCTTCAATGGGCGGATATCGGCACGGAAGACGAATATCGCGTGTTCCTACAACTGCGCGTTACACCGCAGCCCGACGGTTTCAGCGGACGTCCCGGGCCGATTACGATCAAGATGGAGCGCACGCTGGTCATGAAATCCGGCGTGACGTTGAAAGTGCGTGAGGACAAGCAGATCGCGTTCCTGGAGAAGCTGATCGCCGATGTCGACGGCAAAATCCAGGTTGCTCTGGATGATGTGCCGGCGATCCGTTAGGCGGCGGTGTAAACCACCAATGCACGAAGACACCAAGAATTTCCCTCCTACCGTCATAGCGAGGCTCCTCGCAATGACGGTATGGGGAAAGTGATTTACGCGGAGGAATGGAGGCACGGAGCTTTTATTTCTCTGTGCAACTCTGCGCCCTCTGTGTCTCTATGGTTTGATAAAATAAAGAAACGTTGCGGTATTTTTGGTTGTGGCTGCCGGATGACGACGCAGGAAACTCTTGGTGCCTTCGTGCCTTAGTGGTTTTCAGACTCGATGCAAAAAAACGGGGCCTTTCGGCCCCGTTTCAATTCGGTATCCAGAGTCCTTACTGGAAGGAGATCTGGGCGCGGCGGTTGGCCGGTTCGCGCACGTTGTCGGGCGTGGCGACCAGCAGTTCGTTCTCACCGCGGCTGGAACCGTTGATGAGGTTGGCGCTGACGCCGCGCTGGATCAGGGCGTCACGAACGGCGTTCGCGCGGCGCTGGGCCAGTTTTTGGTTGTAGTCCGTCGGGCCGGAAGTGTCGGCGTGGCCGACGACGTTCACGGCCGTCAGGCTGCGCTTGGACACTTCGGCGGCAACGGCGTCGAGAACACTCTGCGCGCCCGGGCCGAGGGTCGATTGATCCCAGTCGAAGAACACGAGATACATTGCGTTCTCAACTTCCATCGGCGCGTTCGGGTCTACGTTGAACGCAGGTTCGGCGACCGGAGCCGGCGCGGAAGGAGGGGCGGCGGCCGGCATTGCGCCTTCCAGCTGCTCAAGGGCGGCGAGGAATTCGCGTTTGCAACGGTTGATCTCATCAGGCTGGAAATCTTCTTCCTGGTTTTCGATCCAGCAGTCATAGCGGGCCTGTGCCACGGCGGAAACATCCGGGTAGGCTTCGCGTGCGCCGAGATCATATACCGCGACGAGGCGGGAACGGCCAAGGCTGAGTTCGTTCATATATTCCGACTTGATGTTCCAGTCGGCGAGGGGTTCGGGCATCACGACATCCCCGCGGGCCGAAGCCAGACCTTTGCGGGCGAAGTGCAGGCCGTCCGCATGGTCGCCCATGGAATCGACTTCATCATTTACAAAATCGCGGTACTCGCTCGTCAGCTTTTGCGTGAAGGGGCTACCGACGGCTTGCGCTTCGTTCAACGCGTCCACTTCCTCGAATTTATTGAAATCGCATGCGGTCAGGGCCGTTACGGCAGCCATGATCATAAGTCCGCGCAGAATCTGCATTGAAAACTCCTCAAATCCATTGAATAAACAGGGGGATCGCTCCCGCCCCGATCCAGCATTTTTACATTGATAGCCATATCAAAGTAAAGCGATATGACCAAAATAGCGTAAATTAACCTATTAATTAGTATTAATGCAGGCGCGGGCGGTGGGAACTTTACTCCAGCAAGTTGTTGAAAACTTTGCCGCCCGCTTGGCTCTTCCATAAGACTCTACTAAAACATTGACATTCGCGGGGGCATACGTATTATCCGCGCGCCTTTCAAAACGAACGCCGAACGCGGCGTTTCCCATCGGGGCGAAATAATAGAGGAAAACAAATGGCCAAAGCGCTGCAATCACAAAAAATTGCCGTTCTCATCTCGAACGGATTCAACGAAAACGAATTTCTTACCATTCAAAAAGCGATGATCGAACAGGGGGCTTCCCTGCGCATCGTTTCCACTGACTCCGGCCTCGTCAACGGCTGGGACGGCAAAGGCTGGGGCCACAATTTCGCAATAGACGCCCAATTGAACACCGCTCTCGGCATCGATTACGACGCCGTCATCGTCCCGGGCGGTCAGCGCAGCATCGACAAGCTGAAGCTTACAGCCCATTCCCGCCGCTTTATCGGCAGCTTCCTGGCCGCCGTTAAGCCGGTCATCTGCATGGGCGAGGCCGTCCAGCTTCTGGCCCATACCGACCACCTGAACGGCAGGACGGTTTCCGGCCCGGAAGCCAAGAAAGCCATCGCCGAAACCGCCGGCGCCCAATGGTCGGATGAACCCGTCAGCATGGACGGAACCCTGATGACGGGCGACACGGAAGGCGATAAACTGGCCGCTTACGTGGCCTCCGCCGTCGAAATGACGGCCCGTGCCGTTACCTCGATGAAGCAGGCAGCCTAAGACCCATGAAAGCCGAAATCCAAGCAGTGGTGGAGCAGATCAGCGAAGCCCTCACCCTGCTGAGGAGGCATCTTTGACTGGGACGCCGCGTTAAAGCGTCTTGAAGAACTGAACCAGACGGCGGAAGACTCCGCCCTCTGGAACGATCCGCAAAAGGCCCAGGCCGTGATGAAGGAACGCACGCGCCTTGATGGACAGGTCACGAAAATCAAATATATCGAAGCCACCCTCAACGACAATGTCGAGCTGATCGCCATGGGCGAGGAGGAGGGGGATGCTTCCATCGTCGCGGACGCCGAAAAAACCCTGACTTCCCTGCAACAGGACGTAGCGAAATACCAGCTTGAGAGTCTTTTGTCCGGCGAAGCCGACATGAACGACGCCTATCTGGAAGTGAATGCCGGAGCCGGGGGCACTGAGGCTCAGGACTGGGCGCAGATACTGATGCGCATGTACACACGCTGGGCGGAGCGGCGCGGATACAAGGTTTCCCTGCTCGATAGAAGCGAAGGGGAAGAGGCCGGGATTAAATCCGCGACGATCCGTATTGAAGGCGAAAGGGCTTTTGGATGGCTGAAAACAGAGAGTGGGGTTCACCGCCTTGTCCGGATTTCGCCTTTTGACTCGGCTGCGCGGCGTCACACATCTTTTGCCTCTGTCGGCGTGACTCCGGTCGTTGATGACAATATCAGTATCGAAATTCTCGATAAAGATTTGAAGGTCGATACGTATCGCTCATCCGGCGCCGGCGGTCAGCACGTTAATACGACGGATTCTGCTATCCGGATTACCCATATTCCGACCGGCGTTATTGTCACCTGCCAGAACGGACGGTCCCAGCACCAGAACAGGGCGGATGCCATGTCGATGCTCAAGGCGCGCCTGTTCGAACTGGAGTTGCGCAAGCGCGAAGATGCGGCCAGTGCCGCTGCCGCTTCAAAAACCGATATCGGCTGGGGGCACCAAATCCGCTCCTACGTTCTCCAGCCTTACCAGATGATAAAAGACCTGCGGACGGGAACGGAAGATACGGATTCCCAGGCCGTGCTAGATGGCGATATAGACCTGTTTTTGGAATCCTCGCTCTCGCACCGCCTAGGGATATCCGACAAGCAGCACAAATAAGCTGCTTGAAAGAACCGCGCCCCGCGCTTATTGT
>DASTUM010000131.1:0-3417 GCA_035759665.1 Micavibrio sp.
GTAGCGTACACTTTCCAGATTCAGGAGCGCGCAAGCCAAGGCCCGGATATCCGCTTCAACCAAAGCCAGCGTCGTAATTTTCGGGAAATTTTCAAGTGCGCGGTAAGACAAAAACCCCGTGCCGCAGCCGAAATCAGCCACTTTTCCGGACAAAGCCGGCGGAAGATGGGCGGCCAGCAACTGCGAAGCCGGGTCGATCCTGTCCCAGCTGAACAATCCCGGCTGGGTGTTGAATATCAGCCCGCCACCTATATCGACGGCACGTACGGCGCCGCCCCGTTTCCATAGTTCGACACTGGCCGGAAGGCCGGACTTTTTGCCCCAGACGGCGCGGGATTTGTTCTTGAAGAGAGAGGTCGGCGCAATACCCATCTCTTTGAACCAGCCTTCGATCCGCGATCCCCCGGCGTCGTTGGCGGCGGCGGCAAGAAGCGTGCCGCCCTCTTCCAGCCGCTCCAGCGCGAGGGCGAGCCAGTATTTCGCCTCGTCCACCTGTTTGGGAAGATGGACGAGAGCAAGGGCATATTTTTCGTCCGGAATATCCGCCGCCGCGCCCTCGGCGAGCGGTTTGAACGGCTGCCACAGATCGGCGTCGAGGTTCTTCACGAAAGGATGCGGGGCCGCGCCGAGAAACAGCACACGCCCCTTCGACGGCACATCGCCTTTTTCAAGCGGAAGAAATAACGTTTCCAGAGAAGCTTGCATCACACTTCTCTAACACAAAGCGCAGGGATCAGGCGAGAGCGCTTTGATCCGCAACCAGCGCACCGTTCGCGATCAGCGTTGCCAGCGCATCGTCCGTGCCGCCCACGATCAGCGCCGCGGCGGCGAAGGAACCGTCGCCATGGGCACTGATTTGCAGCTCGGTGTCCGATCCGTTCTGAACCAGACGCACGAAGTCCGCGATATCGTCCGAAAGCGGGTCGTAGGAATCGAGAACGTCGGCGATATTGATGACATCGCCCTCGCCTGCGCTGAAATCATGAATTTTGTCTACGAACGCATCGATCATCGTGACGGCGAATATATCCGCGCCCGCGCCGCCATGGGCCTGGTCATACCCGCCGCCGATGGCCAGGATATCGTCCCCGCCTTCGCCGTAAAGAATATCGTCGCCTGCGCCGCCATCGAGAAAATCGTTGCCGCCGCCGATATCGCCGATCTGGACGGGGTTGATGTTCAGGTCGAAAAGCACGTCTTCATAGTCGGCGTCGCCCATATTGTACAGGTCTTCGAAGCCGATGCGCAGTGTATCCGTATCGAGCCCGCCCGGAATCGAAGCCTGGACATTGTCCAGATAGAAGTTTTCGACACTGCGCGAGAAATTTTCAACGGATGAAATATCGACCCCGGTGATCAGGCCGCCGAAATCCGACGCATCCAGAACGATATCGATCTTGCCGCCGGAAACGGAGCCTGTGACATGTTCATACGCGATCGGCGTCGCGCTGCCTTCGATATATATTTTGAAATCGATGCCGGTATTGCCGCCGGAAATATGCGAAAGGCTGATTGTCACTTTTTCCGCACTCTGCGCCAAATCGACATGCAACGCTTCCTCACCGGAAATGTGCTTTCCACCGGGCTCGGATGATTTCACACCGATGCTGTTCCCGCAGGCGAACAGCGTGCCAGTGAGCGCGGCAACCGTTATACCGTCTTTCGTAATGCTTACGGGTTTCGAAGCCAGATCGGAGGCTTTGGGATCGAGCGAAAGGTCGTTCTCATCCATCAGGCCGGAAACGATGTGAACTTTGCCGTCCCTGTTGATCAACGAGCCGTCGCCGCGTTCCGTCGTGAAGTAAATATCACCTTTCAAAACCTTGGTCGTTACGCCGTCGTTATAGACCAGCGATATCTTCGCGCCGGGATCGTCGATATTGGCCGCGCGCTGGCCAGCCTTGCCGTAATTATAGACAAAGCTCAGCGTGCCTTCGGCCGTGACATCAAGACCCGGATAACCGTGGTTCGCGTTGTTGCCGTTGGCAACGACGAAGAAGCCGAACGCCCCGCCAGACGCGCCAACCGGAAGATCAATTTGGTGTGTAACATCGATACCTGCTGTTTTTACGTTAGCCCATTCCATGGAGGAAGAAACGATCGTTCCGTCTTCCGCAATGCCGAAAGTTCCGAAAGAATTGTCGTATCCCGCATAGCCCTTGCGGAAGGTGATACTGGCCGTTGCATCGTAATCGACGCTCAGATTCCCCTCGGCGATACCGCGCGCCGGGTCGCCGGACGGGCGGAGGTGGGTGATGTTCACGCCTTCCTTCAATCCGGGCATGACGATCGTGTCGGCAAACTGCTTGTCGAGCGTGACGCCCGTCAGGATGCCGTCATCGCCATAAAGGATATCGTCGCCGCCAAGCCCGAATATCTGGTCGTCGCCGTCCGTGCCGACCAGGTTTTCGCCAGAATCCGTTCCGATGATCGACACCGACCCATCAAGCGCGACCGTCAGGCTGACCGTTCCTGAGGCGCTGCCGCCATTACCGTCTAGCGCATTATATTCAAAACTGTCATTGCCGTAGAAGCCGTTGGCGGGCGCGTATGTAAACGATCCGTCAGCACTGATCGTGACGCTGCCGCCGTTGGCCGTGGCGAAAGTACCGGCCTGAGCGGAAAGCGTATCCCCATCGATATCGCTGTCATTCGTAATAATATTGTCTGTGATGGAATTATTGCGAAAGCCGGTAAAGGCATCATCGACAGCTATAGGATCATCGTTGACCGCCGAAACAGCAATGGAAACCGAAGCCGTGTCAAAACCGCCCTGGCCGTCGCGAACCGTGTAGTCGAACATATCGCCGCCATGGAAATTCGCGGCGCCAAGATAGCTGAACGTACCGTCGGCGCTGACCGTAACGCTGCCGCCATTCACCGTCGTGATCGTCTGGGCAACGGCGGACAAAGGATCACCATCGACATCATGGTCGTTGCCGAGCAAAGACCCCGTAATGACTTCATCCTCGTTACCGGAGAATGAATCTTCAGCGGCGACAGGGTCATCGTTAACCTGAAGAATATTCAAAGAAACGGATGCCGAGGACTGACCGCCTTGACCGTCTATAACTGTATAGTCAAACGTATCGCCGCCATGGAAATTCGCAGCGCCAAGATAGCTGAACGTGCCGTCCGCGTTGACCGTAACGCTGCCCCCGTTCGCCGTCGTGATCGTTTCGGCTTGCACGGACAGGATATCTCCGTCTACATCGCTGTCGTTGTCTAGAAGAGATCCCGTAACAACTTCGTCTTCATTTCCCGTAAAATCGTCGGCGGCGGCAATGGGGTTATCGTTGACCGGAACGATATTCAAAGTAACGGAAGCGGAGGACTGGCCGCCGTTCCCGTCGGCGACGTTGTATGAGAAGTTTTCCGTTCCGTAAAAATTCGTAACGCCTTGATACGAGAAACTGC
>DASTUM010000132.1:0-23688 GCA_035759665.1 Micavibrio sp.
CTTTTGCTTCACTGGCATGCGGGGGAGGATTGGCTTTGGGATTGCCTGTGCGACGCCGACCTCGCCAACAATTCGGCAAGCTGGCAATGGATCGCCGGGTGCGGCGCGGATGCGGCGCCCTATTTCCGCATTTTCAATCCGGTGACGCAGGGGGAGAAATTCGATGCGGACGGGGCGTATGTCCGCCGTTACGTGCCGGAACTGGCGAAGCTGCCGGACAAATATCTGAACAAGCCGTGGGACGCGCCCGAGGATGTTTTAAACAAGGCGGGCGTAGAACTTGGCAAAACATATCCAAAGCCCATCGTCGATCATGCCAAGGCGCGTGAGCGCGCGCTCACGGCGTTTGGAAAAACCAAATAGCCGAACAGCCCGCCGTTTTTGGAAGGCCCCGCCGGAACTTTCCGGACTTTTGGTCGCTTACGCCTTGCAAAGGCTTGGTACGGGGCGATAAAATGAAGTGTCATAAGGATATTCCATGCCCCGCTACCGTCTTCCCCCTCCCCTTCAGCCCGGCGATACGATCGGCGTCATGGCCCCGTCCTCGTATATCGACGCGGACGCCCTGGAGAACGGGGCGGATTTTTTGCGGGCGAAGGGGTACAATATTCTAATCCATCCGCAATGCGGGGCCAGGCTGAACCAATCGGCGGGCACAGGCGAACAAAAACGCGATGCGCTCCATGACCTCGTCCGCAATCCGGAGGTGGAAGCCGTCTTTTTCGCGGCCGGCGGAAACCGCGCCCTGCATATTCTCGACCTGCTCGATTACAAGCTCATCAAGAAACACCCGAAAATCTATATGGGGTTTTCGGACAATACCGCCCTGCTCAACGTCATTACCGCGAAGACCGGGATAGTGACCTATCACGGCCCGACGGTGAAGCGATTCCCGAAAAACCCGCAGGCGGATTTCAATCTCTCGCTTCTATCAGGCAAGGAAAACTCTATCCCGATGATCGGCGCGCGAGTTCTGCGCGAAGGCAGCGCCAAGGGAATCCTGATCGGAGGCAATCTCAGCCTGTTCCGCTACCTGGTGGGATCCGGCGAGATTCCGAACCCGAAAGGCGCGATTTTATTTCTTGAAGACATCTCGGAGGAATACAGCCATATCGACCGCGATTTCTGTTATCTGCGCCGTTGCGGGCTCCTTGAGAAAATCGGCGGGCTCGTGCTCGGTCAGTTCAGCGACATGCGTGACACCGGAACGCCGTTCGGATTTTCGTTTGAGGATATTATCGCCGAATACACCGCAGGATTGGATATTCCAATCCTGACGAACGCTCCGTTTGGGCATGGAGAAGATTTATATGCGCTTCCGATAGGCGCTAAGGCACAAATACACAAATCATCAGAAGGTATTTTACAGCTCTAACAATGATTTACTTGCAGATAAATTTGAAATTTTCCGTTCGCTCAGGCGATTTAGGTGCAAAGCAAGCCATGGTCTGCACTTCAGTTATTGCAGTCGCATTCCAAAGCCAACCAGCTTTTTCATTGTAAAGATTGCCCGAGACCATGACATGACCAGGCTCTACCTGCCTAATTTTACAATTACGCGAATTTTGTGAACTAAAAATATCTATGACATCACTTGCCACCATTTTTACGCAAGCATAAGCATTGATGGGCTTGTTACATTTATTAACGTAATAAATCATACCGGGAGTCATTTTTGTGTCTGTTACAACGCATTCCTGTGCTTGAATTTCAGTTCTTTTATTTTGCAGGCCTTGGTAAACCAAAACACCTATTCCCAAACCTGCGGCAGCTTGTGCAAATTTCTTAAACATATTTTACCCCTTTAAAAATTTCGGGCAAAATATCAGAATTACCATAAGATCGCAACGTTAATGTAGCGTCGGGTTCGTCTGAAACGGGCTCTTCGGCAGGGCTTTGCCGAACAGGGTGATTTCGAGGAGGATTTTCTTGTGCTCTTCGGGGATGTCGCGGGCGGATTTGAGCCTTTCATGCATCCGTCGGACGGAATCGGTGCGACCTTCATCCATCGCACGTTTCAGAATACTTCTGGCCAGATCGCGGTTTCTACCGTCCATACTTAACATTTTATTGATTAATCATTAACAAATCAAAAACGACAAGCTCCGAAACCCTTGTTTTCCGCCGCGCCCGCGATTATACGAATGCCATGACCTTCGTAGTGACCGACGTCTGCATCGCTTGTAAATACACCGATTGCGTGGAAGTCTGCCCCGTGGATTGCTTCTACGAGGGTGAAAACACGCTGGTCATCAACCCTGACGAATGCATCGATTGCGGGGTCTGCGAGCCGGAATGCCCGATCGAGGCCATTATCCCGGACAGCGACCCCCGCGCCGAAGCATTCCTGGAAATGAACCGCGAATACTCCATTAAATGGCCGGTCATCACCCGGAAAAAGCCGGCCCTGCCCGATGCCGAAGCCATGAAGGACAAGAAAAACAAGATGGAAGAAGACTTTAGCCCCAATCCTGGAAGCGGCGATTAAAGCCGGACGTTGAGGATTTCCCGTCTCCTCCTTATTATTTTCCGTATTCTTAAAATTTTAAAGTTGAAAATTAACGCATTTTTAAGTATATTGACCCTATTGGTTTAACGATCTGCAGGAACTGCCCCGCCCGGGAGCCACGATGAATGGCCCCCTGATTTGGCCTAACTGCTTATAACTATAAAAAAATCGTTTCCCAGACATGGACAAAAGGACGCTCAAACCCAAGGTTTGATACACGGAAGGTTTGTCCAATAAACATAAACAGAAAAGGTGCGAAATATGGCGAAATCGGTAGCTGACAACGACAATTTCAACAAGGGCGACTATGTGGTCTACCCTGCCCACGGCGTGGGCCTTATCGAAGGTATCGAAACGGCCAAAATCGGCGGTATCGATGTGAAATTGTACGCCATCAGCTTTGAAAAAGATCGTATGCGCCTTAAAATCCCCGTTTTCAAGGCAAAGACGTCCGGCCTGCGCCGCCTTTGCACCTCGTCCCGCATGAAGGACGCCCTTAAAACCCTGCAGGGCAAAGCCCGCATCCGCCGCACGATGTGGTCCCGCCGCGCGCAGGAATATGAAATGAAGATCAATTCCGGCGACCCGATCGCAATCGCAGAAGTGCTGCGCGACCTGAAACGTTCGAATGACGATTCCGAGCAGTCCTACTCCGAACGCCAGATCTACCAATCCGCTCTCGAGCGCCTCGCCCGCGAAGTCGCGGCTGTCGAGAAAATCGACGAGATGAAGGCGACCGCCAAGCTGGAAAAACTGATGGGTACGAACGCCGCCAAGCCGGTGATCCTCCCCGAAGGCGCCAAAAAAGCCGCTTAAACGACCAGGTTCAACGACGACATCAAACCTCCTTCAAGGGCTGGAAACCAGAACGGTTCCCGGCCCTTTTTCTTTTTCCGAACCTTTATTTTCCCCGTACGTTGGTCTGCATAGCGAAAGGAAAAGCCTCCCTATGCTGAAAGACAATGCAACTGTAGCCAATCTGGCAGTACGCGACATCGCAGCGGCGCGGAAATTTTATGAAGATACGCTGGGTTTTGAGATTGCAGACCAGGAAGGTGAAGATGTTTGCGCCTATGAAAGCGGCAGCTCGCGTTTCCTGATTTATCAGTCAGACTATGCCGGAACCAACAAGGCAACGGCCATGACATGGGTTGTGGGAGACAATGTTGAAAAAGTTACAGAGGAACTAAAAGAAAAAGGCGTGAAATTTGAGCGTTACGACATGCCGGATTTGAAACGCAAAGGCGACATTTATATGAACGACCATATGCAGGTCGCATGGTTCAAGGACCCAGATGGAAACATCCTGAATATTGTAAGCGGTTAAACTAGAGGAGGCGTGTGATGGCCAATATCATCGATTTTTACGAAGCAAAAACGCGTCTGCGACCGCAACATCACAACGAGCGGCGTGGATTTCTAATTATCGAGCTACCCGAAAGCATGCTCGGCCAGATGGAATCCCGTTCCCAGACATGGAGGGCGCATCTCGATATCATTATCGATTGATGCCTACCCGGCATATACATAGGGAAAACCCTGTGTATAAGTCGGTACATAAGCTGTTCCTAACCATTTCATAATTTCGCGACTCTCCATAAGATTGTTTCACGACTTACGGAATTCTTCCGGCGTCGTATGAAGCGTTCGCTTGTTCCGGTACGACTGATCAAAAGAGATAAAGCCGCCGTGTGCATGAATAAAATGGATATTCGCTTTACAGCCCTGGGCGCTCCGCGCCGGGTCTGGGCCGTGTCCGCCATTCATGGGGAACTGGAAAAGCTGTACGCCCTGCACGACGCCATATTGGAGAGAATGCAGGCCGGCGACAGGATTGTGTATTTGGGGAACTATACGGGTTACGGGGTCAAATCCCGCGAAACGGTAGATGAGATCCTGACCTTCCGCCGGCTTGCGCTTTCCCAGCCGGGTGTCATGCCATCCGACATCACCTATCTGCGCGGACGTCAGGAAGATATGTGGCAAAAGCTGCTGCAACTGCAATTCGCCAACAAGCCGGAACTTGCTTTTGCCGACATGCTGGCCAAGGGGCTGGCTGGCACGCTGGAGAGTTACGGGCTCGATGCACACGATGGCATGCGCGCCTGCAAGGAAGGCGTACTGGCTCTGACGCGCTGGACGATGAAAATCCGCGAGGCAATTCGCCGCAATCCCGGCCATGATATTTTCCTCACCCAGCAAAAACGCGCCGCTTACACCACCGTGGACGGGCGGCATCCCTTGCTTTTCGTCCATGCAGGGATCGACCCGCTGCTGCCGCTCGACATGCAGAACGAGCGGCTGTGGGATGCGGGCGACGACTTCGCCGCTATCACGCAGGCGTACGCGCCGTTTGAAAAAGTCATACGTGGGTATGATCCCAAACATGAAGGTGTACGGCTGAACTGCGTCACCGCTTCGCTCGACGGCGGTTCCGGATTCGGCGGCGATCTGGTCGCCGCGCGGATGGACGGCGCCGGCAGAATGCTGGAATTGTTACAGGCTTAGGGTATAAAGATTTAAAGTCTTGTGACGGCCAGCTTTACGCCAAGCGCGATGAGGAGCCCACCGCAAACCCTATCGATCCATTTCGAACATTTATATGCGGATCCAGAATCTGGGTGATCATGCTTCCGACCGGCCGCCTAGGCCGAAGGCGGAACTTTTCAAGGCCAAAGCCGTTGGTAGAATTGAAAAATTTGGTCGTCTGAAACATGCCTCCGACGCATGCCTGACAATCAGAAAATACCCCGATTTTGTCACATTTCCTGCACAATTTGGGTGTTGAATATAAAACAGGACGGGATTGATACTTTTTTATGATACGTCCTAGAAAGGGAGCATATATCATGGCCCATATCGACGACCCCCACACCCAGAAAGCGAACCTCGACTACATCAGAACATCGATGGCCGAGCCGCTCCTCGAAAAAGAACACGAACTGGATCTTGCCCGCCGCTGGCGCGACAAGGGCGACGAAAAGGCGCTGCATGAACTCGTGCGTTCCTACACACGCCTCGTCGTTTCCGCAGCCGCCAAATTCCGGAATTACGGGCTGCCAATGGGCGACCTGATCCAGGAAGGCAATATCGGCCTGATGCAGGCCGCGAACAGGTTCGAACCGGAGCGCGAACTGCGTTTTTCGACCTATGCGAACTGGTGGATCAGATCGGCGATGCAGGATTACATCCTGCGCAACTGGTCGATCGTGCGCACGGGAACGACCGCCGCGCAGAAGTCCCTCTTCTTCAACCTCCGCCGCCTGCGGGGCAAAATCGAACGCGCCAAGGGTGCCGAAGGGCTGAACGATGAGGACAGGCGGAAGATTGCCAAGGAGCTTCAGGTCAACCTAAAGGATGTCGAGGAGATGGAGGGCCGCCTCTCCGGCTCGGACAACTCCCTCAATGCCACGGTCAGCGATGACGGCGAAGAGGAATGGCAGAGTTTTTTGAAGGATGACCGCCCCAATCCCGAGGATATTGTCATCGGCATGAAAGATGCCAAGACGAGATCGCAATGGCTGCAACAGGCGCTTTCGACCCTGTCCGACCGCGAGCAAAAGATCATCCGCGACCGCCACCTTCAATATGAAACCGTGACGCTCGAAGATCTCGGCAAGGAGCTGGGCGTGTCGAAAGAGCGCGTCCGCCAGCTCGAAGCGCGGGCGATGGAAAAGCTGAAAGCGGGACTCGCCGGAAAAATCGACCGCATCGATGATTTCCTGGTGCATGCGTAAGCGGCATATTGGTTTTGAAAAGGCCCGGTCTTCGGGCCTTTTTTATTGGAACCCGCGCCGCTTGGATTTGGTTAGAGGAAGGCATTTCGTTCCACCAACAAGGAGACTATTATGAAACTGACGAAAACACTTCTTATGACAGCGGCTGTCGCCGTTCTCAGCACAGGCGCCATGGCGGCCGACGGGTCGGCCAACACGGACGGCACGCACAATGCCAACAACACGCAAACCGACACCAATATGGGCGTGAACGCCAACCAGGATGTCAGCAACGATGCCGCAGCCAATATCAACGCGAACGCATCCACCGAAGCGGAAATGTCCGACACGTCGAACGATGTGAACACGAGCGCGGACATCAACACGACCGCCGATGCGGGCGGGCAAGTCGCGCTTGACCGCGCCACGGTGCAGAGCGTCCAGGCCAGCCTGAAAAACGAAGGCCATTCGCTGTCCGTCGATGGCGTCTGGGGCCCGAGAACAGCCGCGGCGCTGCGCAACTTTCAGGAAGCCAACAACCTTCCGGCCACGGGAACGCTGGATTCCCAGACAATGGCCGCTCTTGATATCCGTTAGGATTGAAAGAAGCGAATATGGAGAAAGCCGCCTCTCAGGCGGCTTTTTTCATTCTGTTTTTGGTAAGAACGACACCGAGGACTTTTTTAAAATCATGCTTCGATATGTCGTCGAAGACGCGGTAATCGGAAGTGATTTCCTCGCCCTTCGCGATATCGCGCAGCGCGTATTCGTAATCGCTGCCTGGGTCGGGCCATTCGGCAACGCTGCCGACATTCGGGGTTTCTGAATGGTTGGTATAAATCCCCTGATCGCCGCAGAGGTGAATTCCTTCCCCGTCCCAATAAGCGTAGGTGTCGAGATATTTCCGGGCCTGTTCGGGGAACGATTCATATTCGGCCTGGGTATAGACGCGGTCGAACCCGCGCACCATCTCCCACACAACCTCACCCTTTTTTATATCCTCACCGGCGAAAACACCGAGCCCGTGAATCGGGCTGCGGTCGACATAGACTTTGACGCGATACATGCGATCACTCCGCAATCACCTTGTATACTTGTCCCGCCGTCAGGTTGCCGGTGGGAAGACCGTTCAGAACGCGGAAACGTTCTTCGCGATATGTTGGGAAGGCCATTTTAGCGGCCGCCATGGCGACGGAATCGCCCGTTCCGGCAGTGAAGGTTCTGATACGTAAAGGTTTGACAGAGGATCTCTCCGCCTCCGACATGGCGCGGAAGCTGTAGGTCGTGCGTTTCAACCCCTCGACGACATCGGTGCCGGCGTTCTGCGGGATCGCCATCTGGAAGCGGAAGAATTGTCCAGGTTTCCATTCGATGGCGACAACACGGATCAAAACCGATTTGCCGTTGGCCGTTCCGGCGAAAGCGGCGGTCGCGGCGCGCAGGCTGTTGATCGTGATACTCTCCGCCCCCGTCGGCGGCTTGTCCTTCATCCAGTTCTGCGTGAGATAGGCGAGCGGATCGCGCCCCTGATCGTCACGTCCGGCATCGAGGATGAACAACGCGCCCGACGGATGCGCTGCGATCAGTTCGGACGGATTGTTCTGAAGCTGGAATCCCGCCGGAATGCTGAAGGCGAAGCCCATTTTGGGGTGGTAGAACATATTGCCGCGCTCGAATCCCTGCGCGTCGGAATCGCCATAAACGAGCCCGTTGACCATCGGCATAAAAGCTTCGCGGCCCAGCGCGCCGCTTGGGGGATAATTCCCGGCCAGCGCCCTGGCGTGCGCCACCCTGTCCGCCGTGACGGGGTGCGTCGAGAAATAGTTCATGCCCTCGCCCTCGGATTTTCCGGCGACGCGGGCATCGAGCCTGGTCTGAGCGTCGAGGCTGGCGAGGAACGAGGCCATCGCCTTCGGATCGTATCCGGCCTTGGAAAGATAGCGTATGCCGAGTTCGTCGGCTTCGTCTTCCTGACCGCGCGAATATGATTTTATGTAGAGGTCGGAGCCGACATTCGCGACCTGCCCCACCGCCTGCGAGCCCGTCGCGGCGGAAAGGATGGCGGCGCCGATGCCCACGAGCGCGCCCTGCGACATGCGGGCGGCAGCGTGGCGTCCCGTGACGTGGCCGATTTCGTGGCCGATAACCCCGGCGAGTTCCGCTTCGTTGTTGGCGAGCGCGATCAGGCCACGCGTGATGTAGATATAACCGCCCGGCAGCGCGAAGGCGTTCACGACGGGAGAATCGATGACGTAGAACTTATATTGGACGTCCGTGCGTTCCGTGTTCGCCGCGACCTTGTGGCCGATGCGGTTCACGTAATCGGCAAGCGGGCCTTTCATAAAAGCGCCGTAAGTCTTTTCGACTTTCGCGTGCTCGCTCGCCCCCATGGATTCTTCCTGCGCCGCCGGAAGAAGACCGGTGAATTGCTTCTGCCCTGTGGCCGGATTGACGGAACAGGAGGAGAGAAGAATAGCGGCTGCGAGAAACAGATATTTGCAAAGGGGCCTTTTGCCCGGTACACCTAGATCCATGCGGACGATCCTGACCTTTCTGTTATTTCTTCTCATACCACAACTGGCGATGGCCGGAAATAGTTCGATGGGGCCTGTCCCCATTCGCGGGGACTTTACCGAACTCAAGCAAGCGGCCAGTGTGCGGGTGGACAAGGTGATCGACGGTCAGACTGTTTTGATGACCGACGGAAAGATCGTCCGGCTGCTTGGCATCGACTATCCTTTTATGGCTGGCGACGCCGAAGGGGGGCCGGCCATTTTGGGCAAGGCGGCGCTGGAACTGTTCCTGCCCAAGGGCAAGGAAGTCCTGCTCTACCAGAACAAGAGCCGCGAGCGCGGACGGCTCAACCGCATGGGCCATTCCCTCGCCCATCTCGTTATCAAGGACAGGGGCGAATGGGTGAACGGCGCACTCGTCGCCCGCGGTGTGGCTTGGGCGGCGACGGACGCGACCAACCCCGCCATGGCGGAGCAGCTCTACGCCCTCGAAGATTCGGCGCGAAAAGCGGGGAAAGGATTGTGGTCGAAGGACAGCCCGTTCGGCCTGCTCACCCCTGAAACGGCGGCGCAGGGCGACGGCACATTCCGCGTGGTCGAAGGCACGGTCAACCGGGCCGCGACAAGCAAAAACAATCTCTATTTGAATTTCGGCAGCGACTGGCGCAAGGATTTCACCGTCATGATTACGCCCGGCATCCGCAAAGGGCTTTCAAAGAAGGACGTCGATGCGATGGCGCTTACCGGACAAAAAATCCGGGTGCGTGGGTGGTTGCGCGAATGGAACGGGCCGTTTATGGAGTTGGAAACGCCGGAGCGCCTGGAGGTTTTAATGTCCACAGCTTCATCCCCCGTTTTACCCACAGAATCTGCGGACGATCTGCCGCCCGCGCAGCCGCGCGCAACTGGACAGATCAATCCTTAATTTGTTAAGACTCGTCGGGCATGGCACAGCCCTACGACATTAAAATGCCGCCCGGCGCCGCAGGATACGGATACCGCCGGACGCCCCTGCTCGATTTTTTCCCAGAACGGACTCCCTACTCCTCGGCCTTTCTTCCGGTTGGCAACGGCCATGAAATTTACTGGGAGCAATCCGGCAATCCCGATGGCGTTCCCATTCTCCTTCTCCACGGAGGCCCCGGCGGCGGAACGTCGCCCGTGCAAAGACGGTTTTTCGATCCGGATCATTATCGCATCATCTTGTTCGACCAGCGCGGCGCGGGGAGGTCGTCCCCTTTCGGTTCCGTCGAGCACAATTCGCGCGAGCTCCTGATCGGTGACATCGAAAGACTTCGCAAGCATTTGTCCGTTGACCAATGGCATGTGTTCGGCGGATCGTGGGGATCGACGCTCGCGCTTTCCTACGCTGCCCGATATCCGGAAAGATGCCTCGGCCTGATCCTGTCGGGAATTTTCCTGATGGAGCGCGAGGAAATCGAGTGGTTCTTTTACGGGATCAAATCCTTTTTTCCGGAGGCATGGGAGCAATTCGCGGGGCATATCCCGGCAAGCGAGCGCGGCGACCTTTTGAACGCTTATTATAAGAGGCTGTTTTCCAGCAACCTTGAGGCCGCGACGGAAGCCGCCATCCACTGGTGCCTGTATGAGAGCGCCTGCGCGTCCCTGATCCCTAATTACGAAACCATCACAACGCCCCAGCAGAAAAGCGCCGTCCTGAGCATCGCCCGCATCGAATGCCACTATTTCAAGCATGAAGTCATCGCGCCCCAAGACAGCCTGCTGAAACAGGTCGGCCGCTTTCGGGCGATCCCCTCGGTTATCGTCAATGGCCGCTATGACATGCTCTGCCCCATCCGTACCGCCCATAAACTGCATCTGGCGTGGCCGGAGGCCGATTATGTGGTCGTCCCGGACGGCGGCCATTCAGAGCAGGACCCGGCCATCAGGTCACGCTTGATCGAGGCCACGGAAAATGCGAAAACCCTCTCCAAATTGACGTGAAACGTCATCCCCGTCGTTTCATACCTCGGTATGCCCCTGGGAATGCAATAACTGAAATGGAGAAGAAAAGAATGTCTTTCAAAACGCTGCGCGATTTCGACCTCAAGGGCAAACGCGTCCTCGTCCGTGCCGACCTCAACGTTCCGGCGAAGGACGGCAAGGTCACCGACACGACCCGCATCGACCGCCTGAAGACGACGATCGACTTCCTGACCGCCAAAGGCGCGAAGACGGTTCTCCTCTCCCACTTCGGCCGTCCGAAATCCGCCACTGATACACAATTCTCGCAAGCCTTCCTCGCCCCCGTCTGTGAAAAGAGCTGGGGCCACAGCGTCGCTTTCGCGAAAGATTGCGTCGGTGAGGAAGCCGCCAAAGCGATCGCCGGCATGAAAGACGGCGATATCGTCCTTCTAGAAAACGTCCGCTTCCACAAAGGCGAGGAAGCGAACGACCCGGCATTCGTTGCCGAACTCTCCAAGCTCGGCGATATTTATGTGAACGATGCTTTTTCCGCCGCGCACCGCGCTCACGCCTCGACCGAGGGCCTCGCCCACCGGATGCCGACGGCGGCGGGATTTCTGATGGAGGCAGAGCTCAACGCTCTGTCCGATGCGCTCGAAGCGCCGAAAAAGCCCGTGATCGCCATCGTCGGCGGCTCCAAGATTTCGACGAAGCTTTCCGTTCTGAACAACCTCGTCCAGAAAGTGGACTACCTCTTCCTCGGCGGCGGCATGGCCAATACGTTCTTTGCCGCGCAGGGCGTCGAAGTCGGCAAATCGCTGTGCGAGCGCGATATGATCGACGAAGCGAAAAAGATCATGGCAACAGCCAAAAAGGCCGGATGCGACATCGTTCTACCGATTGACCGCGTGTGCGTCGTCAAGTTCGGCGAAAACGCGCCGTTCGAAATCCGCGATGCGAACGCCATGCCTGCGGAAGAAGAAGCCGTCGATGTCGGCCCGCAAACGATTGAAAAACTCGAAGACATCCTCTCCGGCTGCAAGACTGCGCTGTGGAACGGCCCGATGGGCGTGTTCGAAGTGAAACCGTTCGATCGCGGCACCAACGATCTCGCCCGCACAGTCGCGACATTGACCAAGTCCGGAAGCCTCGTGTCCGTCGCCGGCGGCGGCGACACGGTTTCGGCGCTGGAAAATGCCGGCGCTGCCGATGACTTCACTTACATTTCGACCGCCGGCGGAGCCTTCCTCGAATGGCTGGAAGGCAAAGAGCTTCCGGGCGTGGCGGCGCTTACGGCGAAGAAAGCGGCAGCTTAGCCTTTAAAAAATTTCGATTTCGAAAAAAACGGCCCGTGGTTTCCCGCGGGCCGCTTTTCCATTGGAAGGAAACTTTTAATGCTTGCTGTTTTTCAGCACCTCGATCGCGTCGGCGCGGTCTATGGAATCGTAGAGAGTCATGATGCGCGTCAGCTCCTTGTGGTTGACCATGCGCCTGCCGTGTGCGCGAAAGCGTTCGGTCAGCAGATAGAGGCTGATGAAATCGGCCTTGGGAATATCAAGCGCGCGGCAAGCCGTCGCCAGCCCTTTGCCCGTTTCCTGGCGGATCATGGCCTTCGTCATTTCCACGGACAGGCCGCAGAAGACGGAAAATTGCGCGATAAAGGTCGAAAATTGCCCGCGGCGCAGCGTGGCGACGATATTGGATAGTTTGAGTTCGCCACGGCGCTGTTGGTTGTGTGCGTGCGCAAGTATCGTTTCGCCCGCGTCATATTTCGAAACATCGGGCTCGCGCAGTTCCAGCACGATCTCGTCTATAACGCTGTGAATTCCCCTGGACTCGCCGATTCCGAAGCGCTCGGTCATCATCTTCTTCAACTCTTCGCCGACGAACTGATAGAGTTTTCCGGCAATCTCCTGCGGAACATCGTCGCGGCTCAGCAAGGGCCTGGCCAGAACTTCGCTATATTTCGCCATGTCGGCAAGGATGCGGAAGGCTTTCGCCGTCAGGGCCGCGCCGTCGTTGTTGGCGAGGTTGACCGCGATCTGGAAGTCCTTCATGTCCGCCAGCATGTCGATGACGGCGGCGCTCAGGCCGTGCCGCGCTGCTATGGAACGGCCATGCTCCACGCCCTTGGACTGGAGAATATATATAAGGTCGAGGTCGTGCAGAACCGGGCTGTTGCGCAGGATCGGGTCTGCAATCGAAATTTCGTCACTGGCCAGGTTCAGCACCATCCGCAGAGGCACGTTTTCCATTCCGGACAGACGTTCGGCCAGCGATTCCTTGAGATCCTTCTCGGCCTGTTTCATAAGGGCCAGAAGGACGTCGGTGATCAATTCGCTTTCCTTGTCGGAAAGGCGTATATTTAAAAGATCGACCATGATCGTTGTGAGTTCGAAGCGTGCATCCTCGCAGGTTTTATCCTTGGCGAGGGCATATAGATTGTGCGTGTCATAGAGGCGCACAAGCAGCGGAGCCACTTCCGGCGATTTTTCCAGGACGTCAAAAGTCATTTCATTCCCACTTTCATCATAGTCCCGGGCAGCAAACGGGGCTCTGACGATTACTTTGATACGAGGCGAGGTCTGCCGGTTTTACGTTTTTTGTCCCTCTAAAAACCGCGGGTTTCCACCTCTCCCTTGCTTTTTAGCTGAAAAAAGTTTAACGTTGGTTAAGTTTGACGCGTATTCGTCTAAAATTTTATCTTTTCCCAAATTCCCTGATTCCTAAACCTTTCTTAACGGTTGCCGGGGTATCCTGTTCCTTCTAGGAAAATTCATTCATAGGGTCTTAGTTTCATGGTGTATCCGGTTTCCAATCCTCTTGTGCAACAGCAAATTCCTGTCGCCAATACTTTTCAGCCCGGCGGAACCGACGCCGCAAAAAGAACTGAAGAAAACAAGACGCCCGATTCCACCCGCTCTGCCGGGACGGACACCGCCCGCTCAGACGCGGCGCGTCAGAAAGTGGAGGAACGTTCCTTTGACGCCGCGGAAAATTCCCGCGCGCGCGATTCCGGCAAGGTCTATTCCAGCGCTTCGCGGGGAACGCAACTCGATCTTACGGCATAAAGAATTGTCCCCGCTAAAAATAAAAGGCGCCTGAGGGCGTCTTTTTGTTTTTGAACCACAGAGACACAAAGAGCATAGGTTCACAGAGAATATAAAAAACTCTGTGTGGCTCTGGGCTCTCTATGGCTCTGTGGTTAAGCTCTTACTGAAACGCGACTTCGTTGAAGGAGCGCAGCTTGCGGGAATGCAGCCGCTCGGGGCCGATGCCGCGCAGGATTTCCATGACGCGCAGGCCGATCTTCAGATGCTGTTCCACGCGCTCGCGGTAGAAAGTATCGGCCATGCCGGGGAGCTTCAATTGTCCGTGCAACGGTTTGTCCGAAATACAGAGAAGCGTTCCATAGGGTACGCGGAAACGGAAGCCGTTCGCCGCCACCGTGCCTGATTCCATGTCGAGAGCAATGGCCCGGGATTGCGAGAGGCGGATATTCTGGCGGATGGAAGAACGCAGTTCCCAGTTCCTGTCGTCAACCGTCGCGACCGTCCCTGTGCGCATGATTTTCTTAAGGTCGTAGCCTTTGAAGCCCGTGACTTCGGATACCGCCTGTTCCAGCGATACCTGGATTTCCGAGAGAGCAGGCAAAGGGATGCTCGGATGGAGATCGTGAAAAAGGACATTGTCTTCGCGTAAATAGGCATGTGCCAGAACATAGTCGCCAAGGCTTTGCGAATTTCGCAGCCCCGCGCAGTGGCCGAGCATCAGCCAAGCGTGCGGGCGGAGCACCGCGACGTGGTCGGTGATCGTTTTGGCGTTCGACGGGCCGACGCCGATATTGATCATGGTAATGCCGGAACCGTCGGCGCGTTTTAAATGATAGGCGGGCATCTGCGGCATACGCTTGAGCGGCGTTCCTGCCTCGTCCTTCTCTTTGCGTTCGGAGGACGGGATGTTCTTATTCACCGTTACCTTGTCGCCCGGCTCGACAAAGGCCGTATATTGCTCGCGCGCGCGTTTGAGAGTGGGGTCAGAGGTTTCCGTCATCATATCGGCGGCGATCTTGATGAATTCGTCGATATAGAACTGGTAGTTGGTAAACAGGATATAATTTTGAAAGTGCGACGCCTTGGTGCCTGTATAGTGTTTCAGGCGCATCAGCGAAAGATCGGCGCGCGGCGCAGTGAAGAGCGCCAGCGGAAATGGATCGCCCGGTTTCACGGCATGCGTTCCGTTGGCGATAGTGTCGTCGAGCAGGGACAAATCCGGCTGGTCGAAAATATGGGGCAGCATTTCCATCTGGGCGTGCGTTAAATCGCGTTCAAGGTGGAAATCCTCCCCCAGCGCGAAATGGAGCGGGATCGGAACGTTCGATTGGCCGATTTCGACCGGCACATTGTGGTTCTTTATAAGGTGGCCGATCATCGCCTTGTAATAGACATCGAAAATGTCCGGGCGCGTTACCGTGGTTTCGTAAACGCCGGGCCGTGAAACGAAACCGTAGGACAGGCGCGTGTCGGGGCGGCCCGTCGTTTCCGTTTTGACGCGGATGAACGGATAATAGGCCCGTGCCGATTTCTCCCTGAGCTGCCCCGCCCCGAACAGGCGAAAGGATTCCTGAAGCGCATGGATATTCGCGTTATAGATTTCCTCTATAGCGGCAAAGGCTTCGTCAGCGGATTTAAAGGATTTTGTTTTATAGGTCTTGAACAGGTTCAACATGGCCTATTATGGCCCAAAAATGATAAAGATTCAATGACATGGGGAAGGATGGCTAAAAACCGCCACTGCAGCTTGCCTTCCAGGAAACATTGGGTAGCATGCATGCCATGGAAACCCTGCCGCCCCCGACGGTCCCGCTCCCCCACCGCCCGAATCTCGACGGCCTGCGGTTTATCATGTGCCTTGGCATCGCCGTCTTCCATCTCGGCCCCTATTTTTTTGGGCGCGGGCATGACGCGATTTTAAAATTCGATTACTTCACAGATGTCTTTTTTATTATGTCCGCCTACCTGCTTGCACGATCGGCGCAAACGACCCCCTGGACAAAAGCGAGTTATTTCGGATTTTTAAAAAAGCGCCTGATCAGGCTTTACCCCCTGTATTTCGCATCGCTCCTGTTTTTCATTCTAGTTGCGGTTGTGGCAGCCGCAGGAATGCTGACCCCGAACAATCCGTCGCGGTACGATCTATCGCTGCTTCCCTTTCATTTACTTCTTATGCAAAGCTGGAGCTTCATCGACAGCCTGACTTTCAATTACGTCGCATGGGCGGTCAGCGCGCTATGGCTGATGTATCTGTTTTTTCCCGTCTTTTCGAACGCCGTCAAAAGATATCCGGGGGCGTCCATCATCGCGGTTCCCATCCTTCTTTTTGTGTTCGATTGCTCGGCTACCGTGACGGCGGGCCTGACCATCACGGAAATCCAGAGGGATCATTTCGGTTTTCTCCGCGCCATTCCCTCTTTCCTGTTCGGCGTCTGGCTGGCTTGCGCAAACGATATAAAGATGAAACCGTCTGTGGCCATCTCTCTTTTCTGGGCAACGACAGCTTTACTGTTTATCTATCCGGCTTTTCTCAACGGCTCGATGCGCCTCGGCTTTGTTTACGCGGCCATTTTCTTTTTTATCATCGCCGACAACCAGAATGCCGGGACGCCGTTTGCATGGAAGGGGTTTAAATATCTTGCCCCTTATGCTTATGGAATATTTTTGCTCCACACGATCATCGCAACGGTATTTTTGGCCTTCCTGATGCCACGCGTCATCGATGAATCGGTCTTCACAGGCCCCGACGGGTGGGTGTACGCCACCGCAGGCCTGGCGCTTAGCCTGACGGCGTCCCTGATCGCCGGGATGGCCGGATATCACCTGATCGAAAAACCGGCCGGGAGTTTCCTGAAAAAATATCTCTAGGCAACGCCCATAAGGGCGCGGGCGAAATCATTGGCCGCAAAGGGGCTGAGGTCTTCGATGGTTTCGCCGACGCCGATAGCATGGATCGGCAGGCCGAATTCCTCGGCGAGGCTGACCACCACCCCGCCCCGCGCCGAGCCGTCGAGCTTGGTAACGATCAAGCCCGTGAGGTTGGTGGCTTCCTTGAAAGTCTTCACCTGACTATGCGCGTTCTGGCCCGTGGTCGCGTCGAGGACGAGGAGCGTCGCGTGCGGAACGGATTCGTCATGCTTCTTCAGGACACGGACGATCTTTTCCAGTTCGGCCATCAAGCCGACCTTGTTCTGAAGCCGCCCCGCCGTATCGACCATCAGGATATCGACGCCCTCTTCTTTGGCTTTCTCGTAAGCTTCGAACGCGACGGCGGCGGCGTCCGCGCCGATCTCTTTCTTGAACAGCGGCACATGCGCGCGGGCGGCCCAGACGTCGAGCTGGTCGATGGCGGCGGCGCGGAACGTGTCGGCTGCGGCGATCATCACCTTTTTATGCTGTTTCATGTGCCATTCATGGGCGAGTTTGCCGATGGTTGTGGTCTTGCCCGCGCCGTTGACGCCGCAGACGAGGACGACGAACGGGCCGGATTCCGGCTTGACGATCTTTAGCGGCAAGGCTACGGGCGACAATGTCTCTCCGATAATGTCGGCGAGCGCAGCCTTTACATCGGATACCTCGATATCCTTCTCGAATTTGCGGGCCGAAAATTCGGCCACGACCTTCGCCGCGGTTTTCGGGCCGAGGTCGGAGGTTATCAGCAGGTCTTCGAGATCCTGCAATGTGTCTTCGTCCAGTTTGCGTTTCGTGAAGATGTCGGAAATGCCCTGCCCCAGCTTGCCGGTCGATTTGGACAGGCCAGAGGTCAGGCGCGAAAGCCAGCCACCGCCGGTCGAACCGGACAGCTCCCGGGCCTCGGCGGAATCTTCCATCGGCACATGCTCGGGCGTTGGCACGATATCCAGCCCGTCCAGAATTTCGGCTCCGGTCGGCTCAAGCTCGTGATGGATAAACTCGGGGTCGAGGTCGCTTTCGTCTTCCGGCGCTTCCAAAGCGGGTTCGCGCGGATGATGCAAAACCTTCTCGGCCCGCTCGTCGCGCTCCTGATCGCCTGCATTCTTTTGTTTACGCCAAAAAACCATGTGCGTTCCCGGATAATAAATATGATTTTAGTTTAACACTGTAGCGGCGGCGCAGGGATTCTTTTTGTTTTAATTTTATCTATGCCGCGACGCGGGCGTTTAAATGGCCGTCACCAACCGAGAGCGTTTCAACGGCTACCAGCGTTCCCGGCTCCAAAGCCCGGTCGAGGCGTACGGGGGCGAAATGTTCCGTATGTCCGTAGTTGTCCTTTTCAACAATGACTTGTCGTAATTGTTTCACATGAAAGGTTAAGAATTCTGACAGTTTTTCGTCCCCTTTTGCACGCAGGCGGGCGGCGCGTTCCTTGCGGAGTTCCGGCGCGACCTGCGGCATTTTCGCGGCCGGTGTTCCGGGCCGCTCCGAATACGGGAAGACATGGAGGAAGGTCAGGCCGCATTCATCGACGATATCGAGGGTGTTTTGAAACATTTCCTCGGTTTCGGTGGGAAAACCCGCGATAATATCGGCGCCGAAGGCGATATCAGGCCTGTACGTCCGCGCCCGTTCGCACATCTTGATGGCGTCGGCACGGAGATGGCGGCGTTTCATGCGTTTGAGGATCATATCGTCCCCGGCCTGAAGGCTCATATGGAGATGGGGCATCAGCCGCGGCTCTTCCGCAATCAGGCGCCAGAGGTCTTCGTCCATTTCCACGGGGTCGAGGGATGAGAGGCGCAGGCGCGGCAGCTCGGGCACCAGCGCCAGAACCCGGCGGATCATCTGACCCAGAGCCGGCTGGCCAGGAAGGTCGGAGCCGTACGACGTGACATCCACCCCCGTCATGACGATTTCCTTGTAACCGGCGGCGACCAGCGCGCGCACCTGCGTCACGATCTCCCCGATCGGCACAGAGCGGGAATTGCCGCGGCCATAGGGAATGATGCAGAACGTACAGCGGTGGTCGCAGCCGTTCTGCACCTGAATAAAGGCCCGGGCGCGCCCCTCGAAGCCTTCGACGAGGTGCGAGGCGGTTTCCGTTACCGACATGATATCGTTGACAAGAACCCGCTCTTCCCCGGCAAGCCCCCATGTTTCGGGCTTTAATTTCAGGTCGTTGCCGATAATCCGGTCGACCTCGGCCATTTCGGCGTATTTTTCGGGTGAAATCTGCGCGCTGCAGCCCGTTACGATGATTTTTGCGTTCGGATTGGCGCGTTTGGCGCGTCTAATCGCTTGTTTCGCCTGTCTTTCCGCTTCTTTCGTGACGGCACAGGTATTGAAAATAATCGCATCCCCAAGTCCCGCCGCCTTGGCATGGTTGCGCATTACCTCAGACTCATAAGTATTGAGGCGGCAACCGAACGTAACGAGCTGGGGGTCGGTTTTCAGTGACATTTGGCGGGCGGCTTTTCCTGACTGCATAGGGGGCATATATCGCAGAAACACGCGGATTTATGCAAGCATGATCTCAATCGCTATGCTATTGAAATTTAGGCGCAAATGACAGGACAACATCAATAATAAATATTTAAATTATAACCATGCTTTATAATTATTTTTTAAAGCAATATTTAAATATATTTTACCGCCATACCAACCGTGCCGGATCAAGCCTTTTATCTCCATGATTCCAGCGGTAAGCGATCATGCTCCCTTTAAAACTCAGGCAGGCAACCTTCGGGGAAAGAATATTCCGCGGGTTTGAAATGACAAAATGCCCAATAAAAACAGTATCTTTTAACGCATAATTAAACTCATTTTTTAAGCGCACAACGGTCTTTTTATCGTCCGGCGAAAGGAAGCGGCTTACCCGTTCCCCTTTTTCAATCCGCTTATGCGGGCGCAGGGCGTTGTCCTTCCACCAAAGAATCCCCGCTTCTTTGCCCGGCATACCATTGCTGCCGATGTATGTGCCTCCTTTGGGCAGGTTATAGCGCGGACCGTTGAGGAGAATATCAAGAGCATCGGTGAAGGCTGCACTATTTTCCGTATCGTACGCCTGATAAGC
Organism: Micavibrio sp.; assembly: GCA_035759665.1. Taxonomy (GTDB): domain Bacteria; phylum Pseudomonadota; class Alphaproteobacteria; order Micavibrionales; family Micavibrionaceae; genus Micavibrio_A. Next base: position 19,707 of record DASTUM010000132.1, read on the forward strand.
GGATTCTTTCAGCACGCCGTCTTTTTTCCGTATATGCGGCATACAAACATTGAGGGCGTTTTCGTGCCAGCAGGCATGGATGACCTTAAAACCTGGCTTTTGGATGTAAACAGGAAGTTTTTCAAACCAGTCTATCACGCCATTATATGCAGGTGTTCCATACGGGTATTCCTCAAGAAATCCGGCATGTTCCGTTGCATTTTTGAAAGTATCGGGCCGTATGTCTCCGGGGATATTTTGGCGCGCGTAACATACCGCCTTAAATTCGCGATCCCCAAGGACGCTTTCCGCGCCGTTTTTCATAGTTTTCTGAATTATTTCAATAGCTTTTCGGTTTTGCGGGCCGGCATCGATGAAATCCCCGAGATATATGGGTACGCGTCCGTCCGGATGCGTGAAATCCGGCCCCCGATAACCCAATTCGGTCAGAAGATGCTGCAGCCCTTCTGCATCCGCATGTATGTCACCAATAATATCATACCCAGTCATACGCCCTGTCCGTCCTGTCAGTTTAGAAACCCAGCCCCACGCCTATACCGCTATGGAGGTGATGATGCGCTCTATAGCCAAATACATCGAAATCATCCTCATAACGCAGCCGCTCGTTCTCCCGCAATAGATCCATGCAGAAATCCATGGCCTGCGTTCCCGGCTGATTCCCCCGCCGCAGGCATTCGCGGTGAAAGCGGTTGCAATTCAGGCCGCGACGGGCCACTTCGGCCTCCGTACGCGCCTCGGCGCGGTAGCCGTTCTTGAAGCGGCAAAGCTGGTCGTCCGACAGGCTTCGGATCTGCTGGTCGGTCATATTGAAGGCCGGAGAGGCACAACCAGCGATTAACATAACTAAAACAAGGACTAAGATGCGGCCAATCATGGAAGACTCCCTTCAAAGCTGTAGGCGACCGGGCCGGTCATCAGGACATGGCCGTCCGACTCCCGCCATTCGATCGACAAATCTCCCCCATCCAGCGTTACCAACACGCGGCGGTCCGTTAGGTTGCGCCGGATGGCGGCCACAGCGGCAGCACAGGCCCCCGTCCCGCAGGCCTGAGTTATGCCGGCGCCACGCTCCCATACCCGCATCCGCAGATGGTCTTTTCCGTGAATGCTAACGTATTCAACATTTGTACGTTCCGGAAAAAGCGGATCGTGTTCTACTTTTGGCCCCAACTTATCCACATGCACATCCAGCGTATTTTCACAGAAATACACACAATGAGGATTTCCCATAGATACACCCACAGGATCGCCTGAAAGCGGCAAATGGAGTGTATCACATTGTTCTGATAAAGGAATTTCATCCCATTCAAGCCTCGGGGTACCCATATCGACAGTCACCTGGGCATTTTCCGTATGCGTACATTCCAGAATCCCGGACACAGTCTCCACCGTACAGGTTTTGATGCCCGTTTCCTTCATCATAAGGTCGGCGACACAGCGTGTGGCGTTGCCGCAGGCTTCGGCTTCCGACCCGTCGAGATTATAAATGCGCATGAAAACGCCGTTTTTAATTTTAGATTCACCTAATATGACGAGCTGGTCAAACCCCACCCCGCGGCGGCGGTCACCGATGGCGCGGATCCGGTCGGCGGACAGGTTCAAAGGCTCATTTCGGCCATCCAGAATGACGAAGTCGTTCCCCAGCCCGTGCATTTTTCGAAATAAAAGCGGCATGGGGGGCACTATAGGGCGAAAATGTCATAATTTACAAGGATTCCTGCCGAACTTTCGCCATCCTCCCTTGTTAGTTAATGAGTATTAACCGCTTTATAGCCGATAAAGGAGTTTTTCGTATGAAACAGTCCTTTCCCTATACCGAGCCGACCATCTGGGCGCTTCGCAAAAACGTGCGCGCCACGAAGCAGGACAACACCCCCGCCACTCTGTATGAACATATATATGGTTATGCCCCTATCAAGGTTTTACCGGGCAGTGAAGAAATTAAGGAAACCGTCCGCAAAGGCAGCGCCGAAAACCCATCCCTCCACATCCTCAACTCGCAGACCGGTTTTCTGGTCCGCGAGATAGTATCGGACGACCCGTCAAAAGCTTGACAATCCAAGGGTCCTAAGCCTATAACCCATCCAAATTTCCTGTGATCGGTAATGAAAGCCGTGTCCAAGGATACACCGCAGCCCGCGAAGTTACGCGCACTGCGGCAAAACCGTTTTGATAATTGTCATCCTGAGGGCGTAGCCCGAAGAATGATAGAAGCAAGGAATGAATGTTTGACAGTCTGAGCGACAAGCTGGGTTCGATCTTCTCCTCTCTACGGGGCAAAACCCGTTTGAGCGAGGAAGACGTCAACACCGCCGCCCGCGAAATCCGCGTGGCGCTGCTCGAGGCCGATGTCGCGCTTCCGGTCGTCAAGGAATTCATCGAGAACGTCAAAGCCAAAGCCGTCGGACAGGATGTCATAAAATCCGTGACGCCGGCGCAGATGGTTGTGAAGATCGTCCATGACGCCTTGGTTGAAATGCTGGGCAGTGAAGCGAGCGACCTGACATTCGGCCCCGCGCCCTCCTCTTATCTTATGGTCGGCCTGCAGGGGTCGGGGAAAACGACTTCGACGGCGAAGATCGCAAAATTCCTTTCGGACAAGGGCCGCAAGAAAGTGCTGATGGCCTCGCTCGACACGAGCCGCCCGGCGGCGCAGGAGCAGCTTGGCATTCTCGGCCAGCAGACAGGCGTTACGACGCTGGAGATCATCAAGGGACAGACGCCGATCCAGATTACCGAGCGCGCGCTGAAAGAAGCGAAGCTTGGCGGGTTTGATGTGCTGATCCTCGACACAGCCGGACGCCTCGCCATCGATGAAGCGTTGATGGAAGAAGTCGCTTCTGTTTCCAAGCTCGCAAACCCCGTTGAAAAACTTCTCGTCGTCGATGCGATGACGGGGCAGGACGCGGTGAACGTCGCCAAGGCGTTCGATGAGAAAGTCAGCGTGACGGGGATAGTATTGACCCGTATCGACGGCGATGCGCGCGGCGGTGCGGCGCTGTCCATGCGCGCGGTTACGGGCAAGCCGATCAAACTGATGGGCGTCGGTGAGAAGTGGGATGCGCTGGAGCCGTTCCATCCCGACCGTATCGCGGGGCGCATTCTTGGCATGGGCGACGTTGTCAGCCTCGTCGAACGCGCGGCGGAAACGGTCGATGCCGAAGACGCCGCCCGCATGGCGGAAAAATTCAACGAAGGCAAATTCGATTTTAACGACCTGCTGGCGCAGTTCCGCCAGATGTCCAAGATGGGCGGCATCGGCGCGCTCGCAAAGATGCTCCCGGGCCTTGGCAAGATGGCAGCGCAGCTCGAAGGCAAGGTCGATGACAGCCTGATGAAGCGTCAGGAAGCGATCATCCTGTCCATGACGAAGGCGGAGCGCGAAAAGCCGCAACTGCTCAACGCCTCGCGCCGCCGCCGGATTGCGGAAGGTTCGGGCATGTCCGTGCAGGATGTCAACAAGCTCTGCAAGCAGCAGGCCGATATGCAGACCATGATGAAGCGCATGAAGAAAATGGGCATGGGCAAAATGATGGGCATGATGAAGGGCATGATGGGCGACAAGGATCAGGCTCTGCTCGATGAATCGATGGCCGAAGAAATGACCGCGGGGAAAATGCCGCAGCTCGGCCCGAACCCGTTCGCGGGCGGAGGACTTCCCGGCCTTGGTGGAAAACTACCGAATTTCGGAGGAATGGGCGGAATGCCGGGCCTTGGCGGTATGGGCGGCTTCCCCACGCGCGGTGGCACGAAGAAGAACAGGAAGAAGAGATGAATTTGGAAATTAGAAATTGGAGATTAGAAAAACCCAATCTCCAACTTCCAATATCCAATATCAAATATCTAAACAAAGGAGACTAAAAATATGGCACTAGCACTAAGACTGACCCGCGGTGGTCGTAAAAATCTTCCGCACTACTCGATCGTCGTGGCTGACAAGCGTTATCCGCGCGATGGCCGTTTCATCGAGAAACTGGGAACC
>DASTUM010000133.1:0-3273 GCA_035759665.1 Micavibrio sp.
CGCGCGATGGCCGTTTCATCGAGAAACTGGGAACCTACAACCCGCTTTTGAAAAAGGACGACGCGAAACGCGTTCAGTTCAATGAAGAGCGCGTGAAATACTGGCTCGGCCAGGGCGCGCAGCCGTCCGACCGCGTTGCCATCTTCCTCGGCAAAGCCGGCGTCATCCCGATGCCTGCCAAGAAGAACAACCCGCAGAAAGGCCTACCGTCCGAGAAGACGAAAATGATGACGGCGGAAAAAGCGAAGAAGAAAGAAGCCGCAGCCGAAGCAGCCGCAGCCGCCAAAGCAGAAGCCGAAGCCGCAGCGAAGGCCGCCGCTGAAGCGCCCGCGGAAGCCCCTGCTGAAGAAGCCGCTCCGGCCGAAGAAGCGAAAGCCGAGTAGTTGTAAGACAATCCTGCCCCCGCCTTCACGGCGGGGGTTTGGTATTAAACCATGACAGAAAACAAGCGCATCCTGATCGGCGAAATCGCCACGGCCCATGGAATCAAGGGGTACGTGAAAGTACGCTGCTTTGCCGAGGATGAATCCTTGCTGGAAAGCGATGAGGTTCAAACGGATGACGGAAGACCGATTTCCCTTACACTAAAGCATGCGATCAAAGAAGATTGGGCGGCGGAAGTAAAAGGCGTAACGGACCGCAATGGGGCAGAGCTCTTGCGCGGAACCAAGCTTTATATCGAGAGAAACGCCCTGCCCGATACCGACGACGGTGAAATTTATATCGAGGATATGATCGGGCTGAAAGTCGTCGATGATAATGGACAGGACATAGGCATTCTGGAATCCGTTCAGAATTACGGCGCGAGCGATCTTCTCGACATAAAACCCGCTCAGGGCGGCCAGAATTTTTATCTTCCCTACACGGACGATTGCGTCGTTGACCTCGACGCGGGTACGATCAGCGTGATCATGCCGGAGATTTTGGAATGAGCTGGCGCGTAACCCTTCTCACCCTCTTCCCCGATATGTTCCCGGGCTATCTCGGGCAATCGCTCGCGGGGCGGGCGCTGGAGCGCGGGGACTGGGGATTCGATTGCGTGCAGATCAGGGATTTCGGCGAAGGCAGGCACCAGACCGTGGACGATACGCCTTTTGGCGGCGGGGCGGGCATGGTGATGCGCGCGGATATCATCGAGAAGGCGCTGCTGTCTGTGCCGAATGCAGGGCGCAGGATATATATGTCGCCGCGCGGCAGGGTCTTGAATCAGGCGCTGGTGAAAGAGCTGGCGGCGGAAGACAGGCTGACCATACTGTGCGGACGCTATGAGGGGGTCGATCAGCGCGTGCTCGACGCGCACGGATTTGAAGAGATCAGCATCGGCGATTACGTTTTGTCAGGCGGCGAGCCGGCGGCGCTTATCCTGATGGACGCGTGCATCCGCCTTCTTCCCGGCGTCATGGGCAACGAGGCAACGCCGGACGAGGAAAGCTTTTCGAACGGGCTGCTGGAATATCCGCACTATACTCGCCCCGCCGAATGGACGGATGCGAACGGCGAAGCCCGCGCGGTGCCCGACGTCCTGAAATCCGGCAACCATGCCGAGATCGCCAGGTGGCGGCAGGAGCAAAGCCTGCGGCTTACCGAGGCTATCAGGCCGGATTTGCTGAAAAAACCTGTGAAGTAGGGCTTTCGGGGGCGGAGGCGCAGGACTGGCTGGAATCCGGGTGTTTGGCGGGCTTCGGAGCCTATAATTTGCTTGCGCGCTCAAAGGCTTTCTTGTAAAAGAGCGCCAACTAACAACACAAAAAACAACATATAGGAGCCACGTCAATGGCAAACACGCTTCAAAAATTCGAAGCCCGTCAGGTCGAAAAGCTGACCGGCAAAAAGAACATCCCCGCTTTCTCGCCGGGAGACACCCTGAAAGTAAACATCAAGGTCAAAGAAGGCGAACGTGAGCGTATCCAGGCCTATGAAGGCGTCTGCATCGCCCGTTTCGGCGGCACGGACAACATCAACGCATCGTTCACCGTTCGCAAGATCTCGCTTGGCGAAGGCGTCGAGCGCGTATTCCCGCTCTTCTCCCCCTCGATCGATTCCATCGAGCTGATCCGCCGCGGCGATGTCCGCCGCGCAAAACTCTATTACCTGCGCGACCGCCGCGGTAAGTCCGCCCGTATCATGGAGCGTTCGACCGGCCACGGCCTCGACACGGAAGTTGTCGATGAAGCCACGGCGAACATGACCAAAACGCAGAAAAAAGCGCAAAAACAGGAAGCGAAAGCCGCTTCCCGCGCCGAAGCCCGCAAAGGCCACGAAGCCAAGGCGAAAGCCAAAGCCGACGCGAAAGCCGCCGAAAAGGCAGCCGCAGACGCACCGGCCGAAGCAAAAGCCGAGTAATAAAGAATACGAGAGAGAGTACGAAAGCGCGGCCTTTACGGGCCGCGTTTTTGCATGACGCAAATGCAAAACAAAAAGCGCGGCCCGTAAAAGCCGCGCTTTTTGTTGCTTGCAAAATATTCGCTTACTTCTTTATGTCGACTCTGCCGCCGATGCTGCCGCCGATACTGCTAAAAATAGGTTCGACGACTTTGTTGCCGTTGGCGTCGGTGTAGATTTCGTTCGTTTTCGCTATCATTCGGATTCCCTCTTCCGGCTTAATGAGCCCTACTAACAAAGCGAACAGGAGCGTGGAGTTCGATGGAGCGCCCGCCCTGTCCGTTTCCATACAGCCTTGCCCGGGTCATTTTTTCGATCCCCAGATCCACCATGTCCCGCGGAAAATCCCCGATATGGTGGTAGGCATTCTCAAATATAATCCCGATGCTGCATTGCATCAAGTCCACAAGAACGGTTTCCGAGCGGATATATGACGGATCATCCTGAAATTCTATGGACAATTCGGCCGCATCTAAACGAATCCCCGCATTAACCTTCTGATTTTCCAGGATGATTGACATTCGAGCCCCCTTTTGCACTGCAATAAGTGTAACGCGAAGTTGGTTAGAAAAGTCCTAATGTGAATAAGAACGATTTTCTAACAGAAATATATTATATATGTATATTAGGTATATTTAATGTATAATATAAATTGCAAAACAGAACAAGCAATTATATATTATTTCGTATAAGAACCTTTGAAAGAAATTTATGATCGCCGCGCTTGACCAAACCGTCGTTAAACTCGCGGCTTCCGTAGCCCATAAATCCTATTTCTTCGATCGGATTTACATGGGCATTTTCTGCCTTCCAACATTCAAGATGATGCCCATTGTCGGATGTCTCTGGTTCATGTGGTTTTCTAAAAAAGAAAATGGGCAAAGCAGACGT
>DASTUM010000134.1:0-23146 GCA_035759665.1 Micavibrio sp.
CGGCCAGGCTAAGCTCCTGCCCATCGAGGGTTTGTACGATCACTTCGCTGATTTTTTCATCCTGTCCCCTTAAATTATGCAGCTGATACGGGACAATCATTTCAATCTGTCCCCTTTCTACAAGATCCTCCATCTGGCGGACGCTTTCGGGCGCAGCGCGAAATTTATCGCGGCGGTGGACGATGTAGAGTTTTTCGGCGATCGGCGCCAGCGACAGCGCCCAATCGACGGCGGAATCGCCGCCCCCGGCGATGACGATGCGCTTGCCGCGAAAATCCTCCTTGCGGCGGACCATGTAAAAAACGCTAGTTCCTTCATATTTTTCAATATCCTGAAGCGGCGGCCGGTTGGGGCCGAAAGCGCCCGCGCCGCCAGCGATGATAATGGCGCTGCATTCGACTTCGATATCTTTCGACGACTTAACGCGCCAAAAGCTACCTTCTTTGCTTATAGAGACAATTTGTTGCCCCAGATGATATTCAGGCGCGAAAGGCGCCGCCTGCGCTTCCAACTGGACGATCAGGTCGCCCGCCAATATGGAGGGAAACCCCGGAATATCGTAGATCGGCTTTTCGGGGTAGAGCGCCGTGCACTGGCCGCCGATTTCCGCGAGCGCGTCGAACACCGCGCATTTAAGGCCCAGCATCCCGCATTCGAACACGGCGAACAGGCCCGAAGGCCCCGCCCCAATGACAACCACGTCCTTTTTAAAAATCACGCCGCTCATAGGCCCGTTTATGGCATGACGGATGGGCTTCGTCATCCCCAATTTGCCGCGTGATCTTGGGCCGCCACGCCGCTATAAGGATTCATGGCCGTCCACGAAACCCATGCCGAATCAGAAACTGCCGCGCTCGCGGCCAAAATCGCGGCGTCCGCCAGAAGCGGCGACATTTTCCTGCTCGAAGGCCCGCTCGGCGCGGGGAAGAGCGTGTTCGCCCGTGCCTTTGTCCGCGCCCTGTGCGGGAAAGACACGGATGTGCCAAGCCCAACTTTTACACTCGTTCAAACCTACGAAACCGAAGAGGCGACCCTTTACCATTTCGACCTTTACCGCCTGGAAAACCCTGAAGAGATTTATGAGATCGGATGGGAGGACGCGCTCTCGGGTGGGATCGTCCTCGTCGAATGGCCGCAACGCCTCGGCCCGCACGCCCCCCGCAACGCAACGCGCATCCGGATCGAGACTTTCGACGGAGAATCGCGCAGGATTACGATCGATGAAAAATAAACCGACCAGAGCTTTTATCCTCGCCGCCGGCAAAGGCACGCGGCTGCGCCCTTACACAGACACGATGCCGAAGCCCATGGTGGACATCGCGGGCACCAGCATCATCCGCCGCGCGATTGCGAAGCTCGTGCAGGCTGGCGTGACCGATATCGTTGTCAACCTGCATCATCTGGGAGACGTTCTGGAAGAGCATCTGAAAGAGACCGCGGGTGCGAATATCATCTTTTCACACGAAGACGAGCTTTTAGAAACCGGCGGAGGCATCAAGAAGGCGCTGCATTATTTCGAGGATGAGGCTTTCTACATCATCAACGGCGATGCGCTCTGGGATGAAGGCGAAATTCCGGCGCTCGAAAAACTCGCACAGGTCTGGAGCGACGATATGGACATTCTCCTCCTCCTCCAGCCCACGCGCCGCATGGAACTAACGGGAGCTGTCGGAGACTACCGTTTGAAAGATGGCAAGGCTACTAGAGAAAAAGACAAAAGCGGCGATCATATGTTTGCGGGCGTGCGAATCGCTCACCCGCGCATTTTCAAAGAATCCCCAGAAGGCGCCTTTTCTTTCCTGTCCTTGATGGACAGGGCAGAAGAACAAGGGCGACTCTACGGCCTTGTCCATAGCGGCCACTGGTACCATATCAGCACGCCCGAAGATTTGCAGAGCGTAAACGAAGCCTTCAGGAAACGCGGATGAGCGAAATGAAAAGAAAATCCTGCGTCTATACGATTCCGGCAGGGATTTCTTTTGTCGATATGCTCGCGCGTGGCATTCTGAACGAGACGGGCGACGACCCGCTCGCCTTGGCGCGCATGCAGATCCTTCTTCCGACTCGGCGCGGCTGCCGCTCCCTGCGCGAAGCTTTCTTGCGCCTGAGCGAAGGAAAGCCCCTGCTGCTGCCGCGTATGAATCCTATCGGCGATGTCGATGAAGAGGAATTGTCCTTAACGCTGGCGGGCATCGAAGACGAACTCGACCTTCCACCCGCCGTGACACCCCTGCGCCGTCAGTTCCTTTTGATGACCCTTATCGCAAAACAGGGCGAAAGCCGCAGCATCGAACAAGATATAATGCTGGCTGGCGCGCTCGGCCGCCTGATGGATCAGATTTATGCCGAAGACCTCGACCTCGCCGACCTTCCCAAAGCGATCGACAAGGAAGATTTCGCCGAACACTGGAACATCAGCATCGAATTTCTTAAAATCCTGAGCGTATTCTGGCCGATGATCCTCGCCGAGAACGGTGTGATCGATGCCGCCGACAGGCGCAACCGGCTGCTAAAAAGGCTGGCGGCGCACTGGCAGGCGAACCCACCCGCCCACAGAATCATCGCCGCCGGGTCGACAGGATCGATACCCGCCACCGCTGGGCTTTTGAAAACGATCGCCAATCTTCCGGACGGCTGCATTGTTCTTCCCGGCCTCGACCGAATGATGGACGACGAGAGCTGGAAGGCGTTGGACGATACGCATCCGCAAGCAACGCTTCGTCATCTTCTCGACGTGCTGGGCGAACGCCGCGAGAATGTGTCCGTATGGCCGTCCTGTGACGCGCCGACACTCCGTCAGAAAAAGATGCGCGCTTTCGTGTCGGAAATCATGCGGCCCGCCGACACGACGCAGGAATGGCAAAGCGCCGGGAAACGGCTTGACTTGAAAGAATCCGACCTACCGGTCGAACGCTACGATTGCGCCGCGCCGCAGGAAGAAGCGCTGACCATCGCGCTCGCCCTGCGCGGCGTGCTTGAAGACGCGGGCGAGCCTAAAACGGCGGCTTTTGTTACGCCGGATCGACGCCTTGCCCGCCGTGTCGCCATGGCGTGCCGCAGATGGGGTATTGAAATAGACGATTCCGGCGGAGAATTTCTCTCCGAAACGAGAACGGGAATATATCTGCGGCTGTGCATCGAAGCCTTGTGCGCGGAGATGAAGCCGGTCGCGCTCCTCGATTTTGCCAAACATGCGCTTTGCCTGCCCTCGCAGCGGGAAAGCTGGCGCGGCGAGATGCGCGATCTTGACCGCCTCGCCCTGCGCGGCCCGTCTTTTCAGGGCGGCATGCAGGCTCATTATCGCCGCCTCGATTCGCTCGAGGAAGAAAATAAAAAGCGCCCCTCCGAACGCAGGGTTGAGATAAAACCTCTTAAAAACACGCTCGCCTTTATCGAAAGATCCTTCGGCCCTTTGCTGGCGCTCTCGGGAAAGCAGCCTTTTTCCGCGTGGTGCGAAGCGCATCTGAAGGTCGCGGAAAATTTTTGTGCTCGGGATATTCTCTGGTCGGGGCAGGACGGGGAAGCCGCCGCCCTGCTTTTCACGCAGCTGCGCGAGGAGCAGCATCTGCTCCCGCCCTGCACCGCCCGGGACTATTTCGCCATCATCGAACAAGCAATGAATTCCATCACTGTCCGCCCCGCCTTCGGCCTGCACCCGCGCCTTATGATTCTGGGGCAGCTCGAAGCCCGCCTTGTCGAGGCGGACGTTATGATTTTAGGCGGCCTCAACGAAGGAACATGGCCGCCCGCGCCCGTCGCCGATTCGTGGATGTCGCGGCCCATGCGCAAACGGTTTGGTCTGCCCTCGCCCGAACGCTCTGTCGGATTGTCTGCGCATGACTTCGCGCAGGCGCTGTGCGCCAAGAAAGTCATCCTCACGAGGTCACTACGCGTCGACGGCTCGCCGACGGTTCCGGCGCGATGGCTGCAGCGCATGGATACGGTTTTGCAGGCTTGCGGATTATCGCGGGAAATTATCGCGCAGGGCGATTGCCTTGCGCAGGCGCGCCTGCTCGACCATACGGACGATTACGCACCCGTCGAACGGCCCCGCCCCAAACCGCCTGTCCATGCCCGCCCGCGAAAATTGTCGGTCACGCAAATCGACACATGGATGAAAGATCCTTACAGCATCTATGCGCGGCATATTCTCAAGCTCGCCGCCCTGGAGCCGCTGGAGCAGCCGCTCGACGCGGCCATGCGCGGAACGCTGGTCCACGACGTGCTCGACCGGTTCGTCGAGCTCTATCCGGACGACGTGCCGGACGAAGCGAAGAAAAACTTTATTTCCATCGCACGCAAGGAGCTCGATGCGCTCGGACTCGGCGATGACGTGAAGGTTTTCTGGGAACCGCGCCTCGCCAAGATCGCGGGATGGATTACCGCACAGGAACAAAAATGGCGGCAGGATAAAAAGCCTATGGCGCGCGAAGTGCGCGGTGAAATAAGCTTCGATACGCCGAACGGGCCTTTCGTTTTAAGCGCCCGCGCAGACCGAATCGACATGACGCGCGATGGGAGAGAGGCCGCGATCATAGATTACAAATCCGGCGGCCAGTATTCGGCGAGCGGCATGATAAGTGGAAAATTCCCGCAATTGCCGCTTGAAGCCGTTATCGTTGAGGAAGGCACGGTCGATACTTTGAAGCCCCTGCCGGTGTCGGCGTTGTCTTACTGGGTCGTGAACGGCGGCAAGGACGGCGGGACGATCATGACGATGGATGACCCGGCGAAAATCACCGCCGCCAAGGAAAACGGGAAGCAGGGTATCATCGACCTGATCGCCCGTTTCGATGACGCGGACACGCCTTATTACAGCATCCCGCGGCCCGACAACGCGCCGAAATACAACGACTACGAACATCTGGCGCGCGTACGCGAATGGACGGCGCTGGACGACAACGAGGAGGCGGCATGAGCGACTCCCTACAGCGATCCATACCCGCCATCTTATTGGAAGCGACCCAGCGCCAGCGTATCGCCTCCGATCCGCTCGTTTCATCCTGGGTTGGCGCGAGCGCCGGATCGGGGAAGACGAAAGTCCTGACCGACCGGATGCTTCGCCTTCTCCTACCGCGTGAAGACGGTAGACCGGGGACGGCGCCTCAAAAAATTCTCGCGCTGACTTTTACGAAGGCGGCGGCCAACGAAATGGCGCTGCGGCTTTCGAAAAAGCTTTCGCAATGGGCGGTGATGGAGGATGCGGATCTGACGCGCGAGCTTGAAACCCTGTTTGGCCGCGCGCCGAAAGGCGAGGAAATTCAGTCTGCGCGGAAATTATTCGCCCGCGTCGTCGACGCGCCGGGCGGGTTGAATATCATGACCATCCATTCTTTCTGCCAGTCGGTTTTGGGGCGCTTTCCCATAGAAGCGGGCCTTCCCCCCCATTTTAAACCTTTGGAGGAAGAGGAATCCCGAGATCTCCTGGATGAAGCGCGCCGTTACATACTATCGAATGCAGGTACGAAAGACGGATCGCCGTTACAAACCGCCATAGGGAACATCAGTACGCGGATGACGGAAGAGGCTTTCACCGGCCTCCTGAAAGCCGTGATTGCCGAACGCGGACAGATGGAATCGGTACTTAAACATACGTTCGGCATTGAGGGCCTGTACACGAGGGCCTGCACCGTGCTCGGCATACGCCCCGGGCTGACGGCGAGCGAATCTTTCGCGGATTTTTGCGCCGGGGGGGATCATACAGGGCTTCGAACGGCCTGCGCTGCCCTGGCAGAAGGATCGAAGACGGATGGCGAAAAAGCCATAGGCATACAAGCCTTCTGGGACGAGGCCGGCGACAAGACGCATCTGTATGCGGACTATAAATCCATCTTCATTACGTCGGGCGGTACAGTGGCCAAAAAGCTCGCCACCCAGAAGCCGGCCGACCGGCATCCGGAGCTTATAAGCGTACTAACGGCGGAAGCCGAACGCATTCTGGCTTTTGAAAACGAGAAGAATGCCATCGCATGCGCCGAGACGACGAGAGATTTGCTGCTGATCGGGCAAGCCGTACTTCATGGCTATCAGCTATTGAAGGAAGAGCGTGGGGCGGTCGATTTCGACGACCTGATTTTAAAAACACTGTCCCTGCTTAAAGGAGAGGTAAATAGCCTTAAAGGCTTAAAAGTAACACCTTGGGTGTTGTACAAGCTGGATGAAGGACTAGATCATATTCTCGTTGACGAGGCTCAGGACACGAACCCCGAGCAGTGGGAAATCATACGCGCCCTGAGCGACGATTTTTTCAGCGGTGAAGGCGCGGCGGACGATCTTCGTACGCTGTTCGTCGTCGGGGACAAGAAGCAGTCTATTTTCTCGTTCCAGCGGGCGGCGCCGGAAAAATTCGAGGATATGTACCGTTGGTTCGATAAGAAAATCCGCGAAGCTGGCTGCGGGTTCGCACCGGTGGACATCAACACGTCGTTCCGATCCGTACGCACAGTTCTCGACGCGGTCGATGCCGTGTTCGCCCCGGCGCGCAATCTTATGGCGGGATACCCTACACATATCGCCCAACGCGAAGGACAGCCGGGACTCGTCGAACTCTGGCCTCTTTTCGAAACCGCGCAGGATATGGAGGAAGGACAGAACGACACGCCCGAAACGGCAGGATGGGCGCTGCCCGACCGCCTGGTCGAAAGCGAAAGCGGGTCAGCCAGAATGGCATCTAAAATAGGGGACACGATTAAATCATGGCTGGATCAGAAAACCAGCTTGGATAGCTATGACCGCCCGATACGGGCCGGAGATATCATGGTGCTCGTACGGGCACGGAACGCATTCGTCAATCAACTCGTACGCGCCCTTAAAAAACGAAAAATCCCCGTCAGCGGCGTAGACCGCATGGTGCTGGGCGAACAGCTCGCCGTACAGGATCTTTGTGCCGCCGCGCGCTTCGCCTTGCTGCCGGACGATAGCCTGACTCTTGCCTCTCTCCTAAAGTCTCCCTTTATCGGCATGGATGAAGACGCTTTGTATGCATTGGCGCGTGGACGGCCTTCAACTTTATGGTATTCCCTGAAAAAAAACGGGGACGGTTTAATTGTTTCATGGCTGGAAAAGTTGATTGTTCAGGCAGGAAGCCTGCATCCGTACGAATTCTTCAGCCGCCTCGTACAGGAGCCCTGTCCGGCCGACGGCGCGAGCGGGATGCGCGCCATACGCAGGCGTCTGGGAGACGATGCGCTCGATCCGCTCGACGAATTCCTGAATCTTACACTCGATTATCAGAGCGGCCATGGCGGTGGCCTGCAAAGCTTTCTTCACTGGCACGAACAAGGAAGCAGCGAGATCAAGCGGCAGATGGAAGAAGCGGGCGGGGCGGTACGCATCATGACCGTCCATGGCGCCAAAGGGCTTCAGGCTCCGATCGTGTTCCTGCCCGACACGGTGCGCGTCAAAAGCCCGGATTTGGACAAAATCCTCTGGCCCAACCGTACAGGGCTTGACGTTCCGCTTTACCTTTCTTCGCGCGAAACCACGCCGCAGGCCGCAGCGCAGGCCCGCACAGACGTTGAACGGCAGATGGACGATGAGTACCGCCGCCTTCTTTACGTCGCCATGACGCGGGCCGAGGAGCGGCTTTATATCGGCGGGTATATCAACAAACGCGGACCCTCGCAGAACGGGCGCACAGCCTACTGGTACGATGACATACGAAGCGCGCTTGAAGCCCATCCGGACATCCGCCGTGAAAAATCGGGCGTTGCGGACAAGGACGGCAACGATCAGCCGCTTTTGCGCCTTGCCGCCGCCGCCAGCGCCGGGCCGGATAAGGCGCATAAGAAAAACGAAACGCACAAAGATACGATTGCCACAGCGCTTCCCGCATGGGCCTTCAAGCCCGCCCCCGCAGAGCCGTTCCCGCCCCGTCCCCTTGCCCCGTCGCGGCCTTCCGAACCGGAACCGGCGGCGGCGTCCCCCCTGGCGGAATCACAGGCACATCGTTTTCGCCGCGGGAACGCAGCGCACAGGCTGCTCCAGACCCTGCCGGACTTACCACACGCGGCGCAGCGGGCGGCGGCGGAAAAATTCCTGGCCCGTCCGGCGCTGGGGCTGCCCCCCCAAATGCAAAAAAGCATTGCAGACGAAGTCATGGCCATTCTGGAAGATAAAACATTCGGCTCGATCTTCGGGCCGGGGTCGATGGCGGAGATTCCTGTAACGGGATTCCTTAATGGCAAGACGCTCATATCCGGCCAGATCGACCGCGTGCTGATCACCGGCGAAGACATTTTGATCGTCGATTTCAAAACCAACAGGCCGCCGCCGGACAACGCCAAGGATGTTCCGCCCGCCTATCTGCGCCAGATGAAAATCTATGCCGATCTGATGCGGGAAATCTATCCCGGTCGCACGGTCAGGACGGCGCTTTTGTGGACGGATGGCGCCCGGTTGATGGAAATAGACAACGCCTGACGATCTGACGGCGCCTCGCGTTTGTTTTAGCACGCAGCGCGAATTTTTTCAGCGCCTTCTTGCGGGGCGGGAACGTCCTTCGAGAACGCGATTCCCAGTTCGGCGGCCAGGGCCGTGATTGCGCGGGCCGATTGCGTCATATAATGCGCATGGCGTTCCGGCATTGTCTCCTGCGAGAGCTTGTTCATCTTGAATTGTTTACCGGGGCCGCCGGGCATCAATTGCACAGCGATGTATTGCAGCGTCTTTTTGCCCACGGGAATATCCGCCGGGCGGCGTCTGACCCCGAGCGCACGGCCGCTTGCGTGAAACAGGATCGTGGCGGCAGCGGGATAGAGTTTACGCCGCGCGGCATCAAAGTCGCTTCCACGGGCTAGAGATTTCGGCGCGATGCAATAGCCCGCGGGTGTGCAGATCAGTCCCTTCGCGTAAAGCGTTTCGTCATCGTCGGGAATGGCGGCGCGAGAAGAGTTGATCGCCTGCATGAACTGCCGTTCGGCAAGAGCGGGATTTTTGTTTCCGCTTTCGGCGCGATATCGTTTCAGCGCAACGGAAACATGCGGGCTTTGTAAAAAGCAAAGCGCTGCATGGAAATTCGGATCCGCATTCGCCGCATCGACGACACTGCAATGCGCGCGCAAGGCGCTGGCCGTCATAAGTCTTTCACTGCCGCCTGCGCGGATCGCATCCATGGCGCGTGCAATTCCTTTTTGCGCGTTCTTGTGAACGATGTGAAAATTCATGTCAGCAACATATTGCACCGTTATAGGGATACCGACTTGATAGCAAAATCGGTTAATTTATGTCAATTTTTCAAGGCAAGCTGTTGATCTTAACGCATGAACCCTTGATCTCGCGCGCCCGCCGCGACATGTTTATTCATCCAAGTTGAATTTAAGGAATATGAGAGATGACCGTAAAAGTTTCCGACGCCACCTTCGAAGCCGAAGTGCTTAATGCCGAAGGCCCTGTAATCGTTGATTTCTGGGCGGAATGGTGCGGCCCGTGCAAGGCGCTCGGCCCGCTCGTCGATGAATTGTCGAACGAACTGCAGGGCAAGGCCAAGATCGTCAAGATCAATATCGACGAATCCCCGAACGCACCGACCAAATACGGCGTTCGCGGAATCCCGACCCTGATGGTTTTCAAAAACGGACAGGTCACGGACACGCGCGTCGGCAGCATGTCGAAATCGCAACTGACCGAATGGGCCGAAGGCGTGGTCTGAACGCGCTTCGCATAAATAGAAAAAGGCGGCCATCAGCCGCCTTTTTGTTTGGTTCGTTTTCTATTCAGCTTTCGCGGGGGCGGCGGCGTTTTTGGCAGGCACCAGCATCATGATGGCCTGCTTGCCTTCCATTTTCGGCTCCTGCTCGACCTTGGCAGTATCGGCAAGGTCGGTTTTGAAGCGGGTCAGCACTTGCAGCGCGAGATCGACGTGCGCCATTTCCCGCCCGCGCAGACGAAGCGTCACTTTCACCTTGTCCTCGTTGTCCAGGAATTTTCGGGCGGCGCGGAGTTTGACTTCGTAATCGTGATCCTCGATCGTCGGACGGATTTTAATTTCCTTGATCTCGATAACCTTTTGTTTCTTCTTCGCTTCCGCAGCTTTCTTTTGCAGTTCGTACTTATACTTGCCGTAATTCAGAATCTTGCAGACAGGCGGTTCAGCGTTCGGGGAGACTTCGACGAGGTCAAGACCTGCGGCCTCGGCGCGGCGGATTCCTTCGGACACGGTGACGACACCGGCCATTTCGCCATTTTCATCGATGAGTCGGATTTTGGGAACGCGGATTTGTTCATTGACGCGGGGGCCATCGGAATCAACCGGGCGGCGGGGGGGCTGGTTAAAAGGTGGTCTGGCTATGGGACATTCTCCGTTAATTGTTGAAGCAAAAATAACCGCTAACTGGCGGTTATTTCGAGGATTCATAGGCGTAATTCCGCTGAATTTCAAGGCATTTCGGGCCGAAGGGCCGAATTACGCCCTAGTATGGCGGTTGTGCCGCAATTGCAAGGTCGTCGATCGCCACTTCGAGGTTTATGACCTTCTGCTGATCCGACCCAAGCTGGCGGATGGCCACGTTGCGCTCTTCCGCCTCGCGCTTGCCGACCACGAACAGGTACGGCACTTTTTGCAAGGAATGTTCGCGCACCTTGTAATTGATCTTTTCATTGCGCAGGTCGAGCTCGGCGCGGATGCCCTTGGCGCTAAGCTCGGCCATGACTTCGCGTGCATAATCATCGGCATCGGATGTGATCGTGGCGACAACGCACTGCACGGGCGTGAGCCACAGCGGCAATTTACCGGCAAAGTTTTCAAGCAGAATACCTGTAAAACGCTCTAACGTGCCGAGCACCGCACGGTGCAGCATCACGGGACGCTTGCGCGATCCGTCTTCCGCCGTGTAGGACGCGTCGAGCCGTTCGGGAAGAACGAAATCGAGCTGCAAGGTACCGCACTGCCAGCTCCGCCCGATTGCATCGCGGATATGGTATTCGACTTTCGGGCCGTAGAACGCGCCCTCGCCTTCCTCTTCAACAAATTCGAGACCCGCTTCGGTGAGGGCCTTGCGCAATCCGTCCTCGGCCTTGTCCCAAATCTCATCAGAGCCTGCACGCGCTTCGGGGCGCAGCGCCAGCACCACGCGCACATTGTCGAATCCGAAATCGTTGTAAACATTTTTAACGAGTTCGCAGAACGCAATGGATTCCGACATAATCTGGTCTTCGGTGCAGAAAATATGCGCATCGTCCTGCGTCATCTGACGCACGCGCATCAAGCCGTGCAGCGCGCCATGCGCTTCGTTCCTGTGGCAGCAGCCGAATTCGGCCAGACGCAACGGCAGGTCGCGGTATGATTTGATCCCCTGATTGAATACCTGCACGTGCGCCGGGCAGTTCATGGGTTTGAGCGCCATGAATTTCGTAGGCTCTTCCTTGAAAACTTTTCCGCCCTCTTCGGTGTTGGGCACAACATCGGGCACGACGAACATATTCTCGCGGTACTTGCCCCAGTGGCCGGACGCTTCCCACAATTTATTGTCGATCAGTTGCGGCGTCTTGATTTCCTTATATCCCACATCGCGCAGACGGCGACGGATGTAGTTTTCCAGCTGGTGATAAATCACATAGCCTTTGGGGTGCCAGAAGACAGAGCCTTGCGCTTCTTCTTGAATGTGAAAAAGATCAAGCTCCCGCCCGATTTTGCGGTGATCGCGTTTTTCGGCTTCTTCAAGCTGGTGCAAATACGCGTCCAGTTCTTGCTGGTTGCGCCATGCGGTGCCGTAAATACGGGTCAGAACGGCCTTCGATGAATCGCCGCGCCAGTATGCACCGGCAACCTTCATCAATTTGAACGCTGTGCCGACATCGCGTGTCGTTTTCATATGCGGGCCGCGACACAGATCAAGCCAATCGCCTTGTTTGTATATCTTGATGCTTTCGCTTTCGGGTAGATCCTGAATCAGCTCTGCCTTGAAATTTTCGCCCTTGCTTTTGAAGTACCTGATCGCCTCATCGCGGTTCCAGACCTCACGCACAAAGGGCGAGCCGCGCTCGACGATCTTCTTCATTTCTTTTTCGATGGCAGAAAAATCCTCCGTCGAGAAAGGCTGGTTGCGGGCGAAATCGTAGAAAAAGCCGTTTTCGATATTCGGCCCGATCGTGACCTGCGTGCCGGGATAGAGCGTCTGTACCGCTTCGGCCAGGACGTGAGCGCAGTCATGGCGGATCATCTCCAGACCCTCCGGATCGTCGCGCTTGACCAGCGAAAGGCTGACATCCTTTTCGATCGGCAGGGACAGGTCGGACAGCACACCGTCGATTTTGGCGGCCACAACGGCCTTCGCAAGGCTCTTCGAGATGCTCTCGGCGATCGTCAGGCCCGTCGTGCCGGCCGGATAAGCGCGCTTGGCGCCGTCGGGCAGGGTCACGGTAATCTCTTTCAGGGCGCGTTGGGCGTCAGCCATGGGTTTTCTCGGAAAAATTTGCGGTTACAGGGTCAGGTTTTAAGCTTTATCCCATAAAAACCGCCGGTGTCGAGGGTTTTTGCCCTTAAAGAAAGCTTGTTTTCATTGTCATAATTTAACAAAACAAACGGCATGAATTTTATTGTCGTCCAGACCGCCTTCGATCTATGGGCCCGTAGCTACGATGCCGACGCCGCTTTGCGCGCAGGTTGGGTCGCACATGAAAAGGTTGCGCAGGCTGTCTGCGCTCACAAGCCCGCCCTTCCTGTCAGGCATGCTGTCGATCTGGGAACCGGAACGGGGCTAGTTCTTTCCTATCTCAAGAACGAATTCGCAGCGGCCAGGCTTACAGGCGTCGACCTGTCGGTAAAAATGCTTGAAGAGTGCCGCAAAAAAGCGCTCGCCCACCGTCTGGTGCAGCATAATCTTGCACAAAGCCACTGGCCACTGAACGAGGGCGGTGCGCAGGTCGTAACCGCTTCGGGAGTTTTGGAATTCGTGCGGGACAGCGCCGGTTCCGTTAAAAATGCTGCAGCAATTTTGCAAAAAGGCGGCCTTGCCGTAATAACGCACCAGCCGCCGCATATAGGCAAAAAGCCCCCGATCGGATCGGGGGCAACCTTCAGCCATCTACCGTCCGAAATGGCCGATTCTTTTACAAAAGCGGGGATGGGAATCCTGGAACACAATCAGTTTGCCGCTTATCGCTGTCTTGGGAGCATCACCCATTACGGGCTTATCGCAGCGCACAAACTCGGTTGAATCACGCTCCGGTCGAGGGAAGACGGGCGGTACATTTCTGTACAAGAGGAGATTCCCCAGAAGCCCCGGGCCTTGAAAAATTTGAACAGCTGGTGGCGCGTAAGGCTGCCTTCCTGACGGTCCGATGGCGCAGCATACACCACGATACCGATATTGTATTTGTCCGCCAGCCTCGTCAAAGCCTGAACCGCTTTACCGGCATGTCCTTTTCCCTTTTCCAAGGACATAAGACTGAACAACTCCACCTGATAATCTTTTAGAGGACGGCGGTTATCGAGAATTTCCATCAATACTTTGTCATCGTACAGACGCTGCGTCGGCCTTTCGGGATTTACCGCTTGTTTCGTAACGGCCTGAAATTCTTTAAGAAACGCTTCTTTATCAAATAATTTTGTCATAATGAACAAACTATCGGGCAGAATGAGCATATTGTCCAGCACAAAATAAATGTTAATGTTTTAACATGTTGAATCGGCTCTTGAATTTTTACCAACGTCATGCCGCCCGGCGTATGTTCGCCCGATGGTCGCCCATTTATGAGCAGGAAGTTGCGGAAAATGCCTATAGCGCCGCCGACGAGGTCGCCAGGGCCTCTATCAAACACCTGGCCCGCTCAGCTCCGCAGGTACCGAAAATAGCCGATATCGGCATCGGCACGGGGCTGCTCGCCCAGCAGATTTTCGACGCCATGCCATGCCGCATCACGGGCCTTGATTTCACTGAAGACATGATGGCTACGTGCGCCGCGCGCGAGGTGACGGAATTGCTGGTCAAGTGCGATGTGGGACGCGATCATTGGCCCATGGAATCGGGCTCGCAGGACGCTGTGCTCAGTGCGGGCCTGCTGGAATATCTGACCCCGGATATGCTGCAACATTTCCTCTTGGAATCGGCGCGCGTCTTGCAGAAAAACGGGCTTCTCGTATTCACCTACATGCCGCAAAATCCGGGCACGAAACAAATCATGTTGTGGCAGGGCCATTCAGGCACTTACCTGATTTGCGGCTACAAGGCGGAAGAAATCGAAGCTCTTTTGAAGCGCAGCAATTTCACAGTCCTCGAACACAGCCAGCCGTTCAAAGGCTGCGTCTTTCATGACGGATCATCGTACAATTACCGTCTGATTGCGGCCGGCGCGGACACGGCCTAGCGTTCGTTCATCGATCTGTCGAGCGTTTTTACGAAAGGTTTCAGGATATATTGCATGACCGTCTTTTCGCCAGTCAGGATATCAACGGTCGCCACCATTCCCGGGATAATCGGCAAAGTCTGATCCCTGCGGTGAAGGGCGTTTTCCGTGGTCAGAACGCGGACATTGTAGAAGCTTTCCCCCTTCTCGTCCGTAACGGCGTCCGGCGAAATGCCGACCACCTTGCCGGGAAGGCCGCCATAGATAGAAAAATCATAAGCGCTGATCTTCACCATGGCGGGCTGGTCGGGGTAAAGGAAGGCTATGTCCTTGGGCTTGATGCGGGCCTCTACCAGAAGCTGGTCGTCCTTGGGCACGATCTCGATGAAATCCTGGCCCGGCTGGACGACGCCGCCGACGGTGTAGACTTTCACATCCTTTACATAGCCGTTCACCGGGGATTTGATTTCGGTGCGGGATTTGCGGTCAGCGATTCCGACAAGGCCTTTCTTGATGGCCTCCATCTCGACCATTTTGGCCGCAAGCTCCGTCTGGGCCGTCGCCCGGGCGGTCGATTCAAGATCCTTGATGCGGGCTTCGGCCTCGGCAATCGCCGCGCGGGCGCGCGGGATCGCGGAATTGACGCTGTTTTGCTCCGTAACACGTTCTTTAATTGTGCGCTGTATCTGCAGCAATTCCATCTTCGGGGCAGATCCCCGGGCCACCAGAGGCTCGACCATGGCCTTCTCCTCGCGGGCAAGGGCGGTCTGGCCGGCCAGGTCGTTCGATTTAATCTGAAGCTCGCTAAGCTCCTGCGCCCTCTGGCTTTTTTGCTGTTGCAGGATGATGGTCTGGCCGTTGATTTTGTCCTGATTGGCGCGGTAGGCGGCCAATTCCTCAGAAACCGCCTTCGGCGCCTTTTCCATGACTTCAGCCGGAAATTCGGGCGGCTTGCCGTCGACTTCAGCCTGAAGCCGCGCCACAGTGGCCATCAGGCCCAGATACCGCGCTTCGCCGGAGCCGAGCTCGGCGCCGGCAGCGACTTCGGATAGACGCGCGACGGTCTGGCCGGCCTTAACCTCGTCGCCTTCCTTGACGAGCACTTCCTGAATGATGCCGCCTTCGAGTGAGGAAAGTTTTTGCACCTCCCTGGAGGGAATGATCTTGCCTTCGCCACGCGTGGTTTCCTCGAGCTTCGCAAAGGTCGCCCAGAGGAAGAAAATTATAAAGAAGCCGCAAATCACCAGCATGATGATATGTCGCGAGAGCGGCAGATCCTCGTCCGTGTCCAGCACGCGGTCCATATGCGCCGCGGCCTTGGCCATCTGGTTTTGCATCCAGCCCTGGCGTTCCTTGTTCATCGCCTCTTCGAGCGGCGCGTCGCGACCAGCCATCTGCGCCATGGCCTTGGCGAGGTTGGGATCGTTTCCGGTGATGGTCTTTACGGGTTTTGCCATGGTTTACACATCCGTGTTTTCTGCGTTGGTGCCGTATTCGCGGGCCTGTAGGCGCCTGATGATGTCGTCCTTGGGGCCATAGGCAATGATGCGCCCGCGGTCGATCAAGATGATCTTATCGACGAGGGAAAGCATAGCGCCCTTGTGCGTGATCAGGATCGTCGTGCGGCCCTTGGTCACGATTTCCAGACGTTTTTTCAGACGATTTTCCGAAGCCGGGTCCATCGAGGCCGTCGGTTCGTCAAAGACCATGATGGGAGGATCGTAGAGAAGCGCGCGGGCGATCGCGACCGATTGACGCTGGCCGCCGGACAGGGCCTCGCCGCGTTCACCGACCTGCGTGTCGAGACCGGCCTGCGAATCGCGCAGGAATTCCATGACGCCCGCAAGTTCGGCGGCGCGCAGCACGGCGCGATCCGGCGCGGTTTCATGACCCATTGTAATGTTGGTGCGCACGGAACCGTAGAAAAGCTGCGGGCTTTGCTGCACGGCGCCGACATTGCGGCGCAGGTCGCCCGGATCGATCTGGCGCACATCCGTGCCGTCGATCTGCACCGACCCGGTTTCCGGCTGGTAGAGATTGATCAGAAGCCGTTCCAGTGTTGTCTTGCCTGAGCCCACCGCGCCGATGACGCCGATATGTTCGCCCGGCTCTATCACGAAATTCACGCCGTTCAGAGCCGGAACCGTCTGGCCCGGATACTTGAACGTCACATCCTGAAATTCGACCCGGCCGCGGATCGAGGGCATCGAAATGAAATGTTTGCCCGAAGGGCGCTCGACGGGGCGCTTCATCAGCTCGTTTAGCTGATACAGGCCTTCCTTGGACTGGTGCAGGCGCGTCAGCAGCGCCGCGACCTGGGAAAGCGGCGCCATGGCGCGGCCCGACAGGATGACGCAGGCGATCAGCGCGCCCATCGACAATTTCGCGTTGGTAATCAGGTAGACCCCGGCGATGACGACGACGACTGACGAAAGCGACTGGACGAAGAAAGCCATGTTGACGGCGAGCGCGTTGATCGCCTTGGATTTCATGGAGGTACGCGCAGCCTTTTCAGTCAGTTCTTCCCAGTTGCGCTGGGTATGACCTTCGGCCGCCTGCACCTTGATCGTTTCGAGACCGGAGATGGTTTCAAACAGCAGCGCATTTTTCAGCGCGCTTTCCATCATCGATTGCTTGGTGACTCTCTCCAGAGGCTTTTGCATCACCATGCCGATGCCGACGACGATGGGAACGGCCAGCAGCGGAATGAATGCAAGCGGGCCGCCGATGATCGCGATCAGCAAAATAAAGAGAAGCACGAACGGAAGGTCGATCAAGACCGTCATCGTCGCCGACGTGAAGAAATCACGCAGGCTTTCAAACTCGCGCATATGCGAGGCCATGACGCCCGCCGACGCTGGCCGCGACGCCATCGTCATGCCCATCAGTTGCTGGAAAAGCCTTGCGGATATTTTGATGTCCGCCTTCTTGCCCGCATGGTCGAGGAAATGCGCGCGAAGGTTTTTCAACAAAAAATCGAAGAGATAGATCGTGCCTACGCCGATAGACAGCACCCAGAGAGTTTCATAGGCGTTGTTCGGAATGACGCGGTCATACACGTTCATCACGAATAAGGACGAAGCGATCGCGAAAATATTGATCATCACCGCGGCGAGAATCACTTCGCTGTAAATTTTTCGGTTTTCCCAAAGCGCCGACCAGAACCACTCGCGGCTCGTTTCTATTTCGGCGGGGCCTGCGCGCTCATCGACGCGGGCGATGGGCCGGATATAGAAGGCGTAGCCTGTATAGAATTTCTTGACCTCGGATATACGCAGCAGCTTTTTTTCATCCGGCGTTTCTGGAAACTGTACCAGGAATTCGGTTTCGGGGTGGATCTTGCGGTCCTGCCCGCCCTTGCCGGGCTTTTTGCCGCTGCGGCCCGGCTCGCGCACTTCCCACAGGATGCAGGCCTGCTTGCCTTCCAGAACGAGGATGCAGGGCAGGTTCGGCGCGATCGCCAGCGCCTCGATGGTTTTTTCGGCGAGGCGGGCGTGAAGGCCTGTACGCTCCGCCGCACGGGTAAAAAGAATGGGCGTAATTCCCGCTGACGGCACGGGTAGCCCCGCCGTCAGCGAGGCGTTCGACGTACGCCTGCCGTAATAGCCGGCAAGGATGCGCAGCGTATCGACCAGCGGGTCCTGAATGGCGACGCGATCAGCCTCCAGCGGCCATGAGTCGACAGGCTTTTCATGCGCTTTCTGAGGGGCTGTAGAGTCGAAGGCGGGCGCATTTTGTGCGCCCGTTTCTTGATTGTTATTGCTCACGGTCCAAACCTTGTTGGAGGTTGAAAGCTTACTTTTCCGCCGGTTTATTTTCGACGTCGATCAGGGCGCTTTCCTGCGGGTATGCTACGCCGAGAGTCGGCAGCAGCGCGCCTTTCAGCGCCAGCAGGCGGAAGACCGAGAAGATTTCGAGAAATTCGGCGTTGATTGTGTTCGAACGGGAAACGAAGAGTTCGTTTTGCGAGTCGAGAACGTCGAGCAGCGTACGGCGGTCCAGATTGAACTGGTCCTTGTACGCGCGGACGACTTCGCTGTTCGCGGCAGCCTGGGACGAGAATTCTTTCGCGCGTTCGCCGGCCGATACCATGGAGGCCCAGGTCTGGCGAATGTCGTTCTCGATCTGGCGGGCGGCGATAGAGCGCTCTTCCTTCGATTGCTGGTGGCGATGCTTGAACTCGCGGATGCGGGCAACGTCGCCGCCGCCGCGGTACAGGTTCCAGTTCATGACGACGAGGGCGGACGCGGAACGGTCACGGCCTTCGATACCGCCCAGATTGTGGCCCTGGCGCGCGCCAAGTTGCAGGTCGACCTGCGGATACAGCGTGGAGCCCGTACCTTTATATTCGTTGTAGGCCACCTCAACGTCGGAAGCGCGAACAGCGAGCGTCGGGCTGGTGGCCAGCGCGTTTTTCACTTCGGCTTCGACATCGGCGGAAATCGCGTTGACCGGTACAGCCGGCATCACGAGATCCTTGGGCATTTCGCCGACATGACGCTGGAAGCTGGATTCGGCGTTGCGCAGTTGCTGGCGCACCGTCGATTCCTGCGCGCGGGCTGCGGCAAGGCGGGCTTTGATCTGTTCAAGGTCGGCGGCGGTGGAACGTCCTGCGTTCACGCCTTCTTCAATCATGCCCATGATGGCGACGTGTTCGGCGACGTTATCACGCGTGATGCCCAGCAATTCGCGCTGGCGCATGACTTCGAGGAATGATTCGACAATATCGAGGCCCGTCAGTTCGGAGGTTTCCTTGACGCGGTTAGCGGAGGATTGAACGCGGTTTTTCTGGCGCTCATTCTCATATTTCGTACCCCAGCCATCGAACAGCATTTGCGTCAATGTCAGTTGCGCGTCGTAGCGGCCAAAAATTTTATCGTCGTCACCATTCGCGCGGGTCGAAATGCTGTCGGTAATTTCGGCGCCGCCGTCAGCACGTAGATCGACGGAAGGAAGATAAAGCGCCTTCGCCTGATTCAATTCTTCATCCGTAGCGCGGCGCGATGCTGCAACGCGGCCATATTCCGGATTGGTCATTACACCGGAGGAAACCGCTTGGGACAGACTCATTTCAGTCGGTTTTTCCTGCGCGTTCGCGGGGATCGTAACCGATGCGATTGCGGCACATGCCAGCAGGAGGGCGGAGAATTTGAATGTGGTTTTTATCATAGTAAGACCCTTTTGATATGTCATTTTAAATCAATGACTTTTGCCCGTTATTTATGACGCTTTTTAGCTTCTGGCGCAAGTCAGTTTGTACAACGCACGACTGGGACTTTTTACTCCCCGATCATATGAAAAGTCAAGGCAAACAGCCCGAAACGGCAATGATTCTTTCAAATCGTGCCCCATTTATCACAACATCCGTTAATGGTTGCCGGGCATGGAGAAGCGGGGCATTTCTGCCCTGCTTTCCCGATTCTTATTAAGTAATAATATTACCGTTGTTGAACAGGTCGGAGATGTTCACGTTAACATTTTCCAGCACCGCGACCTGAGTGGCTCCGGCAGCGCCCGTTCCGTCATTGTTCACCGAAATGATCGTGTCGCCGTCGACATGGGTGGCGAAGACGAAGTTGTTGATCGCGTCCGTCACCGGATCGAAATTCGTGATCACGTTGGAAAGTTCGAGCGTGTCGCCCTCGCTTGCCTTGAAGTCGGTGATGCGGTCGACGCCTTCATTGACGGCCAGGAACCAGAACGTGTCGGCACCCGTGCCGCCCGTCTGGATATCGTTGCCGGCGCCGCCGATCAGGTGGTCGTCGCCCGCCCCGCCGATCAGCGTATCGTTTCCGGCCTCACCGTAGAGGACATCGTTGCCGATGCCGCCGTCGAGGAAGTCGTTGCCGTTACGGCCATACAGCATGTCGTCGCCTTCTTCACCGTACAGCTTGTCATTGCCGGCGTACGTATCCGTATCCAGACCGTCGCCGAACAGCTCGTCGTTGCCGGCTCCGCCATAGATCGTGTCGTGATCTTCGCGTCCGGTCAGTTCGTCGTGTCCGCCATAGCCGTAGATCCAGTCGTCACCCTTGCCGCCGCTCATGATGTCGGCGTCATTGCCGCCCGCGAGGGTATCGTTACCGTCTCCGCCGACCAACGGGTTGCAGATAATGTTCATCTGCAAATTGGAATCCGACTTGTCGCCGTCGTAATCGACGATCGTCATTTTAAAGTTTTCAGTAACGTTGTGATCGACATTCGATGTCAGCTTGTAGGTGTAAGACCCCGACGAATCGATCGTTAGCTGGCCGTACGTCGTGTTGATCGTGACCGCCGCCGCCGACAAAACATGCACGACGCCGTTGACCATGACGGAGTACAGGCCGCCTTTGCCGTCCTGACCAAAATTGTCGTTCGTCAGAACGTTGGAGCTGAGCTGTTTCGCCGCGACCGGGAGCGTACAGTAATCGTCGACCGCAACCGGAGCGTCGTCCGCCACTTTGACCGTGATCGTGCCCGTTGCGACATCGCCGTCCGAATCGGTCGCTTTGACGCCGAATTGCAGGCTGATGACATCGTTCGGGTTCGTGCCGTCTTTATGATCCAACTGCTCGTGCAGTTTAAATTCGTACGAACCGTTGGTGTTGACTTTCAGCGTGAAGACCGTCGTCTCACCGGCTTTACCCGTGTAGACGCCGTTCGCGTACGTCACGACGACCGCGACACCATGCGAAGTCAGCTTGTCGCCGAGACGCGAGCCGCCCGACGTAAAGCTGTTGTTGCCGGTGATCGAACCGGGACCGTCATTGCCATATGTAGCCGTGACGGAACCCGTTTCCGAAATAACACCGGAAGCGAGGTTTGTTTCGTCGACGATTTCTACTGCATTCGTGATCGTCGGTTTGTCGTCTATAACAGGCGCGCATTTCACATCGACGCACAGCGTGGCCGTGTCGAAATCCCCGTCATAATCGACCAGCGTGTATCTGAAGTTGTCGACGCCGTCGCCCGAGGATTTGGCGGTGTAAGTGTAGGCTCCCGTGGAATCGATTTTCAGCGTACCGTTGGCGCCGTTGACCGTCACTGTACCTGTTACCGGAACGTCGTAGGTAGTGGAACCGTAGGCGATCTTGGTGACTTTGCCCGGAACGTCCTGACCGACGACGTCGTTGTCCGTGACGTTGCCTGTGATCGTCTGGCCCGCATCCGTCATGCGGCCATCATCCTTGGCGTCCGGAGCATCGTCTCTGACATTGACGCGAACCGTTGTGCTGGCCTTGTCGCCGTCCGTGTCCGCGCCCGTCACGCCGAAATCCAGCGTGATGCTGTCGTTCGGATTGGAGCCGTCCTTGTGATCGAGCTGTTCGAAAAGTTTGAATATATAGTTGCCGTCCGCCTTGATCTCCATCGTGAAGACCGTCGTGCTGCCGGCGGTGCCCGTGTAGACGCCGTTCGCGTAGCTAACGACGACCGCCACGCCATTCGAGGTCAGCTTGCCGTCCAGGCGCGAGCCGCCCGACGTAAAGCTGTCGTTGCCTTCGAACGTGCCCGGGCCGTCATTGCCAAAATTGCCGGTGACTTTGCCCGTTTCCGTGATGACGCCCGAAGCGAGGTTGGTTTCATCAACGATCTCATCCGCAGGTTTTACCAGGATCGGCTGATCGTCCGGCGCGCATTTCACATCGATGCACAAAACAGCCGGGTCGGTGTCGCCGTCGCGATCCTGCAGCGTGTAGGTGAAGTTGTCGACGCCGTCGCCCGAGGATTTCGCAGTGTAGGTATAAGAACCGTCCGCCGCGATTTTCAACGTGCCGTTGGCGCCATTGACCGTCACCGTGCCAGTTGCCGGAACGTCGTAGGCCGTAGAACCGTAAACGATCTTGATAACCTTGCCCGGAACATCCTGACCCACAACATCGTTGTCCGTGACATTGCCCGTGATCGTCTGGCCTGCCTCCGTCGAACGGCCGTCGTCATTCGCGACAGGCGCGTCGTCTTTTACTTTGACCGTGATTGTAGTGTCGGCATGGTCGCCGTCGGAGTCTGTGCCACGCACGCCGAAGGTCAGGCTGATGATGTCGTTCGGATTGTTGCCATCGGCATGATCGAGCTGTTCGAACAGTTTGAACGTGTAGTTGCCGTCCGCCTTGATCTCCATCGTGAAGACCGTCACACCGTTTGCAACACCCGTGTAAGTGCCGCCCGCGAAGGTGACGTTTACCGGTTGGCCGCCGGATGTCAGGTTGCCGTTCAGCTTCGAACCTGAAGAGTTGAAGCTGTTATTTCCAGCAAAAGAGCCCGGGCCGTCATTGCCAAAATTGCCCGTGACCTTGCCCGTTTCCGTGATGATGCCGGAAGAAAGGTTTGTCTCGTCGACAATCTCGTCCGCGGGTTTTACCAGGATCGGCTGGTCGTCCGGCGCGCATTTCACATCGATACACAAAACAGCCGGATCGGTGTCGCCGTCGCGATCTTGCAGCGTGTAGGTGAAGTTGTCGACGCCGTCGCCCGAGGATTTGGCGGTGTAGGTATAAGAACCGTCCGCCGCGATTTTCAGCGTGCCGTTGTCGCCGTTGACCGTTACCGTGCCTGTCGCCGGAACGTCGTAGGCCGTGGAACCGTAAACGATCTTGATAACCTTGCCCGGAACATCCTGGCCAACTACGTCGTTGTCCGTGACATTGCCGGTGATCGTCTGGCCTGCCTCCGTCGAACGGCCATCGTCGTTAGCAACCGGTGCATCGTCTTTTACCTGTACGGTGACAGCCGTGTCGGCATGGTCGCCGTCGGAGTCCGTCGCCGTTACGCCGAAGTTCAGGTTGATGATGTCGTTCGGGTTGTTGCCGTCGGCATGGTCGAGCTGCTCGTACAGTTTGAATTCGTACGAACCGTCGGAATTGATCTGCATCGTGAAGATCGT
>DASTUM010000135.1:0-3229 GCA_035759665.1 Micavibrio sp.
CGCGCCTGGTCGGCGATGGAGCGCGTGATGGCCTGACGGATCCACCATGTCGCGTAGGTCGAGAATTTGTAACCGCGGCGATATTCGAATTTATCGACGGCCTTCATCAGGCCGATATTGCCTTCCTGAATAAGATCGAGGAATTGCAGGCCGCGGTTGGTATATTTTTTCGCGATGGAAATCACGAGGCGGAGGTTGGCCTCGACCATTTCCTTTTTCGCGCGCGCGGCTTCTTTCTCGCCTTTCTGCACGGTTCCGGCGATACGGCGAAATTCGGAGATGGGAAGCATCGCTTCGTCCGAAATCACGCCGATACGCGTGCGGATATCCTGAATGTCTTTCTCATGCTTGTCCGCGAATTTTTCCCAGCCTTTGCCAAGTTTGCGCACTTTCGCGAGCCACTTCGGATCAAGTTCGTGGCCGAAATAATTCTCAAGGAACTCTTCGCGCTTCACCTTGGAATCGACGGCCATGCGCAGGAGTTTGCCCTCCATGCCCACCAGTTCCCGGTTAATCTTGTAAAGAGCCTCAACGAGCTGTTCGATGCGCGCGTTGTTCATGCGCACTTCGTTCATCAGATCGACCATCTCGGCTTTCAGCTTGTCGTACTTCTTGTCGAGCGCCGGATCGACCTTCTTGCCTTGCGTCAGGAAATCGAGACGTTCTTTCTGCGCCGCCTGCATTTTCTTGTAGGTCTTTTTGATTTTCGAAAAGCTTTCGAAAACCTGCGGCTTCAATTGTTCTTCCATCGCGGCGAGCGAAGGGTTGTCGCCCTCTTCCGCTTCGCCGCCCTCGCCTTCACCGCCTTCTTTTTCTTCCGGTTCATCGGCGTCGATCGGCGGCGCGCCTGTAACTTCGCTTTCCGGCGTGCCGTAGGTTGCGTCAAGGTCGATGACTTCGCGCAGGAGAATATCGCCCTTTTGCAGCGCTTCGTACCATGCGAGAAGCGATTCAATCGCCAGCGGGCTTTCGCAGATGCCGCCGATCATCAGTTCGCGGCCAGCCTCGATACGCTTGGCGATGGCGATCTCACCTTCACGGGACAGCAGCTCGACCGAGCCCATTTCACGCAGGTACATGCGCACCGGATCGTCCGTACGGCCCGTATCGTCGGCGGAAATATTCCCGCCGGATTCATATTCGCCTTCTTTTTCGGAGGCTTCTTCGGCTTCTTCCTCGCCGCCGTCCGACATCTGGATACCGACGTCGGAAAGCGTGGACATCGCATCTTCGATTTGCTCGGAAGTGAAATCTTCTGCGGGCAAAGCGGCGTTCAGCTCATCATAGGTGATGTAGCCGCGCTCTTTTCCCTTTGCGACCAGTTTCTTGACGATCTGGGCGAGCGTGCCCTTGGTCGCGCTGCTGGCGGTCGTGCCTTCTGCGGCCTCTTCGCCTTCAGCGTCTTTTTCCTTGTCGTTCGCCTTCGCAGCCTTTTTAGAAGGCTTATTTGCAGGCGCTGCTTTCTTCTGCTGGGCGGGCGTCGGGGCCTTGGCCGCAGGGACAGGTTTTGCTGCCGGCTTCGACGCGGCTTTCACCGGCGCTTTCGCGGGAGCTTTCGCAGCCGTTTTCTTAGGAGGAGTCTTTTTCGTCATCGCCTTAGTCGTCGCCATTCTATTTGCAATCCATCTCTTGCCCGATTCGCCCATTAAACCGGAATTCGCCCTAAAATCAAAGCCCTTGATGGTAATTAACCGTCTGAACTCTTAGGTCTTTTTTGCAGGTTTTCCCAGCGGGTTTCGTTTTCCTTGCTAATCTCTTCCTTAAAAGCCAGCCGGGCCTGGTCGAGGTCGCGGTTTTCAGCCTGTTCCTGCATCGTTTTCCAGGCTCCCCGCCAGGCCGTCAGCACGGCCCCGGCATCAACGGAGGGTCTGGAGAAAGATGCATGAGTATAAAGCGTTTCCGAGAGCAAATGCCCCAATTCCCGCTCAAATCCTTGTTCCATCAAATGGGTCTTGAGGGCCACCGCGTCAAGCTCCGGCTCAGGGCCCAGAGTAGATAGAACAGCCTGCCGCAGCCGGTCAAGGTTATTTTCCGGAAGGTAAAGCCCGCTGAACTCCTCCTCGATCTCGTGAAAAATGGCCGGATTATTGATCGCCGCCGCCAGCAGGGCCATCGGAATCAGGCCCGTCTTCGAAAAAGACGGGCGGCGCAGCGGCGTTATAGGCTGCGGTACCGGTTTCCCGTAGGCCCCACGCGGCTGCCACGGCGGGCGCTGGGCGCCTGCGCCACTGCGCTGCGGCTGGGGGGGCATAAAATTCTGGCGGAGCTTTTCCTTAAAGGCTTCCTTGTAGAAATGCTGGACAGTCCGGTCGGCAATCCGCCCCGCGACCTCTTCGAGCAAGGTCTTAGTTAGGCCTGCCCGTGCCTCGGGCGTATCCAGCGTCTTGCCCTCGATGTTGTCGAGCCAAAGGAAATCGACAAGGTTCATCGCGCTATCGAGCACCGCCTGCAGGGCGTCCCTGCCCTTCGCTTTCACAAGGCTGTCGGGATCTTCGCCTTCAGGCAGGAAGGCGATCTTCGCGCTGTGATCGGGCTTGAGCAGCGGCAAAATGCGTTCGCAGGCACGGGAAGCCGCGCGGCGTCCGGCATTGTCGCCATCGAAGCACAAGATCGGAATCTTAGAATCGTCCGGTATCATCTTCCATAGGACGAGAATCTGGTCCTCGGTCAGCGCCGTGCCAAGCGGTGCAACCGCGCCTTTGAATCCCGCTCGGAAACAAGCGATCACATCAAGATAACCTTCCACGACGATAACGGACTGGCCGTCATTCGCCGCCTGGCGGGCATGCGGTTCGCCGTAAAGCATCTTGCCCTTGTGAAAGAGCGGCGTGTCAGTGGAGTTGATATATTTCGGCGGCTTGAAATCACCGCGCTCGGGCGCCCGCAAGTGTTCGGGAAGCACGCGCCCCCCGAACGCAACGATGCTCCCCCTCCTGTCCGGCACGGGGAACATCACGCGTTCGCGGAAGAACGCATAAGGCTCTTTCCCTTTGTCGGAAGCCTTTAAAAGCCCCCCTTCGATCATTTGCGCATCGGTGTAGCCGAGCCCTGCGAGATGCTTGCGCAATGCCTGCATATCGGACGGCGCATAACCCACGCGGAAGGAGCGCATCACTTCATCGGGCACGCCGCGCTCTTTCATATAATCAAAGGCGGTCTTGTTGGCGGGCGCGCGGAATTGTTCTTCCATCCATTTCGCCGCCGCATCCATCAGGGTGTAGAGATTCTT
>DASTUM010000136.1:0-2144 GCA_035759665.1 Micavibrio sp.
CGCGGTCGCAGCTCCCCGAGATCGACCCGTCCATGTTCAGCGGCCAGCCGAGAACAAAGCCCCGTACTTCATACTCACACGCAATCTTGCCGAGCGCCTTGAGGTCTTCCGAAAATTTGGTGCGCCGGATGGTCTGAAGCGGCGTGGCGATGGATTGCCCAGCGTCGCAGATGGCGAGCCCGATCGTTTTCGTCCCGATATCGAGACCGAGAAGCCGCACGCCTTTCGGCGCCGTATCCGCAATGTTTTTGAGAAGTCCGATGGGCATATGCCATTACTACCCGCCTTTTCCTCCGCTGTCATCCTGAAGGAGCGTCAGCGAGTGAAGGATCCCCGGGAGATCCTTCGCTTCGCTCAGGATGACAATGGGCAAAATGAACGGGATGACAATTGACAAATTGCTTGGATGACAGTGGACAAATCAGGGGTTTGGCGTTTAAAAAAGAACGGTACAATATTTAAGGACTGTCATGGATCTGCAAACCGTTAAAAAAGTCGCCACCCTCGCCCGTCTGGAAATGCCGGATTCTGAGCTTGAAACCGTTCGCGCGAAACTCGATCATATTATGAAATTCGTGGAGCAGCTCGGAGAAGTGAACACAGACAATGTCGAACCGCTGGCCAATGTCGTGGACATCAAGCTGCGCCTGCGCGAAGACGTAGTGAATGACGGAAACCAGCAGGAAAAAGTCCTCTCCAACGCCCCCGAATCCGCGGAAGGCTTCTTCGTCGTCTCAAAAATCGTGGAATGATTTCGTCGCGCCGCTCCTCGCAATGACGAACAGGCGCATCCGGAACTCCGCGTAGAATAAAAGGAATAAAATGTCTGACCTAACCGATCTTACCCTGGCCGAAGCGATCAAGGGCCTCGAGAAAAAAGAATTCTCCGCGGTGGAAATCACCAAGGCGCATTTAAAAAAGATGGAGGAATTCCGTCATCTGAACGCCTATATCACCGAAACGCCGGAGCTTGCGCTCAAGCAGGCCGAAGAGTCCGACAAGCGCCGCGCTGCCGGAAAAGCCGGCGCCCTCGAAGGCGCGCCCATCGGGATCAAGGATCTTTTCTGTACGGACGGCGTGCAGACCACCGCGGCCTCGAAAATCCTCGAAGGGTTCAAGCCGCAATACGAATCGACGGTCACGAGCAAATTGTTCGCCGACGGCGCGGTCATGCTCGGCAAGCTCAATCTCGACGAATTCGCAATGGGCTCGGCCAACACGACATCCGGTTACGGCAATGTCATCAGCCCGTGGAAACGCGCCAACGGATCGAACGCGGATTTGACTCCGGGCGGATCGTCCGGCGGTTCCGCCGCAGCCGTATCCGCGCGGCTTTGTCTTGCCGCAACGGGAACGGACACCGGCGGATCGATCCGCCAGCCTGCCGCCTTCTGCGGCATCGCCGGGATCAAGCCGACCTATGGCCGCGTGTCGCGCTGGGGCGTCGTCGCGTTCTCGTCGTCGCTCGACCAGGCCGGATCGTTCGGGCGCAATCTCGAAGACGCAGCGATGCTTTTGAAATCCATGTCGGGCTTCGACCCGAAAGATTCCACATCCGCGGACAAAGAAGTGCCGGATTTCGTCGCCGCCCTGAAAGGCAGCACCAAGGGATTGAAAGTTGGCATTCCGAAAGAATACCGCGTTCCGGGAATGCCCGCCGAGATCGAGGCGATGTGGGAGCGCGGCATCGAATGGCTCAAGGCCGAAGGCGCGGAGATCGTCGACGTATCGCTGCCGCATACGAAATACGGGCTTCCGGCATATTACATCATCGCGCCCGCAGAATGCTCGTCCAACCTCGCCCGGTATGACGGCGTGCGCTATGGCTTGCGCGTCGAAGGCAAGGATCTGAACGAAACCTACATGAAAACCCGCGCCGCAGGTTTTGGCGACGAGGTGAAGCGCCGCATCATGGTCGGTGCCTACGTGCTCTCCGCGGGCTATTATGACGCCTATTACATCAAGGCGCAGAAAGTCCGCCGCCTGATCCTGAATGATTTCCTCGAAGCGTATAAAAAATGCGACGTCATCCTCACGCCCTCGACGCCGTCGGCGGCGTTCGCCATCGGCGAGAACGAGGACGACCCGATCAAGATGTACCTCAACGACGTGTTCACGGTGTCGGTCAACCTCGCGGGACTTCC
>DASTUM010000137.1:0-5245 GCA_035759665.1 Micavibrio sp.
TTGGTAAAAAACTGACACTTCCAAGTTTTTACAAAAAAAGAATCGCCGATTTAAAGAGCGGAACCGTAGACGCAAATTTGTGGGATGCCGCGGGCACTTTTATGGGGTACAATTACATAAGAAATTATGCGCTTGGAAGCATAATTTTTCTCTTAACCCCTCTAATATTTGGATTGTTATTCATCTTCCCCGGTCTTGTGGGAACGCTGGCGGTTTTAATTATAGTTGGCGCAGCACAGTGGTTTTTAATTCCCGCCGTTCTAATACTTTGGATTTTTATTTTTGGAGATAAGAAATGAGCAATGGACCTATCTGCGATTCTAAACTGCCCCCCAAGGAACTAAAACACGGGCCAGTCTTTAGCCGCTTTGAGAAGAGGATACGGGTATGAAAACGATCGTTCTGGCCGCTGCCAGCCTGATGGCGCTGTCTGCAACTGCCCTTGCGCAAAGCGGCGAGCAGCAGACCTATTCCATCTACGGTTCTGCCCGCCCGAATTTCCAGCAACAGGAAAACGCGCAGATAAACAACTACGTCGAATCCCAGCAGGTGGGTACACGCCGCATCTATCCGGGCCGTGAAGCCTATGGCCGCGATTTCGGCCCGCTGACGCGCCACCCCGGCGATTACCGCGACGCGGTCGATCGCGGCCAGTGGCCTTCGGGCGGCGGCGTGGGTTCGCGCAACTTCTCCATCGAATAGGAACCGATCCTCCGGCCCGCCCGTTGGTTCTTGCAGATCAAAATATTTGCAAGGAGCCAACAATGACAAATCATGTAACAGCCACGTTCAAAACCCGCGCCGCCGCCGAAGAGGCAGTCGATCAATTGATTTCGGCCGGATTTTTCCAGGAAGATATTTCCCTTCTGGTCACCGATACGACGCGCGGCGCCTCGTTCGCGATCGAGTCCGGGGATAAATCGCAATCCTACGAAGCCACGGGCGCGGAAGCGGGCGGCGCTTTCGGCGCGATCACGGCGCTGCTGATCGCCGCCTCCGTTATCCCATCGGGCGGTCTGGGCCTCGTCGCCATCGGCCCTCTGGCTGCGACGTTTGTCGGGCTTGGCGCGGGCGGTCTGGCCGGCGGTCTCGTCGGCGCGTTGATAGGCGCGGGCATACCCGAACACGAAGCCAAGGTCTTTGAAAAGGATGTTCGGGGCGGCAATATTCTTCTGGCGGTCGCCTGCGACAACAAAGACGAGGCAAAACTGGCCGAGAAGACGCTGAAAGACACCGACGCGCTCAAAATCGCGGCCTGATCCGATTTTGCAAGCAGGAGCCCCGCCGAAAGGCGGGGCTTTTTGCATATGGAGGCGGAAATCTGCCTTTCTTGACGGGCAGGGCCTAACACAAGTACTCTAGTTAACAGCTTCTTAACGAAGAAAAAGTATTCTTTTATATCAACACTGAAGGCGTCTTTTTCTCCATGCTCAAGAAACTCCGCATCGAACAGTTCGTGATTATCGACAAGCTCGATCTCGATCTTCAGACAGGCCTGACGATCCTGACCGGGGAAACCGGCGCGGGTAAATCCATTTTGCTCGATGCGACGGGGCTTATTCTCGGCGATCCAAACGATGTGGAGGCCATCCGCACGGGGCAGGATGAATCGCTTATCGAAGGGGTGCTGACGCCGCCCGCCGACAATCCCGTATGGCCGTTTCTGGTGCAGCAGGGGATCGTGAGCGGCCCGCAACCGGAACTGACGGTTTACCGCACCATCCGCCGCAACGGCGGCGGCGACATCCGCGTCAACGGCAAGCCGGTCGATCTCGACACGCTCAAGAAGATGGGGACGTATCTCGCCGAAATTCACGGCCAGTTCGCGAACCAGAGCCTGCTCGCGCCGGAAAACCAGCTGAACCTTCTCGACCTTTCCGGGAACTTCCCGCCAGAGATTTTCAAGAACGTCGCGGACGCGCTCGACCAGGTGCATCAATACACGAAGGAGCTGGAAGAAGAGAACCTCTTCCTCGCCAACCACAAGCGCGAGACGCCCAAGATCGAGGAAGTCTGCGGCAAGTTCGAGAAGCTGGGCATGACCTATGCCGGATACGTCAACGACACGGTCAACGAATATGCGCGTTTGCTTACGGCGAAAGAAACATCGGAAACCTTTCAGTCCATCCTGGCGCAGCTTATTTCCGCGAACGGCGTTGTTATGTCGCTGTCCGGTTCCGCCGCCATCATCGAGCGCAACCCGAACCTCGAGGAAGAGAAAATGGAGGTCCTGCTGGGCCACCTGAAAACCTCGCTGGAACATTCGCGCGCGGCGGTTACAGAAATGCGCCGCATTGCGCCGGACTATGATATCGACACCGAACCGATTTACCGCCTCGAAGCCATCCTTGAAGGCCTCAAGCGGATCGCCAAGGAAAACAAGCTGCAATTCGAAGATCTGGCGACTTTCTGGGAAGACCGCACGACGAAACTCGCCCGCCTGCGCGCAGGCCGCGAGACGATCAAGCGTTTGCAGGATCAGTTGATCGAGGCGAAGAACAATTACCGCCACCACGCCCACATCCTCCACGAAAAACGCGTGGTCGCGGGCGAAGAACTCAGTGCGGAAATCACGAGAGAGCTTGCGCCGCTAAAACTCAACAAGGCCGAATTCAAGGTCGTGGTGGAGGAGCGCGCCAACATGACATGGACGGCCAAAGGCCTCGACCATGTCGTCTTCACCGCGCGGATGAACCCCGGTATGCCTTTCAGCCCGGTGTCGGAAACGGCGTCCGGCGGGGAATTGGCCCGTCTTATTCTGGCGCTCAAAGTGGTGGTGCAGAAAGTCCAGACCATACCGACCCTCATCTTCGACGAAGTCGATACGGGTATCGGCGGCGCGGCTGCGGCGGCGGTGGGCGAACGCCTTGCACTTCTCGCCGAAAGCACGCAGGTTCTGGTCATCACGCACTCCCCACAGGTGGCCTCGCGCGGCGACCTCCACCTGCACGTCAGCAAGAAGACCGACGGTATCACCACGCTCTCGGTGGTCAATCAGCTTACTCACGATGAGCGCGTCGACGAAATCTCCCGTATGCTCGCCGGCGACAAGATCACGACCGAAGCGACGGCGGCGGCGCAAAGCCTTATCAACGAATCCAAAAACGCCGCGTCGGCAAGGCGCGGCAGCGGCGGCGGCCAGCAGGCCAGCATCTGATCCGGATAAAATCTATGACGAACGCGCCCTTGAGGCGCGTTTTTCGTTGGCGGCTGCGATGACTTGGAAAAATTGGTCGGGGCGAGAGGATTCGAACCTCCGACCTCTTGCTCCCGAAGCAAACGCGCTACCAGGCTGCGCTACGCCCCGACCCATAGGAATGGGGGTTTTATAAGGGATAGGATAGGGGTTTGTCCAGCCCCTTAGAATTCCCGCTCGACCGTGTAGAGGGCGAGGGCGTCCAGCGTGGCGCGGAAGGGGGAATCCGGCGCTTCGGCAAGGGCTTCGCGGGCTTTTTGGGCGTAACGGCGGGCCATGGCGTGGGCGTCTTTGAGGGCGCTGTGGCGTTCGAACAGGGACTGAGCGCGGATCAGGTCGGAATCATCCTGTTCCTTGTCTTCCATCGTTCGCTTCCAGAAGGTGCGCTCTTCGGCGTTCGCTTTTTGCAAAGCGAGGATGACGGGCGCGGTCATTTTGCCTTCGCGGAAATCGTCGCCCACTGTTTTGCCGAGTTTTTCCTGTTTCGCGCTGTAGTCGAGGATGTCGTCGGCTATCTGGAACGCGATGCCGAGATTGAGGCCGTATTCGGCCATGATGCGCGCGGCGTTGAGATCGGTGCCGGAGATGAGAGGGCCGACTTCGCAGGCGGCGGCGAACAAGGCCGCGGTCTTACCTCTTATGACTTCAAGATATTCGTCCATCGACGTGTCGAGATTGCCTTGAATGGAAAGCTGCAGAACCTCGCCCTGCGCGATGATCGCGGAGGCGTCGGAGAGGGTTTTCAGGACATGCAGGTTTCCGTCTTCGACCATGAGCTGGAACGCGCGGGAGAACAGGAAATCGCCGACAAGGACGCTGGCCTCGTTTCCGAAAACCTCGTTCGCGGATTTCTGGCCGCGGCGTTCCTCGCTGTCATCGACAACGTCGTCGTGGAGCAGGGTCGCGGTATGGATGAATTCGACGGCGGTGGCGAGGCGGTGGGCGCGGATCATATCGCCGCCGTAAACGGCCGCCGCCGCCAGTGTCATCAGGGGGCGAATGCGTTTGCCGCCGGCCGCGATCAGGTAGCCCGCCAGTTCCCGGATCATCGGGACGGGGGATTCCATGCGCGCCAGGATCATGGCGTTGACGGCCTTGATATCCGCGTCCAGCAGGCGGGATAGCGTATCGAGCGGGCTTTCGCTTGAATTTCCGGCTTTTATGGGGTTTAACGCTGTCATAGGCTTGAATTAGACCAGAGAAAGGCCCGCCGCAAGCGGTTTATGAGCGAGAACGCCCCTGAAATCCATGTCCTGAATCACAAAGTCCGGCTTTTGCAGGCGGAGGCCGGGTTTCGCACCTCGCTGGATTCCGTCTTCGTGGCGGCGGCCTGCAGGGCGGAGGCGGGCGATCGCGTTCTCGACCTTGGCGCGGGCGTGGGCGGGGCCAGTTTCTGCCTGCTCCGGCGTGTGGCAGGAGTCCATGTCACGGGGATCGAAATACAGCAGAGCCATGCGGACCTCGCCGTAAAAAATATCGCCCTCAACGAAATGCAGGGCCGCGCCGAATTTATCGTCGCCGACATCCGCGACTGGCGCACGGAAGACCGTTTCGATCACGTTATCTGCAACCCGCCCTATCTCGACGCTGGAACGTACACGCCCTCGCCGTCCGAACAACGTGCCAAAGCCCTCGGCCATTCTCCCTCTCCCCACAGGGGAGAGGGCCGGGGTGAGGAGAAGGCCACGTCCGAAGACATAGAACGCGCCCGCAAACTACGCAAAAACACGACGGAGGCCGAACAAAAATTATGGCATGAGCTGCGCGACCGGCGTTTTTTTAATTTGAAATTCAAGCGTCAGCATCCTGTTTCTCCCTATATCGTCGATTTTTGCTGCCTTGAAAAAGGGATCATTGTCGAACTGGACGGGGGCCAGCATGTGGAGCAGGAAGACTACGATAGAAAAAGAACGGAGTTTCTGGAAGCGCAGGGGTTCAGGGTTGTGAGATTCTGGAACAATGATGTTCTGGCTAATATGGGGGGTGTTTTGGAAAGGATGGAAGGGGTTTTGCGGGGCCCCTCACCCAACCCTCTCCCCGGAGGGGAGA
>DASTUM010000138.1:0-4705 GCA_035759665.1 Micavibrio sp.
GAAGGCCTCCGGTAAAATGGACGTGGGCTCTTTTACAAGATTTTTCCGCCGGCCCATGGTATCCGTCGTCGGAGAAAGCCTTGCCTCGACTCCCGTCTATTATTCCCACGAACCCAATATGCCGATCGTCGGCCTTTCGAAACTCGCCCGCGTATGAAATTGAAATCCAAGGCCTATCTGACCATCGACGATTCCCCCTCGAACCGCATGGACGACCTCGTCGATTATCTGGAAGGGCGGGGGATTCCCGCACTGTTTTTCTGCCGCGGCGACAGGCTGGAAGAAAACGCCCCGTCCGCCGTCCGCGCCGTGCAGAAGGGTTTTGTCCTCGGCAACCATGCCTATTCCCACCAGAGGTCAAGTCAGAAGGATTTCGCCTGGATCGTAAACGAGATCGAAAAGACGGAAGAGCTTTTGGAAGACGTATACGCGCTTGCCAGCGCCGATGAGCGCCGCAAATTTTTCCGTTTTCCGCAACTCGACCGCGGCACGGCCGGCTGGATCGTCGATTACGACCGGTATGAAAGGCGGGACCGCGAAGCTCTCATGGCTGCCTTCGCCGAAGGATTGAACGTTCAATCGATGGATCGCCCGGGACGGGACGCTTTCGATAAAAAAGAACGGCTGCAAAGATATCTGGCGGGCGCCGGGTACACACAGCCATTTCCGGGCGTCACGCATTCCTGGTTCAACAAGGGTGAAATAGCGCGGGCGCACGACTGTCTTTATACGTTTTCGAACTGCGACTGGATGCTGACGGCGCGCCACGCTGGAAAATGGCCGTATAAAACGGTTAACGACCTCAAACAAAAAGCGCTGAGCGACCCGTATCTCTCGCAAGAAGGCGGCGTAAACGTTATCCTCGCCCACGATCAGGCGGAAATTGTTGACGTTACGATTGAATTGATAGAAGACTTGGCGAACAACGGGCTGGAATTCTTAGAGGTGTAAAATGCGCGATATCGTTTATGTGATTGCCGATTACGGCGATCTGGCCGACCTGGCCTTTGCGGAAGTGACGCAAAAACTCCATTACGAACTGCGCAATAAGGATGTGAGCATTACCACCTTCGCGGTTCCTGCTTTCGATACGGTCGCCACGGGTTTCGTTCTGGCCCAGACCGCGATCAATTCCAAATTGGACGGCCGGCACAAATTCTACGTCAATACCGCGCCGCGCAAGGACGACCTTACTCCGCGCGTCAAAAATTCCGGCGAAGGCCTTGCCTACGCGAAGCTGCACAACGGCGTTGAAATCGTCGCTGTCAATTCCGGATATTCACTCTCCTTCATCAAGGATGCGGCCGTTGAAATTCGCGAAATCCATTGTTCGAAAGAAGGCTCGCAATTTCGTTCCCGCGATGTGTTCCCACCCGCGTTCGGCCTGATTGCGCACGGCGATTACTCTCAGCTCGGCGACGATATTCGCGATGCGGTGCCAGATTATCCCAGGAATGTCGTGTGCTATACCGACGGCTACGGCAATATGAAATGCTCCGTCGATCCGGATGACCTCAAAGCCATCGATGGCAAGCACATAACGCTCGATGTGAACGGCCGCCATACTGCGGCGCGCGTGGCGGATGGTATTTTCGGCGTGGCGGACGGCGAATTCTGCATGTCCAAAGGCTCTTCAGGCTGGACCTTGCCCAATGGTAAAAACGTCGAATTTACCGAAATCGTCCAGCGCGGCGGCAACGCGGCGAAAACCTTCGGAAAACCGCCGGGGGGCATCGAGGTTACCTGGCGCGTCATCGAATAGGAGAGAGATTTATGGAACTGGCCGACGTCGGAACGCTCTATCGCAAACCGCTGCTCGACCTCGTGTTCGAGGCTGCGGACGTGCACAGAAAGCATCACGATCAAAACGAAATGCAGCTTTGCACGCTGCTGTCCATCAAGAC
Source organism: Micavibrio sp. (assembly GCA_035759665.1). Lineage (GTDB taxonomy): Bacteria > Pseudomonadota > Alphaproteobacteria > Micavibrionales > Micavibrionaceae > Micavibrio_A. The sequence goes on from DASTUM010000138.1 coordinate 1,905, forward strand.
CGGCGGCTGCGTCGAGGATTGCAAATACTGCTCCCAATCCATTCACAACAACGCCGAACTGGACAAGGAACTGCTCCTCAAAACCGATGAGGTTCTGGCGCAGGCGAAGGCCGCGAAAGACTCCGGCTCCACGCGTTTTTGCATGGGCGCGGCCTGGCGCGAAGTCAAGGACGGCCGCGCGTTCGACCGCGTGCTCGACATGGTGCGCGGCGTTTCCCAAATGGGTATGGAGGCTTGCTGCACGCTCGGTATGCTGACAGAAGAGCAGGCGAAAAAGCTCAAGGAAGCGGGCCTTACCGCTTATAACCACAATCTTGATACGTCCGAGGAATTCTACGACAAGATCATAACGACACGAACCTATCAGGATCGCCTAGATACGATCGAAAACGTCGCGAAGGCGGGCATTTCGCTCTGCTGCGGCGGTATTCTAGGCCTGGGCGAAAGCGAGGATGACCGCATTTCGCTGCTGCACCGCCTCGCAAATCTCGACCCGCAGCCGGAATCCGTGCCGATCAACATGCTGGTGCCTATAAGCGGCACGCCTCTCGAAGGGCAGGAGCCGCTCGATATTTTCGAATGGATCCGCTGCGTCGCCGTAGCGCGCATTTTGATGCCGAAGGCTATGGTGCGCCTATCGGCGGGGCGGCTGGAGATTTCTAAAGAGGCGCAGGCGCTGGCCTTCCTCGCGGGCGCGAACGCCATTTTTACAGGCGAGAAGCTGCTGACCACGCCCAATCCTGAAATAGATACGGATTCCGGCCTTCTGAAGGAACTGGGCCTCAAGCCCCGCGCGCCTTACAAAGAAGCAGCGTAAAACCGCTGCCTTTTGAATTGACAGGGCGGGGGCTAATCCGATACCTCTAGGCCCTGAGCGCGGGTGTAGCTTAGTGGTAAAGCTCCAGCCTTCCAAGCTGGCTATGGGGGTTCGATTCCCCTCACCCGCTCCAGTCTCCTCCTCTTGGCGGCTTTTCCGGACGATCTATATTTATCATGATGCAGGCAGTTACAGACAACACGCAAAAATCCCGTTTCGAACTGGTTGAAGAGGGGTATGTCGCCTACGCTGATTATCGCCGGGACGGAAAAACGCTTTACATCAACTACGTCTTTTCACCCCCCGAACTGCGTGGGAAGGGGACGGCAGGACGCCTGATGGAGGGCATCGTCGCTGCCGCCCAAGCAGCGGACCAGGAGATTTATCCGATTTGCGGTTACGCTGCGGCATGGCTCAGACGCCACAATCAGACTTAAAGACCACACCTAAAGTTTGAAGGATTGGCTTGGCCCGATCGGCGCTGCGTCGAAAAAGCGGGGGGAGAATTTTGGCCTGATCATATTGCCTCCCAAATTTTTCTCGACCGCCGCCGGATGAAGCATTTCGATTTTTTTCTGAACGGGCCTGGTTTCGGGCACAGGCGTCCGATCGGATACGCGATCGGCAGCGTGTTCCGCCGCATCGTGACCCGGACGTCTTTTGCCAAGCATGGCCGATCGTACCATGGATTCCATCATATCGTTGCATTCGCGGCTGCTTGCGGCGCCGATGATGACGCCCATATAGGGCTTGCCCTTGACCTCGACCATTGCGGCAAGGCAGTGCCCCGCGGCATTGGTCGTGCCGGTCTTGGCGAAAAATGTATCGCGCGGATGCTCGCGTAAAAATCCGCTGGTATGCCGGCATTTGCCAGCAACGGGGAAAAGATCGGCATTGGGATGCCCCATGCTTTTATGGCTCAAATTCCTGTAATTCTTATAGAGCGCCCTTAGCAATTTCGCCATGTCGGCGACGGTGCTGTAATGCCGCGCGTCCGGTGTGCCGACCGGGTTGCAGAAATTCGTATCTCTCATGCCCAGCCGTTTGGCGCACACATTCATATGCTGCACGAACGCTTCTAAAGAAGACTGGTCTTTGCCCGTGCGCCAGAACTGCCCCGTATGGACGGCAAGCGCCGTTGCGCTCGCGGCGCAGGAAATCGTCCCGCAGGCCTTCATCAGTTTTTCGGCGCTGTGAATCTGCCCCGCCTTCAAACGGCCGCTACGGTAGATGTGGTATTTGCTGAAATCCGGATTATTGATGTCGCTCGTGATTTTGACGTCCGTTTTCAGGTTAAAGCTGTCCGGAAAACGCCGCATCGTTTCCATCACGCAATACAGCGTCATCATCTTGGTCAGGGAGGCCGGATGACGGTGGCGGTTTTCCAGCCCGCCCCGTACCACGTCGCCGTCGATGCTTTCAAAGATGAACTCGCTGGGCTGGCCCCGGGCCACGGACGCATGTGCCTCTTTCAGGCCCGCACTGCGGGCTCGTTTGCTTCTTTTGGCCTCGGCGGCGTCCGCCTGAAATCCCAAAAGAGGGGCGGAGAAAGCGGCCAGTAAAAAAGAGCGGCGTGAAATATTCATTATAAATTTACCATAATAATTTGCGATATATAACCATAAAGCGGGAAACCCCGTCAATAATTTTTATCCTAAGGCTCAAAGCGAAGTCAAAAAGACCGTTGACTTTCGGGGGTTGTTTTCCTATTCCAATGGCTTGAATTTCGTGGCGGAAGCGCCCCTTAGGGCGAGGCCGATGGATAAAAACGCGAAGCATTTTTAACTGGCGAGCATAGCAAGCCATCTCCGCGCAGGCGGGGACCCACATCGAAAGAGGAACTACAAATGTCCAAAGAAAAATTCGAGCGGAACAAGCCGCACGTAAACATCGGCACGATCGGGCACGTTGACCACGGTAAGACGACGCTGACGGCTGCGATCACGAAATACTTCTCGAAAGAATTCCGCGCCTACGACCAGAT